>CAZAHL010000240.1:0-11387 GCA_964484845.1 uncultured Chryseolinea sp. | reverse complement strand
AAGAACAAAGCCCGTATGACATAGAAACCATTGCGGATCTTCAAAAACTACCAGACATGCTTTCTGGCCGGGGTTATACCCCTGCTGATATTGCAAATGTGATGCATGGAAATTGGTTAAGATTCTTAAAAAAAGCGTGGAGTTAACTCAAAAATACCGTTCAGCAACCATTTTTGTTAGTTAGAAAGGGAAAGATTACCCGCTGCCCTTTCGTCAAATTGGTGAGATTTCCCCTCAAATTAGTGTATAAAAGTCTTCTATTTCAGGTAAATTGCTTTTTCAAACTATTTGTGGTGTTGTTTCGTTTCTTCTGTGATCCTACGATATGAAAAAAAAGATTTTTTGGTTTGCATCCCTGTTGGCACTCGTTGCCGCTCTTTCCTTCACCAATCCAGCTGAACGCTACTTCGAAATAGCCAAGAACCTGGATATTTTTGCTACCCTATTTAAAGAAGTAAACGCGCTATACGTTGAGGAAGTCAATCCCAATAAGCTGGTCCGGACCGGTATTGATGCTATGCTTGGGTCGCTGGATCCCTACACAAACTATATTCCGGAAGATGAAGTAGAGGATTTCCGAACCGTTAACACGGGACAATATGGTGGAATTGGAGCCATAACCCGCGAAATCGGAAACCGCACGGTAGTAACGATGCTCATGGAAGGGTTCGGCGCACAAAAAGGGGGATTAAAAATTGGAGATGAGATTGTAAAAATCGACGACATCAGCCTTTCCAAACTTTCACGTGAAGAATCAGGACAAGTAATGAAAGGACAGGTAGGCACCCCGGTATCGCTTACCGTGAAACGTTATGGAATTGAAGAACCAATAAAGCTGCAATTTAAACGTGAAAGAATAAAGCTGACAAACGTCCCCTATTCAGGCATGATCGACAATGACATAGCCTATATTCAGCTAACAGACTTTACCCCGGATGCAGCTAAGGAAGTTAAAAATGCGTTGATAATTCTTAAAGATAAAGGTGCAAAGGGTGTTGTAATTGACTTGCGTGGAAATCCAGGCGGCTTGTTAATTGAAGCCGTAAATATTACCAATCTATTCCTCCCGAAAGGAAAGCTTGTCGTAAGTACGAAGGGAAAAATCCCGGAAAACAATTTAAGTTACGAAACCTTGAATCTCCCGATCGATATTGAAATACCTGTCACAGTTTTGATAAACCGCGGCAGTGCGTCAGCTTCGGAAATTGTGGCCGGCACGTTGCAAGATTATGATCGCGCCATTGTTATCGGAGAAAAATCCTATGGCAAAGGATTGGTGCAGGTAAGCCGCCCTTTATCATATAATTCTCAACTTAAGGTTACCACGGCTAAATATTATACGCCCACAGGCCGTTGCATTCAAGTGCTGGATTACGGACATCGCCGGGATGATGGAAGTGTGGGTTCAATTCCAGACTCCCTGAAGAAAGAATTTAAGACCACCAATGGACGCGTTGTTTACGATGGTGGAGGTATAGATCCGGATATTAAAACTCAAAATCCCGAAGCACATATGTTGACTCAAGTGCTGTTTGAGAAAGGATTTTTATTTGATTATGCGACACAGTATGTCTCTAAGCGCACGGAGCCCGTTGATTCCAGGTCATTCAGCCTAAGCGATGACGAGTATCAACAATTTTTGTCCTGGATGAAAAATAAAAATTATGCGTACAAGTCTTACATGGAGTATCAATTGCAGCAATTCACGGAGGAGGCAAAAAAAGAAAAATACTTTGCGGATTTAAAAAGCCAGCTTGACCTGGTGAGCACACGTATTGCAGAAAGCAAAAAAAATGAATTAGTCCTTCACAAGGATGAGATCAAAATGTTGCTCGAAAGCGAAATCGTCTCCCGATATCATCTTGAACGGGGAAGTGTGGAAGCAGGATTTAAATACGATAAGGATATTAAAACGGCGACCGATATTCTTCACGCCAGCGCTCAATATAAGAAGCTTCTTAATATTCAGTAAATGAATATCAGGATCGGTAGAAAAATCCGATGGACCATTGTTGTTTTATTTCTCGGAATAATGACTGTGTTTCACTCTTGCATGACTTTCCGCATGAGTCCTAAAGAAATTGAAACCTTCTTTGAAAAAAATAAAGTAAAAGCATCGCAGCATTCCTATAAAGTCGGGTTTCGCGAACTTCACTATGTCAAAGCGGGCGATCCTTCAAAGCCTCTCGTCCTTTTTTTACATGGCTCGCCGGGATCCTTGAGCGCCTTTATTGATTTCCTTGTAGACAGCACGTTGCTTTCAAATGCATTGATGATTACCACCGACCGTCCAGGCTTTGGGTACTCCAACTTTGGTAACGGGGAACCATCGCTGAAAAAACAGAGTGAAATCCTAAAACCCATCCTGGAGGAGTATAAAACGAACAGGCCTATCATCCTGGTAGGGCATTCGTTAGGTGGTCCGTTAATTGCGCGTATGGCAATCGATTACCCCGAGCTAGTGGATGGTCTGATAATGGTGGCTGGTTCAATTGATCCGGAATTGGAACCCAATGAAACCTGGTTCCGCGCTCCGTTGGCAACTCCTTTCCTGAGTTGGATATTGCCTAATTCATTTCGCGCCTCGAACGAAGAGATTTATCACCTGAAGCCTGAACTTGAAAAATTGCTTCCACTCTGGAAAGAAATAAAGTGTCCCGTAATTGTCATCCAAGGGAAAAAAGATGTATTTGTACCTGCTGCAAATGCTGACTTTGCTAAAAAGATGTTGATAAATGCACCAGTAGACTTTGTTCTGGTAGAAAATATGGACCACTTCGTTCCCTGGAGCAATCCAGAATTAATTCACGAGGCTATTTTAAATAGCCTCAACAAAGCCTCAACAAAAAAAGGAGAATTACTCGCCCATTAGTCATTGGAGTACAATTTGTTTCCTGCAGCTTCAAATTTATCGCCTTTCTTCCACGTTGGCCTTTCGGTTGCATTTGCAATTAGATATGCGGCATAAATAAAAGATCGCTGGAATTTTTCCACATAATTCATATCCATTGTACTTACTTCATCCGCCGCCTGGTGGTAATATTTCATAAGCTCCTGATCGAATGCTTTCACACCGGGTGCTACGTTTACGGAGGGTATCCCCTTTACTGCAAAGTTAAGGTTGTCAGAACGCTCGTATAAATTTTGTCCAGGGGCAGGATCGCCTTTTAGCCCGAGTCCAAAAGTTTGTGAGGCCTTTGCTATTAATTCATCGACCGAAGTTCGATTTAAATCAATGAGTGAGATGATCGTTTTATCATTATACCCCGCACCATCACAATTAATATCAAAGACCGTTTGCTTTAGCGGTATCAGGGGATGATTAGCATACCAATCACTCCCTAATAATCCTTTCTCTTCGCCTGTTAGTGCAAGAATTAAAACCGATCTTTTCGGACGATTTTCGTTTAAGAATTTTGCGGCTTGTAAGAGCGCAACAGTTCCTATCCCATTGTCTCTAGCGCCATTATAAATAGAATCCTGGCCTTGATTTTTTTTTACTCCTATGTGATCATAATGTGCAGAAATTATGATCCATTCGTTTTTAAGCGAAGGGTCCTTTCCCTCGATTACGCCGGCTACATTTTTTGCAGCAATCAATGTTGGTGTGAGGGTTTCGAGCCTTAATCTACCAGTTGATTTACCAGACCCAATCAACGCTGCAATTGCAGGCCGGTCGGTCTTTTTCAAAAATAAATGGGGCAGTGAATTTTGATTTTCTTTTTTGGTAGTCATTCGATCGGCAGAAAGACGATTCGTCAAAGATTGCCAGGGTAATCCAGGTAACGACATAATCTCTATAAAAGCCGAAGCGCCGTGGCTGGATGCGATTTTTCCTTTCGCAGGTGAATCGGTAAAAAGACCCTGAGTAGCATTGGTACTATCGTTACTTCCAGCAAAAGCAACAACAATTTTACCTTTCACATCTACTTTTTCGAAATCCGCATTTGTTCCATATCCTACAAAAATGATATCACCGTCAAACGCTACGCTGCTTCCCCCGAGATACAATAAATCTTCCTTCAATTTAAAACTATCCGACCCCACAATTAACGATGCGCTCTTTGGAGCAGAAATCTTCTCAAGCAAAACCTGCTGAAAGTAGCTCATATCATTTTGTACGGGCTTCGCTCCGAAAATTTTTAATTGAGCGGTTAGATAATTGGCTGCAATATCAATTTCAGGAGAGCCTGTATCGCGCCCTCTCATTTCATCGGCAGAAAGAAACGACAAGTGCGCTTCTATCTCACGTGCCGTAACAGATTGTTCTATTTTTTGAACAATCTTTTTCTGGGCAGATACACTCCATGCAACGAACAGAAAAAAGATCAAGTTAATACTGCGCATAGGAATAAATGGATAATGATTTTATGCAAGATAGAAATGTATAAAAAAAACGGGCTCCCTTTAAGAGGACCCGTTTTTTATTTAAGGCTGACTACTTCGTTAACGCAAGAACAATAACTCTCTGTATTTCACCAAAGGCCAATCTTCGTTGTCTACAAGCAATTCAAGTTTATCAACTGAATCGCGGATTACTTCGAAATATTTTTCTTTGATCTCATCGCAATAACCGATAGCACGCTTGTGGGTGTCGCCAATTTTGTTGAGACGTTTACGCTCATCAATCATCGCGCGCACGTTGGCTTTTATTACTTCAATGTGACCTGACATTTCTTTAATCGTCTGAACAACAGCTGTATTGTCTACTCCCAGGCCTTTCAAACCATTTGCGTTAATTATCAGCTTATTCTGATAGGCAATGGCTGTAGGAATAATGTGATTCATTGCTAAATCACCAATTACTCTGGCTTCGATCTGGACACGTTTAATATAAGATTCCAATCTGATTTCAACACGTGCTTCATTCTCCACGTGAGAGATCACACCGTGACGTTCAAAAAGATCTTTGGATTTTTTGGTCAGGTAAGCCTCCAAAGCGCGAACCATGTTCTTAACGTTTCCAAGTTTACGTTTAGCAGCTTCTGTTACCCATTCGTCAGAATAACCATCCCCTTCAAAACGCACATCTTTTGATTCTTTGATATATTTTCTTAATACGTTGACAATGGCCAAGCGCTTTTCTTCTCCTTTTTCTACTTCTTTAGTCACTGCATCGTGGAATTTTTCCAACTGATCTGCTACGATCGTATTCAATGCTGTCATGGCTACGGCGCAATTATCGCTTCCTCCGACAGCCCTGAATTCAAATTTGTTACCGGTGAAAGCAAAAGGCGAAGTACGGTTACGATCTGTAGCATCCAGAATAATTTCAGGAATCTGATCGATGCCAAGCTTCATGTACATGTTGTCACCCTTTTCGATCTTCACATTTCCTATATTCTCCAACTCATCAAGAACAGCCGTCATCTGAGAACCAATGAAAACAGACATGATTGCAGGAGGAGCCTCGTTTGCTCCTAATCGGAAGTCGTTACCTGGCGTTGCAATACTTGCCCTAAGCAGATCTGCGTGTTCATGTACTGCCTTTATAGTCGTTACAAAAAAAGTTAAGAACATCAGATTATCGCGGGCGCTGCTGGTTGGGGCGTACAGGTTTACTCCTGTGTCTGTTATCAACGACCAGTTGTTATGCTTACCGGTACCGTTCAATGCAGCGAACGGTTTTTCATGGAACAATACACGTAAATTATGTTTGTCGGCAATTCTTGACATCACATCCATCATAAGCTGATTGTGATCGTTGGCTACGTTCACTTCTTCAAATAAAGGAGCAACTTCAAACTGACTTGGAGCAACTTCATTGTGACGTGTACGAACGGGAATACCCAACTTCCAGGACTCGATTTCAAAATCCTTCATGAAGTCGTATACACGCGGAGGGATCGATCCGAAATAATGATCTTCCATTTGCTGGCCACGTGCCGGTGGATGTCCGAAGACGGTACGTCCAGCCATCACTAAATCAGGACGGGCATCGAACAACGCTTTATCAACAACAAAATATTCTTGCTCCGCTCCCAGCGAGGCTACGACATGCTGAATGTCTTTGTCGAAAAGCTGACATACGCTAGTAGCCGCTTTATCAACCGCTTTTAATGCTTTTAACAGGGGAGCTTTTGTATCTAATGTTTCTCCTGTGTACGAAACAAAAATCGTAGGTATACAGAGCGTCTTTCCATAAAGGAACATAGGGGATGTTGGATCCCATGCTGTATAGCCGCGTGCTTCGAATGTACTTCTAATTCCACCGCTTGGAAATGACGAAGCATCGGGCTCTTGCTGAACCAATTCGCTTCCTTTAAATTTTTCAATACCAGCAAGCGCATCAAAGAAAGAATCATGCTTTTCTGCTGTACCACCGGTCATCGGTTGAAACCAGTGTGTAAAATGCGATGCGCCCTTAGCGATAGCCCAGGATTTTGCTGCGGCTGCAACAGCATCGGCAATAGTTTCGTCAATTTTTTCGTGATTTTTAATAGCCTGGCTTACTTTTTTGTAGACAGCAGGGGCAAGTGTACCACGCATCTCTTCAGCACTAAATACGTTTTCTCCAAAAAACTTGGAAACATTTGGGCTTGGTAGATCGACATGTACTCGGGAACGTTCGCTCAATTTTTTTAGAGCTTCAAATCGTAGGTGGGCCATAAGGGATAATTTTAAATCAATTTTGCGCCCAAATCTATCAGAATTTTTGAAACAGGATCAAAAAATAACCTACAATTTTATTTTTTTGTTGTGTATACGTTTGCACAAGGTGATTTTGTCACTATTCGTTGGAATTCTGCCCATATACTTACCCAATTTGATGATTTGCATACGACATCAATTGGTGCGATGACAAAAAGGGGGAAAGAAGATTTATACGGAAATAATCTGTTGGGTAAAGACAGGGAACGATTTCAAAATTCCTCTTCTCCCCTACCTTCATCCTCTCTTTTATTTTGCTTTTCCTTATTGCTATTTAACCGGTAAGAGAACGTCAGCGTAAACTGCCGCGTCCTCCACTGAAATTCGGAATTCGAGTAATAGCCATCACGATCAATGATAGACCTTCTCTTGCGGGAATTTAATAGATCACGAACATTGGCTGTAATCGTTCCCTTACCCTTAAAAATATCACGTGAAAGTCCAAGATCTACGGAATACATTGACAAATCCTTTCCTTGAGTGGTAATTCGGGGTGCCCGATAGTTGAAGGAAGTCTGGAATTCCATTTTTTTAAATAATGTCATTTTTGAGGTCGTTCGTGTATTCCATGTATACGTATCACTTTCCAACACATCGTCTTCGTAAACGCCTTTCATAATGGCGCGGTAAAAATTACCGCTGCTATTAATGCGCCACCAGTCTTGAATGGTTAACGACAAATTCAACTCGACACCGTAGGCATTTTCATGAGCGAGGTTAATGGGTGTGATTCTCGAACGTCCTGAAGAGTCAGGAGGCGTGATGATCCGTTGTATTACATCTGTCCTTTTCCGGTAATAAACACTGGAAAGAATGGATCCGCCTTCCCAATCCAGTAAGTAGCCTGTTTCGATGGAGTTTGTATAGACTGGTCGCAAATTCGGGTTTCCTGTAAACAAAACCCGCGGATCTCTAAAATCAGAAAAAGGAAGTAACTCTCTGAAATCAGGACGGCTTATGCGGTAGCTGTAACTCAACTGCAGTGTTTTGTTGTCCTTTACCTTGTATGAAAGGCTGGCACTTGGAAATAAATTAAAATAGTCGCGGGGATTTACTTCGTTCGTCTCCGTCAATTCCGTAGTAATATCTGAAAATTCACCGCGCAAGCCTGTCTGGATGGAAAGCTTGCCAAAGGTATTATTCGCCATAACATAAGCGGCGTGAATTCTTTCCGTATAGATTAATTTATTGGTATAAGCTGGATCCGCGATCCATGTCAAATCATCATCTTGATTTTCGAGGCTATACCTGTTGTTAATAATGCGCGTTGACGTCTTAAATCCAATCTCAGCCTTTCCTTTCGTACCGAAGGGATGCAAGTAGTCAGCTTGGAGAAGCCAGTTTAACTCATTGGCGAAATTGATAGAACGTTGCAATGAATCGGGGCCTTCGTTTATGGATTCCCTATATTCCGTATTTTCATTATCGTTGCTTTTAATCCATTTAAAATCCGTTGTAAAGGTCTGGCCCTTCTTTTTAAATTCCTTTTTATAACTCAGGGATCCTTCGATATTCTCTTCGTCCTCTGCTTCACGCTCACTCCGGACAACCGTTCTCATTAGCTGATCGTTGCCATCAAAATCATTGTAGGTGGTTACAGCTTTGTTCAAACCCGTGGAAGTATTATATAAGAAAGATCCGGTGATGGAGCTTTTATCCGTCAAAAAGTAATCCATCCCGATAATAAAATTATGAGATAATTCTCCCCGCGATCGAACATTATCCTGCGTATAGATAAAATTAGCATCCGTGTCTTCGGTTAAGTTGCGCTGATAAGAAGTACCTCGTCCAGGGCCACGGTTATAATCGATGCCATAGCTTGAAAATAAATTAGTTTTCTTTTTCCTTAAATTAATGCTGTAAGCGCCTCCATATAAAGCCGGGTGCCCAAGATTTGCTGTAAAATTGCCGTTGATACCTTTGTCCTTATTCTTTTTCAAAATAATATTAATGATCCCCACTTCTCCTGCAGCATCATAGCGTGACGAAGGGTTAGTAATAACTTCAATGCTTTCAATGAGATTACCTTGCAACATACGCAACGCTTCAGGATCCCTCGAAGTAAGCCCAGATGGGCGGCCGTCAATTAATATTCGTACATTCTCGCTTCCGCGTAAACTAACAGTACCGTCTACATCCACCGTTACGGACGGTAAATTGCCGAGTATGTCTGACGCATTCCGACCCACATTACTAAGATCTTTTTGAATATTAAAAACGCGTTTGTCTAGCTGGAGTTCCATCTGATCCTTTTGACCGCGAACAACTAGCTCGTTCAGAACTTGGGAGTTCTCTTTAAGAACAACAGTGCCAAGATTAACATTTTCTCCCGCTATCATGATGTTTGGTATTATTCTTTCCTCATAAGAAAGGAAACTTACCCTGACATAATAGTTACCTGGTCGTATTGGGATGTTGAATTTTCCCTGATCATCGGATACACCTCCCGTTATAAGGGTGGAATCTGATGGATTGTGAATGGATACATTTCCATACGGTACGGCATTTTTTTTCTCATCCAAAATCGTCCCGGAAATGAGAGCTTCTTGTTGAGCGTCCTGGCCGAATACCACGGTGCTAACGAAAATAAATAATACAACAAGTCGTGTCATGTAAATATAACTGGCTACCGGGTCGAAAGTTTGAAAATCATTTTGATGAGAATTTGAAGTTTATCTCTCGGAAAAAATGATTTTTAAGATATGGATACCGTTCATGTACTGATACTGGACCTTAAAATTATTTAGCTCACATATTTGCTTTACAATAGCCAGCCCAAGACCAGTTGAATCTGAACTTTGGTCATCTTTTTTAAAACGCTTAAACAATTCCTCAATATTCGTTTTTGGTTGCTCTCCTGTGTTTTCGATTACCAACGAAGTCGAAGTTAAGGTAATGTCTATAGAACCATTGATGACATTGTGCCGTATGGCATTGTTTAAAAGGTTTGTAAATAGGATGTCCGCCAAAACTGGATTTAAATTAATATTTACATTGGGAGCAACCTTAGTTGTCAATGTAATGGATTTCATTTCAATCAATTCACGAAAAGCGGTAATAGCTTTATCAACCAATAAGCTGAAATTGAATTTTTGTGGCTGATATTCTTGGTTCTCCAGTTTTGTAAGCAGGGTAAGCGATTGGTTTATGGCAGAAAGTTTTTGAACTGCATTCTGAATGCTAAGAATGAACGAAGCCTGCTCTTCATTTATATTAGTCTCCATCAAGAGCTCCAATTTTCCACGCATGATGGCAAGTGGCGTTTGTAATTCATGCGATGCGTTTTCAGAAAATTCTTTTAACGCGCTATAGTCCTCCAAGGCTTTGGTGGTCATTTTTTCAAGAAATTGATTTAGCTCCCTAAATTCATAGGAAGCAGTTTCGGGTAACTTAATTGGACCCTTCTGCTTCAGTGTGAAAGACTGGATTGACTTTACCAGATGGTTAAAAGGAGAAAGTATTTGTTTTGACATCAACCTCCCGGCCAACCCGACAAATAATAACAAAATAATCAGTGTTACTCCCAACGAGAAAAAGACCCCGTCAAAAATTTCATCCGGTTCGGCGATGAAATTATGCGCCGAGATAGCGTAGTGTTTTCCTTTAATTTTAAAAGAGGATGTCACACTAAACTTTCGATCACGGGATCGTAATGCGGGTGAATAATGGGCCATGGAATCGACGGTCCTTAGCTCGATCAAGGGTTCATTATAATTCAATTCCGTTATTAACAGCTGTTCTCTCCGAAGAGAATCAACGATGGCCCCATTTACCAGTAGCTGTGCCGTATAATCAATATCACGTTTTAATCTTCGTGTTACTTCGTTTTCTATTTCTGCCTGTACTTTATAAAAGACAATGATGCCACCGAGTAAAAGTACCAGTGTAGAAATGGCAAAATACCACAGGGTGAATTTGTTTATAAGTTTCACGCTAAATTCGTATCAAATTTATAACCTATGCCATACACGGTACTGATGTAGTCACGGCCATTTGCCACACTGATTTTCTTGCGCAAATTCTTCACGTGCTGGTAGACAAAATCAAAATTTGCCAGGTTATCGGTATAATCGCCCCACAAATGTTCAGCTAACGACTGGCGGGTTAAAATTCGGTTTTTGTTGATGATGAAGTAGAGCAAGAGATCGAATTCCTTTCTTGTCAGATCTAATAATGCATCATTTACCCGGGCCTCAAGCGTTGTTGTATTGACCACAATTTCATTGAAGGTAACCGAATCGTCTCCCTGTAAAGTATTCCTTCGGTAAATCGCTTTAAGCCGCGCATTTAATTCCGTAAGGTGAAAAGGCTTGGTCAGGTAATCGTCTGCTCCTAACTCCAAGCCATGAACTTTGTCATCCAAGGCATTTTTAGCGGATATGATAAGTACGTTGGTTTTTATTTTTTTTGCCTTGATAAATTCAAGCAAGCTTAAGCCATTGCCGTCGGGTAACATGATATCCAGAACGACACAATCGTATTGAAAAGAAATTAATTTTTCCTGCGCCTGGTTGCAGTTATAGCTCAATTCGCATACATAACCCTCTCGCGTCAAAAACTCTTGAATGTTCCTGTTCAGCTCGAGGTTATCTTCAATGATGAGCACTTTCATAAATCATCCTAAAGTAAGGATGATTTTTTGAAGGAATATTGAAGCTGATAAGAAAAAGACCTTTGGTCTGGTGAGCTACGAGCTGCAAGTTGTTTCAGCGATTATCGAGGAGACTCAATTACTT
>CAZAHL010000239.1:0-11434 GCA_964484845.1 uncultured Chryseolinea sp. | reverse complement strand
AAGTTTCATTTGATTTTAAAGCCTCATATCTCAAGTTAAATGAAACTTGACAAAGAAGGATTAGAGAAGGTTAATAGTTCGAATGAAGATTACCCTGGCGCTTTTGAACAATTATGATGAACCCTTTTCCGTTATTGAGAACGGCATAAACGGTTAACAGTATTTGATATATCACCTCTCATGTCTAGTGAGAGGTAATATGACGAACGAATGCGAATGATTGAATTTAAATCCGCGTTGTTGATTATTAAATTTCATGCTGAATCACTCCATAACAGTGATTTCCTCTGTATTGACAATAATCTTTTTGATTACATCGTCCATTTCCTTTGAAGAAATCCGTAGGAAATTTATTATTTCAGCCATGCTGGCGCTGTCCATCGAAGGAAAATCGCTGCCTAACAAATCGATTAGTCCTTTTATACGAGCCAGCGGCCCGCGCACGTCATGAGACTGGATCCGGGCTATTTCACTCAACTTAAAATTTTGTTCCTTAATAGATTGAATATTTTTAAAGCGCTCTGTTACCTCTCTGCCAATGGCGATGCAATGCGTAAAAACCCCATTGTTATCAGCAACCGGCGCCATGGCCACATGAATCCAAAATTCGCCTCCGTCTTTTTTGTAATTAATAATCTCAATCTCACATGGCTCCGAGCTTTCAAAGCATTTTCGAAGACGTTCTAATTGTTTCCCGTCAGAGTTTGGTCCCGTCAAAAAGTTTGGTGTTTGACCGATGATCTCTTGTTTTGTGTAACCAGTCATTTTCAGCAACGCATGGTTAGCGTAAATGATTTTAGGGCCTAATGAATCAAGCGGTTTTGCGTCTGTGATTAAGATCGCGTCGGGAGCATTCATGACCACAGATTCAAATAACTTAAGACGAGTAATTTCTTTTTTGAAGGGAGTGACATCATGCCCGTAACAAGAGACTCCTGTAATGGCATCGCCTGTACGAACTGGGCAAAAGGAGACTTCAAGCCATTTATCAACCGGTGTTTCCGTATGCTCCATTCCTACGAACGTTTCTCCTGAAAGTGCCCGTTCGTAGAGGGACAAAAAGTGTAACTGATAAGCTAGAACCTCATTGCTTTTTTTTGAATTTTTAAGCAACCTTGGACCAAGCGTCTTGTTATACCTTTCATTCGAAAAAAGAACGTTGAAATTTGTGTCGACACTCCACATCAAATCCGGTGAAGCATTCATAATAGATTGAAGCGAATTACGCTCAGCCACGAGGTTGTTGGGATAGTCGAGCTCGGATGTTTTGATTTTTGCTTTCATATTAACGGGAGTTAAAACAACATGTATCACTTTCGCCTAAAACTTGGCAATGCCTTATAATGACATACGGTCTGAAAATATGTTAATCTCTTCCATACCACCGGCAAATGCGCCAATGACAATAATGTGATTGAAAATCTGATGGAACCATAAATTTTGTTTATTAACACAACCACTCAGCTAAGGGAGCAAAGAAAGGATTACTTGAATAGCTTACTCCAAAGTTAGACCTTTTTTTGCTAGAAGTAAAAAGAGTATCATAAAAAGGGAGGAATGATGACAAATCACCGGAACAAGACAACATGTAAGTTTATTTTGTAAGAACATAGCACTTTCGGGTCGAAATGGTTCCAACTTGCACTATCACCCGATTATGGGAATTCCCAAGGCTTAAATCGCAGGCTTTCGTTATTAGGATATTTTTGTTGAGGCTCGCAACATCGGCGATAGGCGCAATTGCACGTAAGTCGAATCAGATATCAACGAGTAGAAATGCTACCGCATCCGTTACTAAGGAAGTTGTTAGTATTAGTAATTGAAGGAGTTGCTAGTCATTAATGTTATTAATTATGAAAAATCAGGATACGAAAGGTCATCAATTACTCATTGTTCAATTAGAACTTGCTTCTCAGCGTGAAAAGAATGAAAGCCGTGCCGTCGAATTGGCCATGGCCACCGTAGAGCTAGCAGTACAGAGTGAAGAAAAACAACACCGTGCAGCAGAATTAGTTATTGCCAATGTTGAATTGGCTTTCCAAAGCGAAGAAAAAGAAAAACGGGCTGCGGAGTTAATCATTGCCAATGTTGAACTTGTCTTTCAAAATGAAGAAAAAGAAAAAAGGGCTAATGAATTAATCATTGCCAATAAAGAGCTGGCCTTTCAATATGAAGAGAAAAATAAGCTTGCCAATGAGTTAATGATTGCCAACACAGAGCTGGTTTTTCAGAATAAAGAAAAAGAAAAACGAGCGGCAGAATTAGTCATTGCTAATATAGAGCTTGCCATACAAAACTTTGAGAAAAACCAACGTGCCGCCGAGCTATTAACGGCTAATCGGGAACTTGTTTTTCAAAATGAAGAAAAAGAAAAAAGAGCCGCGGAGTTAGTCAATGCAAATTTGCAATTAGCACTACACAATGACGAGGAAGAAAAACGAGCAGCGAATTTAATTCTTGCCAATGAAGCGCTTGTCATAGAAAACGAAGAAAAAGAAAAACGCGCCGTCGAGCTAGCGCTGGCTAACAAAGAACTCAAGCAATTTGCTTATATCGCATCCCATGATCTTCGAGAGCCCCTGCGCGCAATTTCCAATTATATAGAGGTTTTTGAGCTTGAGTATTTGCACCTGTTGGATGAAAACGCCAGGCAATATATTCGTTCTATAAATTGCGCAGCAAAGCAAATGAATATATTGGTAGCGGCCCTTCTTGATTTTTCACGTCTCGGTCGTGACAAAAAACTAGCGTATGTTGACAGCAAGCAAATTGTTAATGCAGTATTAGGTGAACTCCAAAACCTGATTAAAACTTCGAAGGCAATTGTCGATGTGGGTGAAATGCCTATGCTAAATGCCTATGAAGTAGAAATGGGTCAATTGTTTAGAAACCTTATTACAAACGCTATTAAATTCAGCGTAAAAGGCAGGTGTCCCAAAATTCAAATCCGTACTGAAAGATTAAACGGAACGTGGAAGTTTTCAGTAAGTGACAACGGTATAGGTATTGAGGGAATTCATTTCGAGCGTGTATTTGATCTCTTTCAACGTTTACATACGCGCGAAAAATATGCCGGGAACGGTATTGGTCTAGCCAATTGCAAAAAAATAGTTCAACTGCACCATGGCGAAATCTGGATAGAATCTGAAGCCACTCAGGGTAGTACATTCCATTTCACGATACCTGTATAGTAAGCAGGTTCAGGTTAATGATTACTATATGAATGACAATACGTTCATTTAATAACGGTATGAAACACCAGGATAAGCAAACAGCAAATAATCACTGTTATGTTAGAGCTCGCGTGCCAACGCAGGGAAAATGAAATAGGTGCCGAACAAGACAAATAGAAAGAAAAACGCCCTGCTGAATTAATCCTCGCTAACGTTTAGATTGCATTTCAAAACGAGGAAAACCTTAGGTCAAGGAACAACATTTTATTTTACTATTCCCCATCTGGCCCTATGAATAAAAATTTAAATTGTATCATGCTGGTTGACGATAACCCGGACGATAACTTCTTTCATGAGAGAGCAATTAAGCAAACAAACCTGACCACTTCTGTTGTAACAAAGAATACTGCTCAGGAAGCATTAAGCTACTTAAAATCGAAGAAAACTAATACGTGCCCCCATCCGGATCTGATTTTTTTAGACCTTAACATGCCGGGTATGAATGGCTGGGAATTTCTTCAGGAATATAATCAGTTGGATAAGGCAGTACAGAGCAAAGCCGTAATTATCATGCTCACGACATCGGAAAACGCTGAAGATATTGAAAGGGCAAGCACTTGTTTCGTTTCGGATTTTATAACAAAACCTTTGACGAAGGAAAAAATGAACTTTGTCAATAAGAAATATTCCCATTCCTAAATATTGATTGTTGATATACCTATGTGCGTATTTTTTTGAAAAGTTTCCTTACGCTTTTAAAATGCTAAATAAACTTTAACGGCGATAAAGAAAAGACGAAGTGCTCATTTCAGACGGGAAATACGCCTACCGCTCTTTTCATATTTTCCGGAGATTTCTTCAATGGAAATTTTATACGCTATTGGCTGCGCTCCTTTTCAATGTCGGCAACGGCTCGGGAGAACGCGACAACTCTTTTTTTGAGAGCCCAATCACCCCCCTACAATCTCTTTCTCGGTATTTAGATTTCTCTACCGAGCAGGTATTTGTGTTTCCAGTTTGTTGCGTGTCACAACGGCGCTGCCAAGAGCAAAAACGGGTTGAAAATAAATAATCCGATTACTTGAATACAGCCGGTTGGGTTTAAGAAAGGCTGTCGGCTCATTCTCTCCGTTTGTAGATCATGGTGACGTCCTGAAATGTATCGCTATCATTTTTGCACTAGCTTGTAGATCGTACCCGGGTTATAAGATATCACATACAAATTTCTTTTGCTGTCTTCTCCGAAGGAAGGCAATCCACCCAAGATCTTGGCGATCAGTTCATTTTTTATCGACTTGTTGTTGAGGTGCGTCAGCGCCCAGATATTACCCGTCACAAAATCTCCATAAATATATTTGCCAGTGAGGCCGGGCAAATTTTTATCACGGCATACGTAACCGCCGGTGATAGAGCTTCCGGTATCGGCTCCCTGGCGATAGTGAAAAATGGATGCCTTCAGTTTATCCTTATTACAGGTGTCGGTCCGGTAGCACTTGTCGGCCTCCAGGATGCGCCAGCCGTAGTTACCACCATTTTCGATAACGTCTATTTCTTCGAACTCATTTTGCCCAACGTCACCAGCCCATAGCTGGCCCGTTTCGCGATCGAAGCAAAATCGCCATGGATTACGCATTCCGTACGCATAAACTTCTTCGCGGTATCCTTCCTTGTTTTGATTATAGGGGTTATCAGCGGGTATGCCGTATTTCATGCTTGCAGACGATTTGTTCACATCGATGCGCAGGATCTTCCCAAGCAGTACTTTTCGGTTCTGCGCCCTGTTATCGGGATCTCCCCAGCTGCCACCATCTCCCGTTCCAATGTAGAGGAAACCATCATTCCCAAACGCTACCTTCCCTCCGTTGTGATTGTCCCATGGCTGGGTAAACCGCATTAATACAGTTTCACTTTCAGGATCGGCAATATTGGGATTAGAAGCACTCACTTTGAAACGTGAGATGATAGTCTCCAAGGTCTTGCTGTTGCCGCTGGTGTAGTTCAAATAAAAATATCCGTTGGTTTTGTAGTCAGGGTGAAATGCCATTCCCAGCAGCCCAGCTTCTCCCCCACTGTGAACCCGTTTATCAATGTCGAGAAACACCTTTGAATTTTGTATGCCGTGGGAGTTCTGAAATACCTGTATTACTCCTTTCTGTTCCACCACGAAGATCCTGTCGGTACCGTCTTCGGGACTGGTTAGCTCGACAGGCATGTCGAAGGTGAGTCGCGGAAATGCTTCGGTGAGGTTGTAGGTTGGAGTTTGTGGGCTGCTATCTGCAGTCGGTTGTTTCCTGTCCGGGTTGCACTGCAGTAGAAAAAGCATCGTTGCTAAGGAAATAAAGAGCTTACCATTTTCCATTTGTTACGCTTTATGTTTTCCCGAAAATAACGAAACGTATCGAGAGCTCATGCAAGATAAGCTCAACGGTACGTTTCATGGCATCAAAATCACCGGTCATGCCGGGAAAAAGAAAGGGATTCGAGATTATTGCAAAATTCGTCGCTGGTAACCAGATCACTCAACGCACTGACTATCACCCAGGAGAATATTTGGGATCGAAAAATAGTTGCTAATAACAACAGATAGTCAGATATCCACAGCTCTCCTTCTTTAATTGTTGGTATCGTCCGTCATTACTGGCAGGTCTCGCCGTGGGCTTTAGATCAATAAAGGCAGCCATGACAAATCCGAATGATTCCATAAAAAGCAAGTAAAGAGGAATGCCGGAGTTATTTATTAGCCACATTTCTCCTTGGCATTAGAGGGTTAGTTCTCCATTACCGATATTTCTACCGCTCCTTGCCGGCCTCTTTCCCCATATTTTTCAGTTGCTTCTCTATTGCTTAGCCTCGTTAACTGATATTGCTCCCCAGAAAGCTTTATGGTAGAATCCAGCGCAGCGGGCTTACCGTCAACAACCAATAAATACACGGGTCCCAAAAAATTACAAGTCCCTTCAGCCGTGAAGTCATGTTCAGCAAACTCAACACGCATCTTGCCTTTCAGGTATAGTTCATTGTCCTCGCCCGACCAGAATAAACGCGAAGCATAGATCGTTCCTCGCTCCCTTTTACTTCTGTAGGTATCGTGCGTCTCCAATGACTCGATCGCCTTAACGGTCTCCCCTGGTTGGATATCCTGGCCAGGTATCTGCGTTCCGATAGCTACCGGAATATCTTGTTTGTGATTTGATTGAGCCATAGTATCAAACATGATACTTGATGACACCAGGAGCATTGTCCCTAGAGAATCCAGACTTTTCATACTTTTAGTTTTTATGTTTTTAAGTATGACGTTGTTCTGAAAAATGGTGGCAGCATTCGAATCGGCAACGCGAGAATTATTTTCACGGCCATTTGTCGCTTCACGCGCTTTTATCTCTTCCTTGCTTTCCTGTATCAATCCCGGATTCTTATCCTCGTATTTATTAGTTGATTGCGCAATCTTAATTTCAGTACTGTCGATGCTGTTCTGCCGTTGATCTGAATTTAGGGCGATAAATACAGCCGTCACCACTACTCCAACCGATGCTGCGGATATTAGATAGTTCCAGGAGATACCTGCTCGTGGTTTACCAACGAGCACTGCCGGGCCTTCACAAAAATCAGGTGATAAGACTCTTTCCGGAGGCATCTCGAAATTAAGGAAGCGTTCGTTGTAGCACTGGTCGATACCCGGAGACCTGTGCGATAAAAAGAAGAAAAGCACTCCTCGTTTACGATCTCGTTTTTTACCGGATTTCTCTGCTAATAGTTGTTTTATCTTTTTTCGTGCTCTTGCCAAATGTGATTTTGATGTACCTGGACTTATGCCCAGTTCCTCCCCTATTTGAGCATGGGTAAAATTATCGATTACATAGAGGTTAAATACAAGCCGATGGTGTTCCGGCAAATCATTGATGGCATCCAAAAGTTCTTGCTCTGAGAATTCAGTCTGCTCAGATGGATTTGTATTCAAACTATTTTCTTCCGTTTGTGAAACGCTGCTTTCCTGCTGCAGCCAATCGTCCATATATTTTCTCCGCTTCTGGTCACGGATGTATTGCAGCACGTGGTTCACAACAATTCTTCTGAGCCAGGCCTCAAAACAGCCCTTGCCTTCGAAACTTGCGGATTTATCTATGGCTTTAAGAAATGCATCATGAGCCAGGTCCTCGGAAAGCTGCCGGTTGGCGGTATACCGAAAACATATGCCTATCATTTTTCCGATGTTCTGGCTATAGACAGTTTCCCAGAACCTCTCTGTTGATTCGATCAATTTAAACTATGTTTTATACTGTGATGCATTAACGGAAAATGGTGGCAGTATTATTTAAAATATTTTCGCGGAACAGCTCAAGATAACAAGATTTTTTTGCGCTTTTTGATTTGCGTAAGTAATAGGCAATGAGCAATACGCAATATGCAAAAGGGGTGAACTTGCCTATTGCCTATTACCAATTGCCAATTGCCTATTGCAAATTGCTAATTGCATATTGGGCAATGGTCATTAATAACCCATGAACAAATTATGTGGCGCGGATCCTAAGACCTTCATGTAGTTTGAATCTATCAGAAATTCGTTATTTTTATTCCACCGTTAGCTTACATCCAAAATCAAATGCAAAGTCCGACCTTTACCAACCGAAGTAATTCAGTCCTCTATAATCAGGTATTTACTACCCTGAGTGCACTGTTCGGTGAACACACCAGGTGTCCCGAGCTCCAAATAGTTTTACGTCCTGGCACGATGTCTCACAGGCTCGTTTACTATGAAGAGCTTTGATCCGACAGAGGCAATCAATAGACAATAAGGGATAGACAATATGCAATAGCGATGGCGGTATATAATTTCAAAAGCACTAAAATTTATAAGAAGTCGTTTGATTTGTCGATGGAAATTTTTGAGGCAAGCAAATCATTTCCCTCTGCAGAAAAATATTCGCTTGTTGACCAGATTCGAAGGTCGTCGAGAAGTGTCTGTGCTAATCTGGCAGAAGCATATAGAAAGAAACGATATCCTGCAAACTTTATATCAAAACTCTCCGATTGTGATGCCGAGAACTCTGAAACTAATGTTTGGCTTGACTTTGCATTTGCCTGCGGCTATATGGATCAAGGCCTTCACCAGAATTTAGTTTCTAAAAATGACGAAATTGGCAAACTGCTTCATCACATGATTACGAATCCTGACAAGTATTAGAGTTCAATGAGCAATGAGAAATTGGCAATTGGCAATTAGCAATGGGCAATTAGCAAGAGATTTTGAACTGGCCTTTTGCCCATTACATATTGCTCATTGCATATTGCTTATTGCTTATTGCTTATTGCTTATTGCTTATTGCCTATTAAAAAAAACGTTTAACTAAATAATCATTATGGAAATTAAAAGACTAGGATCACAAACATCCGGAAAAGGACCTCAAGAATGGTTCACAGGTACAGTCCGCATTGATCCCTTATTCCAGCCTAATGAGCACGCCCGTGCTGCTGCAGCTACCGTGACATTCGAGCCTGGCGCGAGAACTGCGTGGCACACGCATCCGCTTGGGCAAACTTTGATTGTAGTTTCAGGCGTTGGATGGGTGCAGCGCGAAGGCGGTCCTGTAGAAGAAATCCGCCCCGGTGATGTAGTGTGGTTTTCTCCAGGTGAAAAGCATTGGCATGGAGCTTCTCCAACAATCGCGATGAGTCATATCGCGATCCAGGAACAACTGAACGGAAAAGTGGTTGATTGGATGGAAAAAGTCTCTGATGAGCAATATCAAAAATAGTGTGGATTCAATGAGCAATGGGCAATGAGCAATAGGCAATTAGCAATAGGCAATAGGCAATAGGCAACAAGCTAGAGATTTTGAACTGGCCTTTTGCCCATTTCATATTGCCTATTGCTCATTACATATTGCTTATTGCTCATTGCATATTCCCTGCGTAGTAAGAAATCTTATGCACTTTTCGTCAATTAACTTTGAAAGTCAAAGTTCTTTTAAATATATTTGTCCGAACGTAAAAAGAAAGATTCATTACTCCTTTTTTCATGCACAACTTTGGAAATTATTCGAGGTACGCATTCTATGCGCGTGCGCGTTGGCACGATTTAAAAGTGGGCGATCATTTTTGGCGAAACAAAGAATAGTGACTAAGTACAAACATCAGCTGGGCTAGCGTAAAACTCGATAGCGTTACTCTGATATCAAAAAAACTATTCGACTTAAACCATTTTGATCTCTAAAAACCAAAGGATTCAATGGAGTCGAACTAAGCGATAAACATGAATAACAACTCAGAAAAATTCTACGATCGATTAACTTTCCTGTACCCTATCATTGACTTTTTCCTAAAGCCTCAGAAACATACATTCTTTAGCAAGATCAACAACTTCCCTTATGGTCAATTACTTGAAATCGGAGTAGGAGACGGGTCTCATTTCAAAAATTATAGTACGCATGAAATTATTGGCATTGACACTTCGAAAAGTATGCTCGCCCGGGCACGCAAGCATCTGAAGGACAATATTCAAGTCTTTCACATGAATGGAGAAACGCTTCTATTTCGGAACGAAGTTTTTGATTACGTGGTCCTGTCACACGTCCTTGCAGTAGTGGAGGATCCGGAAAAATTATTGGAAGAAGTGTATCGTGTGCTAAAACCCAATGGGAAAGTCTTTATTCTCAATCACTTCACACCGAACAATTGGCTGAAGCACTTGGACAAAATTTTTGAAGGCATCACCAAGCTGTTCCATTTCAGATCAGTGTTTCATATATTCAGTTTACGCCAAATAGAAAAGTTTAAACTACTGAATGAATTTAATGCAGGGCCGTTTTCTTATTTCAAAATCATGATCTATGAAAAGAACCTATAGTATAATAGTAACATTATTAATTAGTCTGTTTATTTACCTGTTCTACCGATCCGAAAAGACAGTTGTGAATGAATTAATTATTTTAGTTCTGTCATTTGACACATACACTGCCATAAAAAGCAGTATTATCAATGTGATACCGTTGAATGAGCCCATTATATTCTCATTGCCTGGAGGTTTATGGATTTTTTGTGCAACGGCCCTTTCACAAGGTTTCTATATGAAAATCAGAAATCATAAAATACAAGTTGTTCTTGTGCCAATACTATTTGCGATCGGTTTGGAATTTTGTCAGCTCATTCATCTTACCAATGGTAGGTTTGATATTTGGGACTTAGGATTCTATCTAATCTTTTGGTTGCTTGCCTATTGTTTATTTCAATCTCACCGCTCGCAACAAAACATACTATCTCCCTTTACGCCTCAGGGTTTTATTTGTCTGGCATGTTTTCTTTCGGTTTATCTGGCACACGTGAGCCAATAACATGTAAATAAAGTCACCTTGTGAAAAGTCTTAAAAAATAATAAACAAAAGTAAATGAACCATGATTAAGAAATACCTGGCCAGCTATCAATATGCCATGCGTGGAATATGGCTCGCGTTCCGTTATGAACATTTTATGAGCTTTCATTTGGTCGCAGCGGTGGCAGTGTTTATCGTAAACTATCTGCTCGGCATCGGACAGACTGAGTGGCTAATTACACTCATGCTGATTGGCTTTGTGTGGATGGCGGAAATCTTCAACACTGCCATTGAAAAGTTAGCCGATCGGGTTACTCAGGAACGTGATCCAATGATAAGTCAGGCGAAAGACCTGGCCGCAGGAGCTGTGCTTATCACCTGCTTTGTCGCGGTGGTTTGTGGACTGATCATTTATTTGCCTTATCTATCGTGATACCTACACGCCACAATCATCCTGGTTTGTTGAAAAATATTTACAGAAGATGTGCCCCTCTCTTGTGGTGGGCGAAGACCTCAAGTGAGCGCATGCAATACGAATTTAAAATGTACTACAAAAGATTTGCAAAATTGATGGTGAGGTTCGAGCCTAATTTCGTGAAAAATTTCCTTTTTTTTCAGGTGATCGTTCTCAAATTAAAATTAGCTGTCTGTGCAAAATTTAGACCTTGAGCGAGCCACGGAATGCCCGGGCGCCATAGTAAGATTCTGCACCATTGTGATATACGAAAACATGGCCATACCGCCAATCCGCAAAGAGAGCTCCACCGAGTTTTCTGATATCAGAAGGTGTTTCTATCCAGCTAGAAGTTTTCGTATCGAACTTTCCAAGCTTCTGTAATTCGTGGTATTCTTCTTCAGTTAAAATCTCAATACCCATGTCAGCTGCCATTTGAATAGCACTATTTTCCGGTTTATGTTCTTTCCTTGACTCCAGCGCTTCATGGTCGTAACAAA
>CAZAHL010000238.1:0-11434 GCA_964484845.1 uncultured Chryseolinea sp. | reverse complement strand
GGTGGCGAGGACAATTCCAAGCATCGTCAAGACGTTGATAGAAAACCCACATAGATACATGATGAAAAAAGTTGCTATTAACGAAACGGGAATATCGATCAAAGGCCGGATAGCAATAATAAAATCGCGAAAGAATAAATAGACGATAAGCACTACCAGGATAAACGAAATTAGAAGCGTTTCCTGAACCTCTTTGATAGCGCGTTTGATAAATATCGTTTGATCCGTGGCAACATTCAGTTTAATGTCTTTAGGAACCTCTTTATTTATTTTTTCCATTCTCTTATAAAACTCATCGGCAATAGCCACATAGTTGGCGCCAGGCAAGGGATTAAGGGCGATACCAACCATGGGAATTAGTTTGCCTTTGAGAACAATCTCTTCGTTTTCCGGACCGAGCACGGCTTCCCCTATATCGCGCAAGCGGACAGTACCGCTCGATGAGGAACGGATACTTACGTTGTTAAAATCTTCTTCCGTAAAGAGATTTCCAAACGTGCGTACCGTAAGATCAGTGGAAGTTCCTGATATCTTGCCAGCAGGCAATTCAATATTCTGTCTGTTCAATGCTAGCTGTACATCCAGGGATGTTAATCCGTGCGCGCTTAGTCGGATAGGATCTAGCCATATACGCATCGCGTATTTCTGTTCTCCCAATACGCGCGTACTGCTGACTCCAGGGATAGTCTGAAGCCTTTCTATCAAAACATTGTTGGCGTATTCCGTAAGCTCTAGCTGATTTCTTGTATTGCTTTGTACCGTCAAAGAAATAATGTAATCGGTACTGGCATCTGCTTTGGAAACTTCCGGTGGAGAATCCAGGTCTCGCGGAAGTTGGCGGGCAGCCTGCGAAACTTTATCGCGCACGTCATTGGCAGCAGCCTCCAGATCCACACTGAGATCAAACTCGATATTAATGCTACTGGTACCCTGACTGGAGGTGGATGATATATTTTTAATTCCGGCTATTCCATTGATTGATTTTTCAAGAGGTTCTGTAATTTGAGACTCTATTATTTCTGCATTGGCACCTGAATAGGAAGTCCTTACGCTGATGTTCGGCGGATCAATAGCAGGATAATCACGAACACCCAAAAAATTGTACCCGATGATTCCAAAAACCACGATGATGATGTTCATCACCACGGCTAAGACTGGCCGCTTCAAACTTAGTTCGGATATGTTCATGAAGTCCCTGTTTTTTTACCGGTTACTCATTGGAAAGTAATTTAGGTTTTTCTCTACTAAGAGTTTAGAACTCTGCGTAAACACTAAGTTATTTATTTAATTCTTTTAAATTCAGTCTGAGATTCAGATTGAAAAGAAATTGAAGATTTTGTTTTGCATCCGAGGAATTCAAGCCAAACTCACTTTACCATTACCCTTCAACTTCCAGCGCCAACGATGACGCACGGGCGTTACTGCCGAAAGTGCAGAGAACATCTATAAGGAAGTAAAGGAATTGGAAAAGACTTTTTTTCAACTGCTCGGCCAGTATCTTCAGCTATTCTCAGAAAGTGAAGAAATCAAAGATTTGTCTGAGGTGTCTTCACAAACGTTTTGACTACCATTTAGTGTTTCAGCCCATTTTTCAATCATCTTCACCAGATCTTCAAGCTTAATGGGTTTAGAAATGTAATCGTCCATGCCAGCATTCAGGCATATTTCCTTGTCTCCCTGCATGGCATTTGCCGTCACAGCTATGATAATAGGTTGGGGTTGTTTCAGCATGCGGATATTCTGTGTTGCTTCCAACCCATCCATTACTGGCATTTGCACATCCATTAAGATCACATCATACTTGTGTTGCTGTACGGCATCGACAGCTTCCTTACCATTTAATGCTTTGGAAGGAGTATAACCTAATTTTGTAAGTACACGTTCTGCCAGTTTCTGGTTTACAGGATTATCTTCTGCAATAAGAATATTCAATGGGTGTTTTTGTGCAAATTCAACGGAGAATGTTTTCTTAATGACGGGCTCCTCTACAAAAGGTTTGTCCTGCTGCTTGAGCTGAACGAGAATATGCTTATGAAGTGTAGCGTGTCTTACAGGCTTTGTTAATACAGAAGAGAAAAGTTCGGTGTGCGATTTGCAACTCTCGTCTCCCATTGAGCTTAATAAAATAATGGGGACAGTAAGATGCTGTTTTCGTATCGCTTTGGCCAGTTGCATGCCATCCATTTCCGGCATTTGCATATCCGTGACTATGAGGTCAAAAATTGCACCTTCCGCAAGTATGGATAACGCTTGCTCCCCTGAATGAGCAAGGGTAGGTACAAGCTTCCATTGCTCGATTTGATTTTTAAGAATACTGCGGTTGGTTGAATTGTCATCTATTATAAGAACTTTTTTTCCTTCCGAGCCCGCCATGTTGTGGTGAACATAGGTACGCACAGACTGTTCGCTTACTTTGACACGCATTGTAAAAGTGAAGGTTGTACCCTGGCCTTCTTCGCTCTCTACCGTTATGGCTCCGCCCATCAGACCGATTAACTTTTCGGAAATGACTAATCCTAATCCAGTACCTCCATATTTCCGGGTTGTGGAAGAATCCACCTGCGAGAAAGCTTTGAACAGGCGGTCGAGTTTACTTGCAGGAATGCCTATGCCCGTGTCACGAATATTGAATCCTAACTCGACTTCGTCACCCTTTAGGTTCAGTAGATGTACGCCAATAAAGATCTCTCCCTTTTGAGTAAACTTAATGGAATTTCCCACCAGGTTCATGATCACTTGCCTTAATCGGGTGCTATCGCCGACAATTTGAGAGGGCACATTGTAATCCATTTCGTAGACCAGATCTAGTCCCACATCCGCCGCTTTTCCTGCAAATACATCGAGCACTTCTTCAATGCATGTTCGCAGGTCAAAATCTTTTTCTTCGAGTTCCATTTTACCGGACTCAATCTTGGAAAAGTCAAGGACATCATTAATGACAGTAAGCAGGTTTTCTCCGCAGCTTCTAATGGTGTTGGTATATTCTTGCTGCTCCGCGCTGAGTTGCGTTTCAGCCAGGAGTGACGCCATCCCGATAACGCCATTCATAGGCGTCCGTATCTCGTGACTCATGGTAGCGAGGAATACGCTCTTCGCTTGGTTAGCCTGGTCAGCTTCTACTTTAGCCTGTTCAGATTCGGCCCTGGCTTTCTCCGCTTCTTCCTGCTTCAGTAAGATCTGGTCATGTTGCTCAATGAGTTTGTTATTAGCGTTTCTCAAATATTCAGATTGGGTTTGAATATTCTCTTTCTGCCGGATCACTTCGTTTGTTCGTTCTATTACCTCGTCTGCATTTCGTTCCAGGTTTTCACGCATGTGAAGCAACGCCTTTCCCATGATATCCTCTTCACTGATCAGCTTAAAGTCTGCTTTGTAGTTTCCTTTGCCAACCTGCAAAGCAAATTCCGATTTGGCATTAATACCATTCATCAAACTGGTAATCGCCTTTGTCATTTCACCGATCTCATCTTCACGTTTTAAAAACTCGGCCGTGACGACTTTCCCTTCACCAATCTGAAGGATGATATCTTTCAACGCTGTAATAGGTTTAACTACTCCGTTCCTAGAGTAGAAATAGGCAGCAAATGCGGCGGCTATAAACAGGAGGATCATAATGATCAGGAGGCTGGTCAGAAAATCATAGGAGCTCTGCTTTTCCTGGCGGACCTGGTCCATTCTTAATTCCTGGATATCAAGCAAGAAATGAAAGTTATGAGATGCATTTGTATACTGCGGTGTAATTTTTTTATTCAATAAGGCAATCGCCTGGTCAACCGCTTCGTCGTTATTGTATAGACTATCCGCTGATAAAATACCCATCAATTGCTTCTGCGATAATATAAGCATCTCGAATTTTTCTATCGCGTCTTTAATATTGTCTTTATTTCGAGTTTCATCAGCTTGTTCAAATGTGGCAATTATTTTTTTTCTCAGCGCAGGAAATTCAGCATCATGGATGGTGCTAAGTTTTCTTTTGCCTTCAACATCAGATTGGTACACCCAGTTATTAGTAAGTCTGTAAGAGTCATCCAGCAAATTATCAGTATCTTTTAACAGCAGGTATAAAGGAACATAGTAGCTTTCCAAACGATCGTCAAGGTTTTTATTATTATGTAAGGTTTGTATAACAAAGAGTGTAGCGACAATGGCTACTATAATGATAAACAAATAACCCAGGGAGATTCTTTTGGAGAGCGTAAAGTTAAGCTTCATAACGGTTGAAAATTAAATCGAGACGGGCAAGAAGGTAGGATGCTGCGATTCTTATTAGTTAAACAATTTTTATGTGTTAGCAAGCTCATTGTTTTAAATGTTCTTTCCCTCTGTCCGTTGGTTAAGTCTACCGGGTGAATACAACTTTTACTTTTGCCATTACTTCCGGTGTAGCAGAGCTTGCTTTGATGTACCCTATGGCCCCAACTTCCTCCGCTACAAAATTGATCAGGTCTTCCTCCGTAGCAAATTTGTCAGGAGGACGTTCTGCATTTTGCAATTGCTTGGTTACAAAATACTGTTCTACTTGCGAGTCACTCAATCCCAGCAACTCGTAAAAAGTGTCGCGTTCTTCGCTCTGTTTCTTTTGATCTGCCGGACGTATATTTTTATTGATTTCAGGCCATCGCTTTTTGATCCTTCGCAGGTAATACAGTTTCACTTCGCTTGCCGAGAGTGTTGTAACAGGATTACCTTTATTTACAATTATTACTATGCTTTCAGTAGCCGCTCCGTGTTTTGCATCAAGCGATACGAATAAGAAGGCTGTTAAGCAGATTATAGAGAGGAGAGATGTTGTTTTCATGTTGATTTTTCTGGATTAAAACGGATAATAGATTAGAAACCTATAGCCCATAATAGTTTGATCTGATTAATTTTTGCAAAATCATCTGAATCCAGAAGTTGTGCCTCCGCTTTTAATATAGAAAGCGGGGTAAAATTATACCGTACACCAAGCGTTACATTGGTAAGGTCTGTGATTACTCCTTCAACCACTGTTACACCGTTATAGTACTGTAGATACGGTGTAGTCTTTTTTATTTTATATCCCGCATAACCATAATGGACATCGCCTGTCCTATCAAAGGTTGCGTTATGGATGCGACCCCGATAGTATTCATAGGCAAACTCAAAACTTTTGCCTCCCATGTACATAGTCGAAAGTATCAAACCGGCCACTGTGACTTCCGTCGGATAGAAGATTCCCGTTGTTTTTGTAGTTGAAGCGGACACCGAAAATCTGAGGTTATCGACAGGCTCGATGAATACATTTCCGATGTAGTATTTTTTCCTTGAGCTTGGCTGATTGTAACCATTTCCCACCATCACCCGGTATCCAAACCTTAACTTTGAAATGTCGTCACCACTCACCATGATACCGTTATCTTTATTTATAGCAACTCCGCCCTCTTCCATGTTGGCAATTATTTGAGGGGCATCAATTGTTGGAGTCAGTGCTTTAGCAAACCGAAAGAAAGTAGTATTCCAAAGTCCGATAGGAACATATAATCTACCAGCGCTAATGTTTAAATAAGTGTTGAAGGAATATTTAAGCATAGCACGCTCCAGACTAACAGTACCATTTGATCTCAAAACTGGCTCAGCCAATAGTGAAATCTTATCGGTTATCTGTGATGTGATTAGAATCTCAATGCCGCTCGATTGAAATTCAGGTGCAAGCTTGTTTGTAGTATCTCGTGCAGCTTTGAATCCGGCATCTGTAAAAAACCTTAGTTGAGTGTTTTCCAGCAGGGATTGAGCTGATAAGGAGCCTGCCAAGAAGAGGCCGGCTACCAGGAAATATGCTTTAATATAAAGATGAGGGCGGTTAAAAAATTTCATAAAATGAGAATTGTTACTCGAATCAAAGATCAGGAGTCGTAAGATGCTTTAAATCAGAGGAACCCTGATTTTGTAATAATCAGGGTTTGTATAACCAACATGCAGCTTCAGTGAGTTTAAACGTTTATTATATCTTTCAGAATTCCCTGTCATGACCAAAGAAGCAGTGGTTTACCCCATATTCATAGGGTAAACCCTTACTTGCAGAATGCCATTTGGCCCTCGAAATCGCGATATTATTTGGAGGCAACCAAATGAAATAGGAGGGGATCGATTTTTCCGAAAAAATAGCTTTCGGATCAGTGAAAAACTCTGAGATGCACAACGCTGAGCCTACCATAACGTACTGAGGGGAATTAACAATTTGAAGTATTCCGACAACATCAAGTACTCAACCTATACGCTCTTTAGAATAAAAATGATTGGAATTTTACAGTTTCACCCCGGGGGATTGCTGGTGGCGTCGCTGATCCGAAACTAATTTGAGCAAATAATTTCAAGTATTTACCATCCTAAATGTACTGTTGCCAAAATCAAATACTATTTTTGGTTGAAACGCTGAATTGATAACACTACTATTTTAACGACTTATGTTTATTATTAATCGATTGAAGGGAATTTTACTTGCGATTTTTGTTTTCTTTTTTTTCATTCTTCACGCACAGCAAGGTGTTGTTAAATGGGCAGCCGACGGAAACTCCTATTACACTCTTGAACAAGGAGAACTTTTTCAATATTCGTTGCAAAACAATATTCCGCGTAAGGTGGTGTCCGTAAGTCAACTTACACCTGGAGGACACGGCGCCCCTCTTAAAGTTGACCTATTTTCATTTACTTCGGACGGTAAAAAGCTTTTAATTTATACTAACACGCAACGCGTATGGCGAATAAATACACGCGGCGATTACTGGATTCTTGACTTAAGCAGCAATCAGCTTCGAAAACTTGGTAAAGGTAGACCAGCGTCTTCCCTGATGTTCGCTAAGATTAGCCCGGACGGATCCCACATTGCGTATGTAAGCGAAAGCAATGTCTATGTTGAAGATTTGATTAGCGGGCAAACCAAAGCGCTAACTACAAACGGCACGCGTAAATTTTTCAATGGCACATTCGATTGGGTGTACGAAGAAGAATTTGCATGCCGCGATGGTATTCGCTGGAGTCCCGATAGCAAAGCGGTTTTATACTGGGAGATCAATGCCAGCGATACCCGGGATTACTATATTATCAATAATACCGACTCTGTTTACTCTCGTATAATACCGGTCGAATATCCCAAAGCAGGTGAACGGCCTTCTGCCTGCCGGTTAGGTGTTGTCGACATTACTAACGGACAGACAACCTGGTTAAACATTCCAGGTGATCCACGCGAACATTATATCGTTCGTGCAGAATATATTCCGGGAACAACCGAGATTCTTCTTCAGCAACTTAACAGGAGACAAAATCAAAGTGTGATCTTCCATGCTAACGGCTCCACTGGAGCAACCTCGCCTGTTTACTCCGAAGAAGATGCTGCATGGATCGATGTGTATACACCGGCTACTTCCGAAAATGCGTATGCGGTTGACTTCAAACATACATTTCAATGGTTGAAAGGAGGAAAGGAATTTTTATGGGAAAGTGAAAAGGACGGATGGCGCCACGTTTACCGGATGCGCACCGATGGTAAAAAGGAGACCTTGGTGACCCCTGGCAATTTTGATGTTATCGCCATCAAGCACGTTGACGAAAAAGGAGGTTACGTATATTATCTCGCATCCCCCTCTAACGCAACACAAAAATATTTATACCGGGTAAAAATGGATGGGAAAGGTAAAGCTGAATTGCTAACTCCTTCGGAAAAACTAGGTACACACGACTATATCATTTCACCTAATGGAAAATTTGCACAACATTCATTTTCCAACAATTTCACCCGGCCTATAGCAGAAACTATATCCCTACCCAGGCACCAACTGATCAATCAAAATAAAAGTTTTGACCGCAAATTAGAATCTGCACCGACAGAAAAGTCAACTGAATTCTTCAAAGTAAAAACTGAAGATGGTATCGAAATGGATGGCTGGATAGTAAAGCCTGAGAATTTTGATCCCACAAAAAAGTATCCTGTGGTTTTTTACGTATACACTGAACCCTGGGGCCAGAACGTAACGGACACGTATGGAGTTTCTGCAAATTCATTATACGCCGGTGACATGCGAGAAGATGGTTACATCTACATTTCTTTGGATAACAGAGGCACACCGGCCCCAAAAGGAAGCGCATGGAGAAAAGCTATTTATCGTAAAATGGGTCAAATTAATATACGGGATCAGGCTATGGCTGCGAAGGAAATTCTGAAATGGAATTTTGTTGATGCTGATCGAATCGCAGTATGGGGATGGAGTGGTGGCGGCTCAGCCACGTTAAACCTGATGTTTCAATATCCGGAAATTTATAAAACCGGAATTGCAATAGCTGCTGTAGCCAACATGTTTACGTACGATAACATTTATCAGGAACGTTACATGGGTTTGCCACAAGAAAACAAGGAAGATTTTATAAAAGGATCTCCTCTTACGCATGCCAAAAATTTGGCAGGAAATCTTTTATACATACATGGCACCGGAGATGATAACGTCCATTTTCAGAATGCTGAAATGCTTTCGAATGAATTGATAAAACATAACAAGCAATTCCAGTACATGGCTTATCCTAATCGTACACACAATCTGGCTGAAGGCGAAGGAACCCTTAAACACCTTGCCACACTTTATACAAAGTTTCTGAAAGAACATTGTCCTCCGGGGGCAAGGTGAACAGTACACCTCATTGGCATAACATTTCCTTTATCTTTTCGTCAAATTGTTTATTTAAATTTATTTATGTAATTGCAAAGCCAACCCTTTTCAAATTGTGACCGATGTAAGCGAGTATACGGATATCAATCTCTTTTCCCGTTTCAAGGAGGGGGGAGAGAAAGCTTTTGATGAAATATATACTCGTTATTGGGAAAAACTTTACAATTATGCTTTCCATAGAACACAGTCAAAAGACACTGCTTTCGAAATTGTTCAGGATATTTTTGTTTCACTATGGTCGCGCAGGGAAGTAATTCAACTACAGAGCTCTCTTTCAGGTTATCTCTTTGCTTCAGTTCGTTTTCAGATTCTGAATCACATTAAGAATATTAAGTTAAAGGAGATCTACCTCAAAGATTACATTAGATTCACATCCTCGGTAGACAATTCTAATGAAGAATCTATGCTTGTGCAGGATCTTCAACATGCGCTTGAACGTAGTATCGAAGAGTTGCCGGCACGTTGCCGAGAAATCACACGGCTCAATATGCTGGAAAATTGGTCGATTGAAAGGATTGCTGTCCAATTGAATATTTCACATCGCACTGTGGAAAACCAGCTCACCCTTGGCAGAAAGCATCTCAAGTCTTCTCTGGGAGATTTAGTCATGCTCATAGCAATTATTAATGGCTTATTGTGACCTCTCACTAAATAATCGTAGCATAAACTTTCAAATCACACCTAACTGGGCTTTTAGGTTAATCACATCTTTAGGCCTAATTATGGCAACGCTGGATTCGACGATAAAAATTTGATTATATACGCGCCCACAAGAAAATCGAAATCGACGTCTCATTTTTGGCGTGGAATGGCAGATCGTCGCGAACTTTTTCATCCAGATAAGGCCAAAGGAGCAATATTTTAGCTTTTCGTTTCCTGCCTAAAACTTTTTGAAATTCACCCAAAATCTCCTTCAACTATTTGTCATGAAATAAATTAATTCTGTTTTCTTAAAAAATTTCAGTCGCCACCGTGAAGTTATCCCCTCTTACCTTACTACAGTAGTAAGGAAAAGAAACAGCTAAGTCTTCATACCATTGCCTTAATATCTAAAAATCAATGACAGAATCCGAATTTATCCAACTCTTGGACCGTTTCGAAAAGGGTCTTTGTACCCCCCGGGAAAAAGAGCTGTTGGAGCAATGGCTTGATGCTATGAAAGAAGGTGGAAGTCCATTTAAATCATCTTCAGAAAAGAATAGAATAAAAATGGCACTACACAAATCCATATACAGGAAGGCTAAAATCTCTCAGGGAAGAAGTATGCTATTTTCTCCCTTTGAGGGCCAGGTGAATGTAGGAATGTGGCTTCGAGTAGCAGCTTCTATCTTGATAGCGGTCGCATTAGGCTATGGGTTGTTGAAGTCTGATATCATGGGACATTCTCGATCGGTTTATAAAACCGAAGCTGGTCAGAAAACAACTATAATACTCCCGGATAATACGACTGTCACCTTGAACGGAAACTCATCATTATCTTATCGTGACAATTGGAACGAAGAGAAATTTAGATCGGTCGATCTTTCAGGTGAAGCTTACTTTGAGGTTACATCGAATGCACAAAAACCTTTTGTAGTCAATACTGCAGGCATTTCTATTAAAGTTCTAGGAACCACTTTCAATGTTAAATCCTATGATGAGGACGAACGCGTAGAAACTACATTGGTAGAGGGTAAAGTCTCCATTGAAAAAATGACCAAAGGGCATCCGGCTCATGAGATCATTGAGCTGTCGCCAGATCAGAAGGCAACCTTTAACAAAGAAAGCAGGAAAATAATACTGGAGCAGGTGAAACCGGAAAGCGAGGCTGCCTGGATCAGGGGGTCACTGGTGTTTGAGGACGAACCTTTCTCTGAAATTATCAAGGATCTGGAAAGATTGTATGGTGTAAAAATCTTTGTGAAAGATAAAGCTGCATTACAGTGCACGTTCAATATCAGACTAGAAGGAGAATCACTGGAAGAGGTTTTAAAACTATTTAGTCTGAGTGAGGATGTGAAGTACCGCATCGAGGACCGTCAAGCCTGGATCGAAGGAAGTCTTTGTGATAGGAAAACTAATTAAAACGTAAGTCGTGAAGCATTAACCTAAATATGAAAATACCGGAAAGCACCCAGGGTGCCTTCCGGCTCTCGGATGATTGTTATCTACCATCTCGCGAAAGACTGATAGCATTCATCCACAGGTCTTATTATAAAAACAAAACCATAGTAAAGGTATGAATAATTTTTTACCGGAGGCGCTGCCATTGATAGCAAGCTTTTGCGTAGATGAACCCCTTGTTTCTATGATGTTTTTACTGTTGACCTGTTTGTATGCAGTGCCATTGCAAGCAGAAGACACGCTTAAAAATGTGAAGGTATCCCTCATGCTGAAAGAGGCAACTGTTAGGGAGGCTATTAATATATTGAAAAAGCAAAGCAACTATAACTTCTTTTACAGAAGCGATCGATTCGATGCCGAACGTAAGATTACATTAGATTTTCATGGGAATTTGGAGGAAGCCCTTCAACTGATACTAGGTGAGGAAATTACCTACGTGGTATCGGGCAAGCACATCATTCTGAAGAAAAAATTAATATCCGGCTTGCCTTTGATGATGCAAATTATTTGTGGATAATTATCAGCATGCTTGTAGTGCTATTAGGCCACTATAGCCGGGCTGTACGATGGAGAATGTTGTTGAAGCCACTTGGCTTTGAACCTAAAACCAATAATGTTTTTTTACCGTCCATGTTCAAATTCTTGATCAAGTC
>CAZAHL010000237.1:0-11443 GCA_964484845.1 uncultured Chryseolinea sp. | reverse complement strand
GACTTATTAATCAAAGCAATATGATCGCATAAATCCTCTACAGTCTCCATTCGATGAGTAGAAAAAATGATAGTGCAGCCCTTTTGTTTTAATTCCAGGATCTCCTCGGTGATCAACTGAGCATTGACCGGATCAAACCCGGAAAAAGGTTCGTCTAAAATGATAAGCTTTGGTTCGTGCATTACTGTGCTGATAAATTGCACTTTCTGAGCCATCCCTTTGCTCAGATCTTCAACTTTCTTATTCCACCAATCTGTTATTTCAAATTTCCTTACCCAAGCTTTACTCTTATCGGTGGCAGCTTTTCGGCTTAAGCCTTTCAGTTGTGCCAGGTAAATGAGTTGTTCACCAACTTTGAGTTTTTTATAAAGACCACGCTCTTCCGGCAAATACCCAATGGTACCGATATGTTTTTCCTGAAGTTTTTCTCCAAATAGTGAAATATCACCGGTGTCGGCATTTATGATTTGATTTATTATTCTGATAAAAGTAGTTTTTCCAGCTCCATTCGGTCCAAGCAAGCCAAAAATAGTTTGTTGTGGAATTGTTAGGCTTACGCGGTCAAGCGCGACATGGTTGATGTATCGTTTGGTTACATCCTTGGCAATTAATGCGTCCACAATTTTTGGTTTAACACTGAATTAGTGTCAAAAGGTAAGAAGGAATTACAAGGAAAGTGCAGATAACAATATAGGAGGCTCAATCATCCGCAAATCTCACCGGCCGCGTAGTTTAGTTCATGTCTTCCTTAAAAAGGATATTTCCCATGGAAACATCCAGATCAAATGTAAGGCTGTTTTTTGCTTCCTTTGTGTACGCCGCGTTTGCAAACACATTGGTAGAAATTTTCTTAAAATCTCGGGGCATTTTTACGCTACACAACCAGGAATCCTTAATTTTTACCATAACGGGAGTTTCAGAATTGGGAAGTAGGATGGTTAAATTTCCTGCGCCTACACTGCCTTTTATTTTATTGCTTACCAACGGTTTATTCCTAAAATCGAGGGTCATATTGCCAAACCCGACATCTGCCATCATAAACTTCGTACGCGACATGTTAAGATTTTTAACATTTACAGAGCCCAGGTCAACCCGAACATAAAAAGTGTCCATGTCAATCTGATTTTCCAGTTTGGAGTAGTATCCTACATTAACATCAGCGCTACCGGTATTGATCTTTAATTTTTTGATTGCTAAACCGGAAAGATCAATATTGGCATTCCCTACACCATAGTTAAGTTCAAGAAAGTAAGGCTTGGCATCTGTAAGATACATTTTCCACAGTTTATCACCGACGGGTTTATCGGAGGCTCCAAAAAAACGGGTTGAAATAGTTTGACTTAGTCCTTCGGATTGAATTTCCTCCAGGTTTAGAAGAACTTCGCAGGTTTTACCCTTGACTTCCTTTCTAAAATTGTGTGCGTAGTTGCTTTCGGTCTGATTACTAAAAACGTTGAGAATTTCTGTGTTTTGGCTCGGTTTTATGAAACAATTGCCACTGTTGGCTTTTACAAAAAGCCTGATATTTTCACAAGCCGCCATGTCTTCGACGGTGAATTGTTTCTTAAGTTGACCGAATGCAAGTCCCGCTAGTGCAACACCACAATACGTTAACCAAATCTTTCTATGCATGTCATTATTACGGCCTATCGATTAGTGGAGTTACATTGTGTAATATTAAAGGCAAAATAGACCCAAATAACCCCTTGACAGACTGGGGTAAACGGAATTCCGTCAAACGAGTTGTCTTAGTTTCGAGTTTTTGGTTTATAGTTCCGTGCTTCCAGTGCGGGTGTCCGTTAGGAAAGGGACGGCGTAGGCAACTAGAAACCGCCCGTGCGTTCTAATTGAAATATTCTTTCATCCGTTCAAAGAACCCTTTTTCGTTGGCATCGGGGTGAGGTTCGAAATTAGGAGAGCCACGGAAGCTCTCCAAATTGGCTCTTTCTTCGGAGGTTAGTTTTTTAGGCGTCCACACGTTTACATAGACAAGTTGGTCACCTACTTCATACCCGTTGACGTCTTTTAAACCTTTACCTCGAAGTCTTAATATTTTACCGCTTTGCGTTCCTGGTTCAATCTTGATCTTCACTTTTCCTCCCACAGATGGAACTTCGACATTTGTCCCTACAGCAGCATCGACAAAGCTGATATAAAGGTCATAAACAAGGTTATTACCATCCCTTTTCAAAAACCGGTCTTCTTGTTCCTCAATCAGAATCAATAGATCGCCTGGTACTCCGCCTCCGGGAGCTTCATTTCCTTTGCTTGACATGGAAAGTTGCATGCCATCCGCAACCCCAGAGGGAATTTTTACGCTGATTATTTCTTCTTTCGATACCAATCCCGAGTTGTCCACTCCACCTGGACGTTTATCGATAATCTGTCCGGAGCCATCACAAGCTGAACAAGTGCTGGCCGACACCATCTGTCCAAGCATTGTGTTCACCACTTTCCGAATCTGGCCAGAGCCCTGGCAGGTAGTACATGTTTTGAAGGTTACTCCCTCAGCCCGGACAAGACGATTTACTTTAATTTTTTTCTCAACTCCATGAGCAATTTCTTCCAGGTTGAGTTTTAGTTTTATCCGAAGATTCGAACCTTTTCGTTGGCGTTTGCCACCACGCGTCGATCCCCCACCAAAAAAGCTATCAAATGGACTTCCGCCTCCTCCAAAAATATCTCCAAACTGACTGAAGATATCGTCCATATTCATATTCTGCCCACTAAAACCACCGTTTCCCCTTGAGTGGCCGAAACGATCATATTGAGCACGTTTATCGACATGACTTAATATTTCGTAAGCTTCCGCTGCTTCTTTAAATTTTTCCTCTGCTTCCTTATTATCCGGATTTTTATCTGGATGAAATTGAATGGCAACCTTGCGGTATGCCTTTTTGATCTCATCGGCTGCAGCTGTTTTGCTTACCCCAAGTATTTCGTAATAATCTCTTTTTGTCGACATGTATTTGGTAATTGAATGTTGTTAAAGGGTGGGTGGTTAACTCCCCACAACAACTTTTGCAAAACGTATTACTTTATCATTCAATAAATAGCCTGATTCCACTACGTCAACCACTTTTCCTTTAAGTGAATTATCAGAAGCAGGAATTTGAGTGATAGCTTCGTGTAAATCAGCATTAAACTCGGAGCCGGGTTTAACCTCCATTATTTTCACACCTGACTGCTCAAGTATCTTCCGGAATTTATTGTGGATCAGAAAAAATCCATCCAATTCTTTTACATCACGGTCCTTAAAAGATTTTTCGGCCCTATCAAAGTCATCAATGACTGGAAGCAACTGTTTGATAAGTTGCTCACCCGCCGACTGAATTAAATCCAATTTTTCTTTTGCTGTTCTTCTTCTAAAGTTTTCGAATTCAGAGTAGAGTCGAATGAATTTATCTTTTTGTTCCGTTAGTTCGCCTTGTAACTTCTCCAATTCACTTCCTGGCTGATTTTCAGTTTGAATGGGGCCTTGCTGGGATTCCGACACGTTTTCTGCTGTTTCATTGCTTTCGGAAAGTATCTCTTCATTCTGCTTCATTTCGATTACAGGTTAATTTTTTAATAGACATAACGTCTTTAAGTTAAGTAACACCCCACAAGTCAACAATTTTGCCAAAGCGCATTTTGTGCCAAACTGGCATTTAATGACCACCGTCATGCAGGGTGTTCCAAATCAAATCTTTCAGTTCCTGAATTCCTTTGTTTATGATCGAGGAAAAGAACACACTGGGGATTTCAGCAGGAATTTCCTTCTTCATTTCAGCCATTAGTTCATCGTCAAGCATGTCTGATTTTGAAATAGCAAGTAGCCTCCGCTTGTCGAGTAGCTCCGGATTATATTTTTTTAGTTCATTCAGCAAAATTTCATATTCAGCTTTGATATCCTTGGAATCCGCTGGAATAAGAAATAGCAATAATGAATTTCTTTCAATGTGGCGAAGAAAACGGATCCCAAGACCTTTTCCTTCAGCGGCTCCTTCAATAATGCCAGGTATATCGGCCATCACAAAAGACCGGTCATTACGATATGAAACGACGCCGAGGTTAGGGGTAAGGGTAGTGAATGGATAGTCTCCAATTTTAGGTTTGGCGGCAGAAACAACAGAAAGCAGCGTCGATTTGCCCGCATTTGGAAATCCTACGAGGCCCACATCGGCGAGCAACTTTAACTCCAGGACGATCCACTCTTCCTTACCAGGTTCTCCCGGTTGCGCATGCTGAGGAGCCTGATTAGTAGCAGTAGCAAAGTGCGCGTTGCCTTTTCCGCCACGGCCTCCCGGTGACAGGATGTACTCTTTGCCGTCTTCTGTTACTTCAAACAGCACTTCATTCGTCTCAGCTCGTTTGGCGACGGTACCTAAGGGCACATCCAGAATTTCATCTTTTCCGTCCGCTCCGGTTCGATCTTGTTCTTCTCCACCGTTGCCATTCGTGGCAATGACATGTTTCCGGTACTTCAAATGGAGCAATGTCCAATGTTGTGCGTTTCCTCGCAATATTACGTGGCCCCCACGCCCCCCGTTGCCGCCATCGGGTCCGCCTTTTTCTATAAATTTCTCGCGATGGAAGTGTAAAAATCCAGCACCTCCGTGGCCAGACCGTGAGCAGAATTTAACGTAGTCAATAAAATTTCCAGAAGCCAAGAGTGGTGTGCTTAGAGCGTATATAAATTTGTGTACTATTCAACTTACAGAAGTAAGCTTTTGTCAATCTCGCGACAAAGGTTCGAAAAAATGTTTTCAATTTCTCCAACCCCAACAACGGACGAATACTTGCCAAGTTTCTTGTAATATTCCGACACCGAAACAGTTTCTGCTTTGTATACCGAAATCCTGTTTTCAATCACGTCCGGTTTAGCGTCGTCTGGACGGTTTTCCTTTATCGCCCGCTCAGCTAATCGTTTTCTTAACTCATCTTCGGGTACAATAAGTTCAATTAACACTTTTATAGGCGATCCCTTTGAGGCTAATAATATATCCAGCGCTTTAGCCTGAGGAATGGTGCGGGGAAATCCATCGAATATAATACCGGATGTATTTTCACTCGTTTTGATTTTGTCGTCAACCATGTCGATAACAAGTTGATCAGGGACAAGGTCCCCTCTATTCATGTACTCTTTCGCCAAGCTTCCCAGGGGGGTGCCCTCTTTAAGATGTTTTCTAAAAAGATCTCCTGTAGCGATGTGAATGAGCGAATATTTCTCAATAATTTTCGCGCTTTGCGTGCCTTTACCCGCACCAGGAGGGCCGAAGAGAATAATGTTGATCATGAAATGTGTTTGTTTACGTTACTGAAAGGGCTTTTTCCAAAACAAGGTGACGAATATAATAATCCGGGTACGAATTCCGAATTTTTAAACCTGGCTATCGGGTTTGAGGATGCTTTGGGGATCTGTTTTATAGATGTCAGTCAGATTTCTTCCTAATCCATCATAGTCCAGGCCATAGCCAACAACAAATTCGTTCTCAATTTCAAAGCCTACATATTTTACATGAATTTCCTTTTCCCGTGCCGGACTTTTACGGAGCAACGAAATTACTTCCACCGATTTAGTACCCAGGCTTTTCAGCTCCTCAACCAGTTTTTGAAGAGTAAGCCCTGTATCAACAATATCTTCTACAATAATAATATCCTGATTAAATAAACTCTCCTCCAATCCAATGAGCGTTTTAATCTGACCTGTGCTGCCTGTCCCTGAATAAGACGATACTTTTACAAAGGAAATCCGGCAGGGAATCGTCACAACTTTCAATAGATCTGCGCTGAACATAAATGACCCATTTAGTATGGGAAGAAAAACTGGGGTTTTGTCAGCATAGTCAATATTAACACCCTCTGCCAAAGCCTTTATCTTTTGTTTAATTTCCTGCTCTGGAATGAGCATCTCGAATTCTAAATCCTTAATCTTCATCGTCCAATCTTGAGTCTGTAAAGATATAAGGAATTCAGAGATCAACTTATATTTAGAACTGCGGATATTGATAATGTCCAATAATCGTATATCTAAAAAGGCAATCTGAAACTTCTTGACCGTTACCTATATTGTGAACGATTAGTGGACGTAAGCCATCGTTTGATTTCTCGTTAACAACAATCCCTATGTGAGTTACACTTCCCCCAAGCGACCATGTTACAATGTCCCCAGGTATGTAATCATCGGGATTTTTTGATGGTTTTAACGTGGTGCCATGCCTTGAAAAAAATTTCATAAGATTGGGCACCCTTCGATGATCAATGTTTCTATCCGTTTTAGTCAATCGCCAAAGTTTAGGATATTGGTTAAAATTATTTTTCATGTCTTCATGGACCCGCTGTTGAAGATCTATGCCGACATTTCGGTAGGCTCGAATGATAACGTCGGTACAAACTCCTTTTCCCGAAGGAACATCACCATTCGGATATTGAATTTTAAAATAGGAAGGATCATAAACTACGTTCTGTTGAGTCAGGCCCAACGCAGCCACTGCCAGCTTTGTTTGAAAATTTTCCTGTGAGAAAGAAACGCCATAATAGAAAAGACACAAACAGAGGCTAAATTTTAGTTTCATTTGACCCGGCACATAAATCACAAATCTTTCATTAACCAGCTGTATAACTCAATCATACTTTTAATGTCGTGTTTATGCACTTTTTCATGGGGAGTATGTGGGCCATGTTCGGGAGCACCAACAAAACACCAATCGAAAGGATAGGATGAAGTTTGGAGTTCACGTCCATCACTTGAGCCAGCGCCTTCAACCTCCAGTTGAAAATCGACTTTTCTCTTTTCAGCGATGCTGACGATTCTGTCTACGTAACTCTTGCGGGGAAGATTTCGGTCACGCAGCGATATGGCAACACCCTTGCCCGGATGGACTCCATCGGAAGTCCACGTAATGTCAGAGATCAACGCTTGTTGGATATTCCATTTTTCATAAATAAATTTTGCAAGAAAGGGTACCGAACCGCCTCCGTGCTCTTCCCAACAGCTGAAAACGATCACTCCATCCTTTAAATTTTCGGCTACTTTCAATGCGTTGTAGACACCCAAACGATTGTCTAAATATGCTGATTGAACGAACTGTTTTGTATCCCGAAAATTTACTTTGTAAGTCAACGTGGTGCCTCGATCAATTTGACGACCGAATTTATAGAATGCATGTCTGTCATTATCAAATTCAAGTTCGCATTGAATTGGTCCCAGACTGTCTTTTCCAACAAGCTGAGTTCCGACATCTGCATCCGGACTCCCGATAGGAAGCAATTGATTGAAGTAACGAACGGTAAATCCTATACTATCTATGTGAGCAAAAATAGCCGTTCGTGGAACTCCGAATTTCAAAATAAGACAATCTTGTAATCCATCTTGAAAAATTTCCGGCTTCACTTTCCATTTTTTACTTTCCTTATGAATGTATTTCAAAAGGAATAGTTTCATACCAGCTTCATTCCCTGATGGAGCAGGGGTTTCACAGAGTTGTTTGAGTAGTTTCATTTTACTCTTATATGTTAAGGATATAGTTTATATCTTTCATCAAAGCTATTAGACGGGTATTAGTTCTTCACACAACTTTATTCTAAATTTTCGTTAGAAAAAAATGCGTTATGATTTTTAACCTTAGTGCAGAAGACACATTGGCCAATCAATTTTTAATGGAACTGCGTAATCAGGTTATTCAGCGCGATCGATCGAGGTTTAGAAAAAATATGAAGCGCCTTGGAAATCTTATGGCGTATGAAATTTCAAAAAAACTACGCTTTAAAAATGAATCGGTTGAGACGCCCTTAGCAACGTCTACATTAAATGTGCTTGAAACATATCCGGTGTTACTGACGGTTATGCGGGCCGGACTTCCTTACTTTGACGGATTTCTTGAATTCTTTGACCAGTCTGATTGCGGATTTATAGGTGCTTACCGTCAAGAGAATTCAGAAGAAATAATAATTCATCTGGATTATGTAGCTAGCCCTCAGGTTAATAATCGCCCCGTAATTTTGATCGATCCTATGCTGGCGACGGGAAAATCGATCGTTCGATCTGTGCAAGCATTACAGAAACATGGAAATCCTTCCCATATTTACGTCGCAGCTTTAGTTGCTGCCCCGGAGGGCATTCGGTTTGTAACCGAAAATCTTAAGATTTCTCACTCCCTTTGGACTTGTGCAGTGGATGAAAGTTTAAACCATCAATTTTACATAGTTCCTGGATTGGGTGATGCGGGTGATCTTAGCTTCGGTGTAAAATTGTAATTGAACTACGTGTACTATGTGGCAAGTTATTTTAAAGGTTATTTCCGTATATTTTTCGAGTATGCTGAAATTTGTTTTCGGACCCCTTGGCGGTTATGCCGCCGGATTCTCATTGATTGTAACCATTCTTGTAACAATTGCGGGTATGATGACCGTTGTTTTAGTGTTTACATTTTTTAGCACTTGGATCAAGGAAAAAATATTTAGTAGGATATTTAAAAAAAGAAACAAGTTTTCGTCCAGTAACCGAAGGTTTGTTACGATTTGGAAGAAGTATGGCCTAATAGGTGTTGCCGCACTAACACCTGTTTTGTTGACGCCCATCGGCGGTACATTGTTAGCGGTCAGCTCTGGCAGTCCAAGGGAAAAAATTATCTTTTATATGTTTATTAGCGCTTCCGTATGGGCTGTAATATTTAGTAGCGCCCTTTATTTTTTTGGTAGCGAAGTTTTAAAATACTTCCCTGCAGTTGGAAAATAGTTCACTATGTTACAGTTGGATGGTCGTCTCTTACTGTAATCTTTTGCAATACATTACACCTATCAAAGTTGGTGTTTTTTATTCATTACTTTCGCATGCAGGTCGAAAATGACATCATTCCCTTCCCGCACATTCTTGTAAAAAAATTACACTACATGAAAAAATTTCCGACTGAAAAATGGTTTATAATAGCAGTTTCAGCCATAGCCATTGCTTTAATCATTATTATAGGTTTGACTATTCGAAATAATTTCATTATCCAGCAAGCAAATGAATTAGTAAAAGAAACAGAAAAGGTTAAGCAACTGACAGAGGAAATTCTGAGTGGGACGATGCACGGGTTAGACCTAGGGGTGCGGGGTTTTGCGTTGACTAAGGACGAGGGTATGCTAAACCCTTACGAAAAATCGCTGCAATTAAATTCCAAAACATTTCAGGACTTGAAAAGTCTTCTTAACAAACAAGGGTACACGGATCTTGATGGTGTGAAAGCAGTTGAGGATGAGGTGAATGGCTACATTGAATATAGCAAGGAGATGTTGGATATGGCCCGAATGGACAGCATGTCAATTTTTAACGATATGTTAAAAAAGGACAAAGGTTATAATGTATGGGCTAAATACAGCGCATTTTCCGGCCCTCTTTTCACCTATGAGGATGACCTACGGGCGGAGGCTTATGCAAGTTATAATGCTGCAGTACGCAATAATCTTATTTTTCAAATATTAATTATTACGTTAACGCTGCCGGTTTTATTTTTTATTGTGAAGAGAATAAGACGCGAGCAAGATGCCAGGCATCAGATACTAATGCAAGTACAAGAAAATGATCTTAAATTTGTGTTCAATTCGGGATCCGATCAAACATTAGCGGCTGAAGAAATCATAGAAGTATCCATTCAAAATACACGTAAAGCTTCTGAATTTATAAAAACTTTGGCGAGCGGGAATTATGCTGTAGAGTGGAAGGGCTTAAATGAGCAGAACCGTAAATTGAACACAGAGACACTAGCCGGTGATCTCATAAATATGCGGGAGAAGTTGAAAGCCGTGAAAGAAGAAGATGAAAAAAGAAATTGGATGAATGAAGGTCTGGCCAAGTTTTCTGAAATTGTTAGAAATCATCAGCATGACTCTAAGGTGCTTGCTGACAAGTGTGTTTCATTTTTAACAAAGTATTTAAATTCCCAACAAGGAAGCTTGTTTGTTTTAGAGGGCGAAGAGGGTTCGGAATATTTGAATTTAGCATCCAGTTATGCATTTGATAAAAAAAAGTGGGTTGAGAAGCGAATTGAAATTGGTAACGGCTTGATAGGCCAGGCTTTTTTGGAAGGAGACATTACACAATTGAAAGATGTTCCGAATGGTTATACCACGGTCACTTCCGGGCTGGGCGACGCCACACCGAAGTATTTGGTAATTGTTCCCCTAAAATACGATATCCACACCGTTGCCATTGTAGAGCTTGCTTCTTTTAATGATTTTGAAGAACATCATACGCTGTTCCTAAAAAAAGCAGGCGAGTTTCTAGCTTCCGCGATTCTGAATTCACAGAATACCCAAAAAATGAAGACCCTCTTAGAAAGCGCAAGAATCAACGAGGAACAAATGCGTTCGCAGGAAGAAGAAATGAGACAAAACATGGAAGAGTTGCAGGCGACGCAGGAGGAATTGGTGAGAAAAGAACAAGAGAGGACAAAAAGGTCAGGTGAAGGAAGTGCTGGACAATAATTGCCAATCATAGAAAAGCCGCACCAGGCGGCTTCTCTATGGAATATAGTTAACTAAACGACGTCTCGGTTTTACTGGTTTCGTAATCTTCCAGGGGCAAGCAGCTGCACATCAGGTTTCGGTCTCCATATGCATTATCGATGCGGCTAACGGAAGGCCAGAACTTGGCTTGCTTTATAAAGGGCAATGGGAAGGCAGCTTTTTGCCTGCTGTAAGGGCGGTCCCAGTTGTCGGACATAACAACGGAGGCTGTGTGCGGTGCATTTTTCAGAACGTTGTTTTCCTTGCTAGCCTTTCCAGACTCCACCTCTTTAATCTCATTTCTGATTTCCAGCAAGGCGTCTATAAATCGATCCAGTTCTTCTTTTGGTTCACTTTCTGTGGGCTCAATCATTAAAGTTCCGGCCACAGGAAAAGAAACGGTAGGCGCATGAAACCCATAATCCATTAAGCGTTTTGCGATATCTTCGACTTCAATGTTTGCTTTCTTAAAATCGCGGCAGTCAACAATCATTTCGTGAGCACACCGACCTTCTGTTCCGGTATAAAGGATTTTAAAATGGTCTTTAAGTCGGTCTTTAATGTAATTGGCATTGACAATGGCCATTTTGGTTGCATTGGTTAAGCCCTCTCCTCCCATCATAGCAATGTAAGCATAGGAAATTGTCAGAATGCTCGCACTTCCCCAAGGAGAAGCCGAAACCGCCTGGATCGCTTTACCACCTCCAACTTCTATAACGGTATGGCCAGGTAAATATGGTTTTAATTTGTCATTGCAACAGATCGGTCCCATACCAGGCCCTCCACCCCCATGGGGAATGCAAAAAGTCTTATGCAAGTTTAAATGGCAAACATCAGCACCGATTGCAGCGGGGGAGGTAAGCCCTACCTGTGCATTCATATTAGCACCATCCATATAAACCAGGCCGCCATTTGCGTGTATGGTCTCACAGATTTCTATAATAGATTCTTCAAATACTCCGTGAGTGGATGG
>CAZAHL010000236.1:0-11612 GCA_964484845.1 uncultured Chryseolinea sp. | reverse complement strand
CTACGCGAACGTCAAGGACGATCCGTCCAACCTATTGCTGCCTGTACAATCAAAATGTAAAGAGATCAGAAATTAGTTAATAATCATTTAAAAATATTCCGCACTATGAACTGCCGTTTTTGTGAAGAACCTCTCACCATCAAATTTGTGGATTTGAACAATTGCCCTCCTTCAAATGCATTTCTAAGTTTTGATCAACTTAATGAACCGGAATACTGTTATCCTCTTGCTATATATGTATGCAGCAAATGCTACTTAGTTCAGGTTGATGAATACAAAAAGGCCAAGGAGATATTTAACAACGAGTATGTCTATTTTTCATCTTACTCTAAAAGTTGGGTAGAGCACGCCAGGCAATATGTGGAGGATATGGTGAAGAGATTTCATTTCAATCAGGATTCTTTTGTTATCGAAATAGCTTCGAACGACGGCTACTTGCTTCAACACTTCAAAACCAAAGGCGTGCCTGTATTAGGGATAGAGCCAACTAACAATACAGCGAACGTAGCCGTTTTGAAAGGAATTCCTACGATTATCGAATATTTCAGTGCTGAATTTGCACACAAACTGAAAAACAAGAGAAAGAAAGGAAACCTGCTAATAGGAAATAATGTGCTGGCACATGTTCCGGACATTAATGACTTTGTAGAAGGATTAAAAGTTGCCTTGCGCAAAAGTGGTGTTGTAACAATGGAATTTCCTCACCTCCTGCGCCTGGTTGAGTATTGTCAGTTCGATACAATTTACCATGAGCATTACTCTTACCTTTCGTTTACTACTGTAAAAAAAATTTTTGAAGCTCATGCGTTGGAGATGTTTGATGTCGAAGAGACCCCTACGCATGGCGGCTCGCTTAGAATATTTGCAAAACACAAAAAGGATCCGGGCAAAAATATTTCACCTAATGTTAAGGCCATGATAGAGAAAGAGTCAGAAGCGGGAATTACGACCCCTGAGTATTATCAGGATTTTCAGCAAAGAGTCGATGATATTAAGTATCAGGCATTGACGTTTCTCATTGATCAGAAAAAAACAAATAAGAAGGTCATTGCCTACGGCGCAGCAGCAAAGGGTAATACTTTGTTAAATTATGCCGGCATTAAAGGAGATGATTTAATAAAGTTTGTTGTCGACGCAGCTCCGTCAAAGCAAGGAAAATATCTTCCCGGCAGCCATATACCGGTGTACGACGAAGTCAAGATCAAAGAATATCGGCCGGATTTTATAATCATTTTACCTTGGAACCTTAAAGATGAAATTACAGAACAACTATCTTATGTTAGGGAGTGGGGTTGTCAATTTGTTGTATTCATCCCGGCGATACAAATTTTTTAATTAAATCTGAATCACGAGCAAGAAGATTAACTTTTAGTTCATGTGTAATTGAACAAGCGTTTCAGATGGCTGAAAAAGACTAGCAAATCTGGACACTCATACACCTGAACACGATTAATTTTGGTATGTTTGCCCCCCAATTTTTGGTTGGCAAATGACTACGATCTCCTGCGGAATTGATTTTGGTACTTCTAACTCAAGCGTGGCAATCTCAATGAATGGGGGTGTCAACCTTGTGCCGGTAGAAAGTGCCAGCGTAACGATTCCTAGTGCCATTTTCTTTCCGGCCCATGTGGGTTATAGACCGATCTATGGACGCGCTGCGGTTCAGCTTTTTTTCGAAAGGAACGAGGGGCGATTTATGCGAAGTTTAAAACGGGTTCTTGGAACGTCCTTAATGAATCAAGGCACCGTTGTAAACGGTAAAATATTGAAATTTGACCGCATCATCGCTTCCTTCCTTGAAAATCTTAGAGATAGAACCAGTGCTTTTGCAGGCCAGGAAATCGAAAATGTTGTTATCGGACGCCCGGTGCATTTTGTTGATAATAATAAAGACGCTGACACCAGGGCCCAGGAAGAATTGCGCGCTATTGCCCAACGCTTGGGATATAAACACATCGATTTTCAGTTTGAACCGATCGCCGCGGCCTTTGCTCACGAAGTAAAAATCGCAGGAGAAAAACTAGCCATTGTTGCAGATCTTGGCGGTGGAACTTCGGATTTTACCGTCATCCGTTTGTCCGGCGACTATGTAACAAAATCCGATCGCTCTTCTGATATTTTAGCAAATACAGGCGTTCGGATTGGCGGCAACGATTTCGACAAAGATCTAAGTCTTGCTGTCATCATGCCTGAGCTAGGTTATCTAAGCACGTACGGTAGGAAGAATTTAGAAGTCCCTTTAAAGTATTACCATGATCTCGCCGAATGGAGCAAAGTGAATTTTCTTTATACGTCTAAAGTTCTTTCACAGGTAAGGCAATTTTTCCATGAATCTCACGATAAAAAAAGATTTGGAAGGTTGTTAAAGATTCTTGAACAGGAGCGGGGTCATTCCCTTTTAGCAGCTGCGGAAGATATCAAAATAGCACTTACATCAGAGATTGTCTATCAAGCGCCATTCGAATTTCTGGAAAGTGGGTTTACCATTCCTGTACACAGGAAACAGTTTGAAGATGTCATACAAAACGAGGTTCACAAAATTTCAAACGCTGCAACGGAGTGCCTGCATAAAGCTTCTGTTAGTCCACAAAATATTGATCTCGTAATACTCACCGGTGGATCAACAGAAATACCACTGGTCCAATCAGCTTTTAGGTATCTTTTTCCCCACGCTGAGTTTTCTGATGAAAATAAATTATCGAGTGTCGGACTAGGGCTTGCTTATGATAGTGAGAAGAAATTCAGATAAGGAAGTGTTTATGTGACCCTGAGTTCGGGGGAGCACACTTCGCTTTCTCAGCGCGTGGCGCTCTTGCATACGTGCCCGGGAAGGGCGTGGGCCTCACCGTGCCGATTCAATGGATGGACGGGAAAGCGCGCGGTGCCGGGCTTCTACAACCACCCCCGGTTCTCTCCGGCCGGCCGCCGGCTTGCGGTGGAAATCCGTGAGGGCCGGCAGGTCTATGTATGGGTTTACGAATCGGAGCGCGACAAATATCCTGCCTGACCTTCGAAGGTGGCGACAACCGATCAAACAACTAACGGAAAAATTCCGGGCAACTTTCCTCCTGTTGTCTTATGGCATCTATGATTTTACGAGACGTAAATTTTTTGTGTCCCTGAATAAATAATTAATTTTCAGAAACACTGAACGAATTTTGCTAAGGATGAAGACTGCGAAGCACCACGTCGAATGACAAAAATCTTCAATACCTATGATTAATATTTGTGGCGACATTCTATGGAATGCTATTTTTGTATAAAATCTCTGCTATGAATTGCCGTTTCTGTAAAGAACCATTGATGACAAAATGGCTCGATCTGATTAACTCTCCCCCGTCGAACGCCTTTTTAAGTCTTGAGGAGTTAAACGAGCCAGAATGCTATTTCCCGTTGACAATATACGTGTGTAACCAATGCCGTCTTGTACAAGTTGACGAATACAAGAAAGCACGAGACATTTTTAATAAGGACTACGTTTACTTTTCCTCGTACTCTAAAAGTTGGGTTGAACACGCAAGGGTATATGCAGAAGATGTAACTGCGCGATTTCACCTAAACGAAGAGTCGTTAGTTGTTGAGATTGCATCAAACGACGGATACCTGCTGCAGCATTTTAAGGATAAAGGGATACCTGTGTTAGGGATAGAGCCCTCGAAGAACACAGCTAATGTTGCGGCTTTAAAAGGCATTAGTACTATTACGGAATATTTTACAGCGGAATTTGCTAACTACCTCAAACAAAAGAGGAAGAAGGCAAATTTATTGGTAGGTAATAATGTGCTCGCTCATGTTCCGAATATTGATGACTTTGTAGAGGGACTAAAGGTTGCTCTCCGAAAAAGCGGAGTAATAACTATGGAGTTTCCACATCTCCTTCGCTTAGTCGAAGATTGCCAGTTCGATACAATTTATCACGAGCATTATTCCTACTTGTCATTTACCGTAGTAAAAAAAATCTTTGAAGCCCATGCCTTAGAAATGTTCGATGTGGAAGAGACCCCTACTCACGGTGGCTCTCTTCGAATCTTTGCCAAGCACAAAAAGGATGCTGGTAAGGTAATATCCCCAAGCGTTAACTCAATGCTCTTAAAGGAAGCAGAAGCAGGTATACTCACCGCCAGCTTCTACGAGAACTTTCAGAATCGGGTCGATAAAATCAAATGGCAAGCGTTAAAATTTCTAACTGATCAGAACGAAGCACAGAAAAAAATAATTGGTTATGGAGCAGCAGCGAAAGGCAATACTTTCCTGAACTATATAGGTATAAAAGGAAATGATTTAATTCGATTCGTAGTTGATGCAGCGCCGTCAAAGCAAGGCAAGTATTTGCCGGGCAGTCACATACCAGTAGTGGATGAAAGCAAGATCCGGGAATATCGACCGGATTTTATAATAATATTTCCTTGGAATCTCATGAACGAAATAACAGAACAACTATCTTACGTACGTGAGTGGGGTTGTGCGTTTGTCGTATTCATTCCTAAATTGCATATATTTACACCAGAATTAGTGTGACGGACTTAACTGGATGTTGCCTAAGAGTTGTCCCGCGCTGTTCATGATAGAGATCGGTGCTGCAACGGGATATCTAATCTACAACAAACGGTGGTTAAACCTAAAACCAATTGGTTTGGCCTAGGCGCTCCTTCAATTGAACAGCTACGTCCGTTTGGGTTACAGCCGGCGCCTTGTGAAAAAATCAACAAAAGATCTTCGAGAATATGGCCATTGTAAAACCGGAAATTTCTATCATCACTCCCGTGTGGAATGGACTTCCTTTTATCAAGGAAAGTGTTGACTCGGTCCTGTCTCAGGATTATCAGAATTGGGAACTACTTATCAGTGACAATGGATCAACCGACGGAACCCGGGAATATCTAGACACGTTAAAGGATCCAAGGATAAGGGTATTTAAACAGGATGTTAATTTAGGTATTGGCGGTAATTTCAATTTTCTTTTTTTAAACGCCGCTGCGCCAAACGCGTACTGCCTATGTGCTGATGATTATTTTTTGCCTGGCACCTTAAGTAAGGTAGTGCAGGAATGGAACTCTGTTAGTGCAGATACAGCCGTTATTTGTTTTGATTGGAAGTGGTTCTTAACCCATAGCGCTTTGACACGGTACGGGTATACGGTTGTTCCCGAAAATCTATTGCCTGAAAACGCTTTGCTTGCCTTTTTTCTTTTCGGAAATTTACCGGGGAATATTTCAAATGTGTCCCTTAAAGTAAGTGTGATCAATCATTCCGGAGGCTTTGCAAAAAACTATAAAATGGCAGGAGATTTCGAGATGTGGGCGCGATTGTCAAAAGGTCATCGGTTTGTTTTGAGCGAATTTAAGCCGGCTTACGTTAGACGACATGAAGCTACGGCTTCGAATTATCTCAATAGCAAAGGTGGGATGTTTAATGAAGTGCTTATGGTATATGAAAATCTTATTAAAGAGCTTTCGACTGTTTATGATCACGATGAGCTAATTGCCTATTTTAATATTGAAGTCAGCGCCTTTCATCTTCGGGAGGCAATCAAGGCGGCCATGTATGGTAGATTTAAAAAGCTAAAATCCTTTATGGATACTCATTCATCTATTCTGTGGCCTAAGTGGAAGCAGATGAGTATTTGTCTCCCACTGGCTTTACTTGAAGGAGTCCGGCTAAGATTGCTGGTATCTATGGCTCGTAAATATTATAAAGTTAAAAGTTAGAAGTTGGTTATAAAATATGGAAGGCTACACTGACCTTATACGAAAAAAAAAGCGCACAACGTGACCTGTGCTTCGTGTGTAATTTTATTTTAGCAATCGTATATCAACTCATTTTTGTTAGATAACGAATGCCTTGCAAAGGCGCCTGTATTAAATAACAAGGGAGATCAGCGGGCCTATGTTCAATGGGTTCCTAAAGCAAGATGGCGAAGCAAAGCCCAATTTTTGCAAGATTCTAAACTTATTCTAAGATACCGGCTAATATCATTACCTCAAGCCTCATGAACCAATTGGATCAATGTCACTTCCAGTAATTTCTCCGGCAAACCTGCATAGTTAATTGCACTGCTATATAAATGCCTTCTGGTGACAACACAATTCCAGCTTCAACAGGATTATTATGTATGTATTTTAATCGCTGACCTATCCGCCAGAGGACGGCCACGGCACTTCGTTTGTGCTTAATCCACTGCATGGTTATGATGCTGCCAGGAGACTTGCAACATTGGTAGGTCCAAGGGTCGCCTCTCACAATCCACGCTCAACATTTGAACCGCCATGAGTCTTTGGGTTGACTTGAAATGAAAAGAGAAAATTTTTAAAGTGGATTAATATGCTATAAATACCACTGGTCCAATCAGCCTTTAGGTATCTTTTTCCCCACGCCGAGTTTGCCGATGAAAATAAATTATCGAGTGTCGGATTAGGACTTGCTTATGATAGTGAGAAGAAATTCAGATGAAGTGTTTAATTAAAGTGTTTAAGTGCTTAGGTGTTTAAGTGTTTATGTTGTTGGACCGCCGCGTGAGAATGCTATCGTTGAGTCCACATAAACGTAAACACCTAAATACGTAAACACATAAGCACCCTAGTAGATAGAAAAAAACTTTTCAGTTCCACAGTAAGTGTTTTTAAAAAAAATAAACTACATTTGTTACGTCATGAAAACATCAACATTCCATATAGCCTCTATGATTCGCCTTCGCCAGGACGTGAAGTGGAATTTATATGCCCGGGAATTCAAGATGCTGTAAGAGAATAACTTACTACACTTATAGAAGCCCGGGCCAACACCCGGGCTTTTTTTTTAACTATTGAATTGAAACTATGCCTCTCGAAGAAATACTTATTAACCTTAAACGCGAACTCATCCGCACCTTTGCAGTGATAGATGAATGGTTCGATAAAGAACATCCGTTGCCCTGCTACAAACCTTCAAACGGTGGATGGTGTGTAAACGAGGTGCTTGAACATGTTATGCTGACCAATCATTTCCTGCTGATCATCATCGAACAGGGAAGGTCAAAAGCGTTGAAGAAAAGTCAAACGATTTCCAGCACTGACGGTGTGCCTCATAACTATACCCTCAGCAATCCTGCGTTGCTTGAAATCGCGCAGCCTCATGCCTTTGCGTGGCAACGGCCCGAACACCATCAGCCCACGGGACAAAAAACCCTGTATGAAGTAAGACGTGAAGTAAGGAATCAGCTTAACGATTGTTTAGTTACCCTAGAATTACTTCCCAACGGAGAAGGTATATTGCATCAGACCACTATGTCCGTCAATAATTTAGGAAAGCTTGATGTCTATCAATACGTATATTTTCTCTGCCTCCATGCGCAACGGCACATTCATCAGATGCGGAAAATCGAGGAGGAAGCTTTGAAAGTGTTGATGTGCCGAAAGTGTTGAAGTGTTCAGGTGTTAAAGTGTTGAAGTAAGGCAGTCGCTAAGTTTCGTGCGAACTTCAACACTTGAGCCCTTCAACACTTCAACACATATGCACATTCTGTTCCGTTTTATACAATTTGGGTTCTTTTAGATCTTGTAAGTTTGTTTGTTGAGGCTTTAGAAAAGACTAAATTTGAATAAAGCCTTTGTAACGGTTAACACCATGAAATACCACGAGTTCACGCCGGGCATCAGGTTGAAGCAGTATATAAAGTGTTATTACATTTATGAATCCGCATCAGACGTACCGTTTGAAGATACGGTTTTCCCAAGCGGCTGTGTAGAAGTTATATTTAATCTGGGTGCTGGTAACTGGCAAACTTTTGTAAACAACGATTTCGTTACTACACCAACAATTGAATTATGGGGCCAAATTATCCGCCCACTATCCATACGATCTATCGGGAAGAATACCATGCTCGGCATCCGCTTTTTGCCACATGCGGCGGCCTGTTTTTTAAAAGAAAATATCGAATCGTTCAACAACCAAGTGGTTGATTTCTCGGATTTGGCGGGCAACGGTGCACGCCTGCTCTATTCTAAATTATTGGAAACTCCTGCGTGGGATAAAAGGATTGCCCTGCTGGAAGATTTCTTATTAGACAGCCTTTCTCAGTCCGAAAAAAAGTCTGGCAAAATTGCGGTGGTGAATAACATCATGCAGGAATTAAATCAGGAGGATTTTTTTGATAACATTGAGAATGTTGCATCGCGTTATGGCATCACATCGCGATACCTCCAGAAGTTATTTTTGCAATATACCGGCCTTACACCAAAATTATACAGCAAAATAAACCGTTTTCAAAACAGCCTCAAGCTTGTTGGTCAAAAAGAAACGTCGCTTAGTTCAATCGCTTACGACTGCGGGTATTTCGATCAGTCGCACTTTATCCGAGACTTCAAATCGTTTACGGGATTAACACCGTCAGGCTATGCGTCAAATAATTCTCCAATCACTTTTGCTTTCGCAAAATAATTAAAGTAGTTCCGATCCATACAATTCACTGCCCCGCCAGTATTTTATCTTTGTACTACTAAACCGAAACAACGACCCATTAATTAGTAGGGCATTCGACATTCGGCGTTCGACATTGGACATTCGACATTTTTTGGGTTCAATCAATTTCGAATATTCGTCAACTATTAACAACTGCATCAATTAAATTATCATTCACTCATTTATAAAAACAGAAAATTATGTCTTCACAGTTTCAAAAATTCAAAGCCTTACATCATTCGAAAGATTTATTTGTATTACCCAACGTGTGGAATGCAAAAAGCGCCGTGCTCTTTCAGGAAAAACAATTTCCAGCAATTGGTACATCGAGTGCGGCCGTTGCCAATAGCCTTGGCTATGATGACGGAGAAAAAATGCCATTTTCAGATTATTTGTTTGTAGTCAAGCGAATTATGTCTTCGATTAAAATCCCATTAACTGTGGATATCGAAAGAGGATATGGAAAAACGAATAATGAGATCTACACCAATATTCAACAACTTATCGACCTGGGTGTCGTGGGAATTAACCTCGAGGACTCCGCTCTCCTTAATTCAAAAGTAGAATTGCAGGAAGCTGCACTATTTGCAAAGACAATTGAATACATAAAAAACAAACTGGAATCCAAAAATGCAAAACTCTTTCTCAACATTCGCTGCGACACTTACATTTTAAATGTGAAGAATAAAAGCAATGAAGCAATCGAGCGATTAAAGATCTATGAGACGGCCGGAGCAGATGGAATCTTTTTACCGTGCATCAGCAAGGACGATGATATCGCGCAAGCCATAAGCAATACAAAATTGCCTTTAAACGTAATGTGCATCCCAGGCCTTCCCGGATTTGAAACATTAAATAAACTGGGAGTGAAAAGGGTAAGCATGGGACCATTTTTATTCAATAAAATTTATGCTGGCATCAGCAGCCTTTCCGATGAAATTGCTACGAACAAAAGTTTTTCAGCGATCCTTTCTTAGAGTGTTGAAGTAAGGCAGTCGCTAAGTTTCGTGCGAACTTCAACACCTCAACACTTACCGTAGAGATAATTCAAAATCAAATTTAATAACAACTAAAAATCAACAAAAATGAATCTACCAAAAAGAGCGGAAGATGCGCACGAAACACTTGCAGCAGCTTTCAACACAGGCAATGTAGCAACCGTACTGAATATGTACGACTATAATGGCATTATCGTGCCTGAGCCAGGAAAGCCGGTTTCAGGAAAAGAAAAATTTGAAGAAGCCATAAAAGCTATTTTATCCATCAAAGGAAAAATGGAAATTAAAACGGTCTATTGTCTTCAGACAGGAAACCTCGCCGTTGGCCGATCAGAATGGAATATCACCGACGGAGAAGAAGTGAAAGTAAGCGCCAAAGGAATTGAAGTAATGAAACAACAACCCGACGGCACCTGGAAGATTGTTATCGACCACGCTTTTGGAGCTTTCTAGTAGAGTGTTGAAGTGTTGAGGTGTTAAAGTGTTGAAGTAAGGCAGTCGCTAAGTTTCGTGCGAACTCCAACACTCGAGTACTTCAACGCCTCATCACTTACTGAGTGAAAGTAAGCGCAAGGCATTGAAGTAACGAAAACAACTATCCGACGGCACCTGGAAGATTGTTATAGACCATGCTTTTGGGAGTGTTGAGGTGTTAAAGTGTTGAAGTAAGGCAGTCGCTAAGTTTCGTGCGAACTTCAACACTTGAGCACCTCAACACTTCAACACTTTACTCGTAGAGCAAATACTTCGTACGCATCTTCTTATACTCACTTAGGCCCGGCTCCCAGCTGGCGCGGATTTCTTTTTCGGATTTTCCGTCTATGATTTGTTGCCGGAAAGCGGCTACGCCGACCAGTCGTTCGATGGTTCCCATTTCTCGGCTTAAGCTGGAGTCAAAGAATTTTTCTTTGTGGGGATAAGCGTTGTAAAGTTCAATCATCCATTGAATATTGACCTGTTTGCTTTGGCGAAGGATATTAACATCGTACTTCCGGAGGTCTAATCCGTAACAGACCTGGTTCATATGCAACGGTGTCTCTGCCATGCCTTTGATGCCAGTAGGTGTATAGGAGAATTCGTAAATACCTTTCAATTCAGGACTACCCAAGACGGTAAATGGAAAGTAAGTGCCACGCCCGTGATTGAGATAGGTACCTTCGAATAAGCAAGTGGAAGGATAAAGAAGTATTCCTTGTTGAGTATTTAAATTTGGCGATGGACTTACAGGCAACGTATAGGGTAGATCATGTTTGTAGTTAGCTACTTTAATGATCTTGAGTTTGCATTTTACTTTATTGGTAAGCCATCCTTCACCGTTCGCCATTTGGGCAAATTCTCCGACCGTCAAACCATGCGACATGGGAAGCGGAAACATTCCAATACCCGATTTAAATTGCATATCCAGAATAGGCCCATCAATTAAATATCCGTTTGGATTCGGCCTGTCAAGGATCAGCAATTCTTTGTCATTTTCTTGACATGCTTCCATTAAACGCGATAATGCATTGATGTTTGTGTAAAAACGGACGCCTACGTCCTGTAAGTCATAAATGACAACGTCTACATCCGCCAGATCTTCTTTGGTGGGTTTATTTTTTTTGCCATACAGCGAGACAATGGGTATGCCTGTGGCTTCATCCTTTTCATCTTCAACGTGGGTACCGGCACTGGCATTTCCCCGGAAGCCATGTTCCGGTCCGAAAACCTTTACGATGGTAACGCCTGATTTTTTTAAGGTATCGACCAAATGAGTTTTTCCAACAATCGAGGTGAGATTGGCTAACAGGGCAACCCGTTTTCCTTTTAAATATGGAACATAGAGATCCATCTGATCGGCACCTGTTAAGATCTTTGTTTCCTTTAAACCGGATCCAGGAAAATTTTCAATCTTCCCGGAGCTGGTACAGAGGGTGAAAACGAATAGGCTTAGAATTAAAATGAATGGTTTGTTCATACTTTTTAGTAATGAATAATATTTTTGACAAATTAATTTACAAGGTTGTGGAAATATACAAAAGTCTTCTTTCTAATTAGTGTCTGTCTTTAAAGTCAAGGTTCACGCAAAGGCCGCAAAGAAAAAAATACCCGCAAAGTCCGCAGAAGATATATTTTTGCGCCCTTTACGGGATTTCCTTAGCGTGCTTTGGTACGCCACGAGGCGTGTGTATATACAAATGT
>CAZAHL010000235.1:0-11615 GCA_964484845.1 uncultured Chryseolinea sp. | reverse complement strand
TGTATTTTTTTCTTTGCGGCCTCTGCGTGAACCTTGACTTTAAAGACAGACTCTAAATAGTCTTCAAGAATTTTGCACTGGCAGCTACGCTATCAATCGGCTCACCAGGGTAAGTCTCTTGTTCAACATACCAATGTTTCATACCCGATAATTTTGCCTTTGCGAAGATCGACTTATAATCAATGGAGCCCGTCCCGATATCAGCGTTCTTAGTACGATCGTTTTTATCCATATCCTTTACATGCCATTGCTCGAAGCGTTTAGGATACTGCGTAAAATATTTTATCGGATCATGCCCTGCATTGACAACCCAGAATATGTCCATTTCCATTCCGACTTTTTTAGGATCCAGTTCTTTTAGCATCAAGTCGAAAGGGATTTGTCCCTCTAGTGTCTCAAATTCAAAAGCGTGATTATGATAACCGAAGCGAATGTTGTTCTTATTACAAACTTCTCCGGCTGCATTCAAGTCCGCACATATTTTTTTGTAGCTATCAAGGGTCTTGCGTTCAGATTCGTCTATATAAGGAACTACCATATATTTCTGGCCATTCTTTTTAGCATCCTCTACTGCCTTCTGCCAGGTATCCCCTTTGATCTTATCCAATCCGTAATGACCACTCACCACATTCATGCCCAGACCCTTTACAAACTTGTTAAATTCAGTGAAGTCCATACCAAATATTTTACCATCTGCATAGCCATAGGTTTCAAGCTCCTTGTAACCAAAGCCCGCGACTTTTTGAAGTACTCCCTTAGGATCTTTTCCAATGGTATCGCGTAACGTATAGAGTTGTAATCCGATGTTTTTCTGACGTTTTCCAGCCGCGAGAAAGGACGGTAGTGAAAGCATTCCAACAGCTGCGAAAGATGCAGTCTGTACAAATTCTCTTCTTTTCATGGTTGTAGTGGTTTAGTGAGCTAGGCTTATCTGTTCTCGAGTCGTATTCCTCCAAAATTAAACATTGGCTTATCCCGAATTTTGGAATTTTTAAATACAATGTATATGTCGTGATGACCGGTGGCCGGTTCCATTTTAGTTGATATACTGGAAGCTCCTGACGCCGTCACATTAACTTTGCCCAACAAAGGACCATCTGCTTTATCCATATGGATTTCTGCTATACCTCCTCCCAGATTTCCTTCAGGTCTTATATGCGCCATCACGGTAGCATTCTTAACGCCAGTCAAATCGATGTTTTTATAGACAGCATGAGCCCCATCAACAATATTTTCGAGAGAGTGCCTGCCTTGAAAGGTTGCCTTACGTGCTATCCTTACATCGTCAATGTGGTTCGGTCTTAAAAAAGCACTGCGCAAGACCAACGCATCTGTGGACGATAACGAGGGTATTTCGTTGATCTGTTTATCAGCATAAGTAGCTGTTAAGACATAGGCGCCGTCCTCTTCTTTGGCCGGTACAACTGTTCCGGAAAGCGGCAAATTCATTGCTGCCTTCGAATCTGCCAGTGATAAAATATACTCTACCATTTTGGCCGCATCGGCATCACTGATCTGGGGATGTGCTGCCATCTCCGTGGTTCCCCAAACACCCGATCCACCTTTTATAACTTTGGTGGATAAGTAAGCCACAGCTTCAGGTTGAGTTGCATATTTAGCTGCGACGTCCTTATAACTCGGACCAGCGGATTTTTGATCTATCAGATGACAGGACTTGCAATCACTTTTCTCCATGAGAGCTTTACCGGGTAATTCAACCGGTGCTGACTGATGGCCTTGCGCGATGTGAGTCATATCAAACCCTTTCATATAATCGAATGTTATCGTAACGGCGTCTGATTTTATTTTTCCATCAGTCGAAGATCCGTCTTCTTTATCTGTGACGGTTACGGCATATTTAATAGGAGTATTCGGAAAAAAGAAGGTATGGTTTTGTTCGATGATTTCCGCTTTAACAACCGGTGCTTCATTGCCGGCTACAACGCGTATCGATGCAGAACTGCTTGCTCCTTTATCATCTTTAACCGTAAGCGACGCATTGATAACTTCTGCTTTATCAAACGTGACAGAAAATTTGCCGTTATCCGACTGATGCGTTTTTCCTCCTGCGGCGAGTTCGTACGTTATTTTATCACCGTCGGGATCACTTGAACCAATGGCCGAAAAGTTAACAGTCATGGGTGCCGCGCCGGATTTTTTATCCGCTTGCACCTGGGCAATGGGTGGCCGGTTGCCTTTGTTATAATCGATCCTGACGAGACGAGCATCTAAATTTTGCTTAAACCATATCGTGCCGTATTCAATCATATATAGCTTACCATCAGGTCCATATGCCATATCACTTATATTATTAAAAACAGTGTTTGGCATAAAGGGTTCAATGTCGTTGATGGCTCCCTTTTCGTCCATGCTGACCAGGTACATCCAATTTCTCATCCAATCAAAGAACATAAGCTTACCGTCAAAATATTCAGGGAAAGCCGTTTCAACTCCTTTGAAATTCTCGCTATAATAGATGGGTCCAGCCATCGCATTTCTACCTCCGACCTTCACCATTGGAAACTCATCGGACCGTTCATAAGGATACCATATAAACGGAGGGCTCACAGCCGGCAGCTCCCTTTTCCCGGTGTTGTTTGGTGATTCGTTGAGCGGAGCACTGGGATCTCTCTTGGGGCCAACTTTTTTCGCTGCAAAATCATATTTGGCGTACGGATAATTGTTTCCTATAAAATAAGGCCAGCCAAAGAACCCCGCCTTTTGCGCTTGATTCAATTCATCATAACCACGTGGCCCACGAAGGGAATCATCTTGTCCTGCATCCGGGCCCACATCACCCCAATAAAGAAATCCCGTTTTTTGATCCACTGATATCCGATACGGATTCCGGCATCCCATCACGTAAATTTCCGGGCGAGTATTCGCTTCACCTTTGGGAAAAAGATTTCCTTCCGGGATTGTATAGGATCCGTCGGGCTCGGGATGGATTCGCAATACTTTTCCCCGAAGATCATTCGTGTTACCCGATGATTTTTGTGCATCGAACGGAGCACGTCCGGGAGTTTCATCTGAGGGACTGTATCCATCGGATGCAAAGGGGCTCGTATTATCACCGGTTGAAATAAAGAGATTTCCGCCCGGGCCAAACGCCAACGATCCGCCTGTATGACAACAGGATTCGCGTTGCGTTACTACTTCCAACAATTGTTTTTCGGATGTTGTGTCTATTTTGTTGTCGGCAAATACAAAACGCGATACAATGTTTGCGGATTTTTCAGGATGAGCATAAAAAATATACAACCACTTATTTTTTTCAAAATCAGGATCGAGAGCTAAACCAATCATTCCGTCCTCGAATTTTGTGCCTACATTAAACGTGTTGATCACATTGACTTTGCCGTCGGCGGGATTGTAAAGTTTTACATTGCCCTTACGTTCCAGGAAAATAATTCGTCCATCCGGGAGAATCGTCATCTCCGTAGGTTCATTCAAATTGAAATCGAGAACCGTTTTAGAAAATCTGTTTTCTTCGGGAGCACGAACCGTCTTTGCCTTTGAGTAATCTAATTTGGGTCCGCCGGTAACATAGTTGATCCCTTGCAGAAGATGATCGCGGAATAAAGAATCCGAATAACTCTCGGGAGTATGGCCCATTCCAGTATAAAAAGATCGGCCTCCTTCAAACTCATGATACCAGGCTATCGGATGATAATCACCGTTCTCTCCACCTTCATAAGAGGATTCATCGAGCGTATAGAGAACATTGATGTCTTTGGAAATTCTTTTGTAATTATATAACTCATCGGTGCGTATCCATTCTGCAGGTAAGTTCTTTACGAGATCAGAATCCTTGGCTTTTACAAATTTCGCTTCTTGTGTTTTCGGATGGCTCTTGAAATAGGCTCCGAGAAGATCGCCGTACCAGGGCCATTCGTACTCTGTATCAGCAGCTGCATGAATTCCTATAAACCCTCCACCGGCTTCAATGAATCGTTTAAATTCCGTTTGCTGAACGGGATCTAAAACATCCATCGTGGTATTCAGAAATACAACCGCCCGGTAACGTTTGAGATTTTCCTCATTAAAAAAATCCGAGTTTTCCGTTGTATCAACTTCAAATTGATTCTTCTTACCAAGTTCTAACAACGTCAGCTTTCCAACTCCAATGGACTCGTGTCTGTATCCTTTTGTTTTCGAGAAAACTAACACGCGCGGATTTTCTTTCTCTCCGCACGACAACAATAAACAAAAAAGTATAAGGATCGATAAGTATGATTTCATGAATGGAAGATTTAGTTACGAGGACTATAAAACCAGATGCTATGCATCCCTTCAACGTCCTCGTTATTTCAATTCGCGGATCTTGATATTGCGGAAATACACACCATCTCCGTGATCTTGTAAGGCGATATGACCTTTGAGAGCTTTTCCAAAACTTGACATGGTTTTGAATTTGCTAGCAGCCACCATCTGATCCCACTCCGGAGTATGCATGGTAAATTCTACTGTTTTAGTACCGTTAAGCCAAAATTCCATTTTTGCGTTTTTGGAAACTATACGGGCCACGTTCCATTCGCCTGCCGGTTTTACAGTTTCTTTCGAACAAGATATCAGATCGTATAGATCGCCCGCACGATGCTTAATGATCTTAGCATCGGGATGACAAGTGTTATCTAGCACTTGCATCTCCGGTCCCGTGTGATATGTAGCTTGAAATTTCGGATCCTCCACTACATTGAATATAACGCCACTGTTTCCGCAGGAATCAATTTTCCATTCCAGGCTGAGATCGTAATCTTTATATTCGCCGTCGGTAATAATATCCCCCCTACCTTCTTTTACGGATTTATCCAGGTACAATTCACCATTGGATGCTTTCCATCTTGCACTGATTTTATCGCTGCTATATTGCCGCCAGCCTTTTGTGGTTTTGCCATCAAAGAGGAGCTTCCATCCGTCTTTTTTCTCCTGAGCAGTAAGGGTATTTTGAGCTTCACCGGTCATGGCAATACATGTGATGAATAGGGCTGTGAAAATTGTTTTATAAATATAGTTCATAGAATATTTTTAATAAAATTAAAGGTTAGTCTTGTGGCTTTTCGCCATCCAGAGAAAGTACATACATTGCCATTTTTTCCGCATCGCCTTTGGAAATATCAGTATGAGGAGACATTGGGATATCACCCCAGACGCCGCTCCCACCGTTGATTATTTTTCCAGCCAACAGGCTCACGTTGGCTTTTGTGAATTCATATTTCTTCGCCACCTCCATGTGGGCAGGTCCAATAATTTTATTTGTCGGATGATGGCATGTTTTGCAATCGCTGGCATCCACCAATGTCTGACCTTGAGCAATTAGATCTACCGAAGATTCTGATTCGGGTTCAGCTATGTCGGAGTCATCATAAGCGTCCTCCGATTTTTCTTCTTCTTTTGCTTGTTCTTTTTTAGACCCACCACAAGAGGTCAGGCCCAGCGATATTGTTCCAATAATAGCAATGCAAAAAAATATTTTTTTCATAAGGTTAGTTTTCTAGTGAAGGTTCAAATTACATTTTTTTTATTTCGCGATCTTTTTCTTGTTAGCTTTCTTAGCCGCAAAAGGCCGCATTAAATTCCTAATACTTTCTTATTAAATCGAGTATCCTTACCTGTTGACGCAAAATCATCAAAGGCTTTTTCTGTTACCCGGATAATATGCTTCTTAATAAAGGGTGCTCCTTCTGCCGCTCCTTGTTCAGGGTGTTTCATTGCGCACTCCCACTCAAGAACTGCCCAACTGTCATATCCATACTGTGCGAGTTTTGAAAATATCGATTTAAAATCTACCTGGCCATCGCCGAGTGAACGGAATCTTCCTGGACGATCTATCCAATTCTGATATCCACCGTACACTCCACTTCTTCCATTTGGATTAAACTCAGCATCCTTTACATGAAACATTTTAATGAAAGAATGATAAAAATCGATGTACTGCAAGTAGTCCAATTGTTGCAAAACAAAATGACTTGGATCATAAAGGATGTTGCAGCGGGTGTGTTTCCCTGTAGCTTCCCAAAAACGTTCGAAGGTTATTCCATCGTGCAGGTCTTCCCCAGGATGAATTTCATAGCAAAGATCAACACCGGCTTTGTCAAATGCATTCAAAATGGGAAGCCAGCGTTTTGCCAACTCTTTAAATCCGTCTTCTACTAATCCAGCAGGACGTTGTGGCCAGGGATAAACTGTATGCCACATCAATGAACCTGAAAATGTAGCATGGGCATTAAGCCCCAGATTTTTACTTGCCTTAGCAGCGTACTTAAGTTGATCAACTGCCCAAGCTGTGCGCTCTTTGATGTTACCACGCACAGCTTTTGGCGCAAAGCCATCAAACAAATCTGTAAACGATGGGTGCACAGCGACAAGTTGCCCTTGCAAGTGAGTTGCCAGTTCCGTGATCTGCAATCCGCAGGACTCGACCATACCTTTCAATTCATCGCAGTAATCTTTGCTTTCAGCAGCTTGCTTCAAGTCAATGCAGCGTTTATCCCATGCGGGAATTTGAACTCCGATATAACCGAGTGAGGAAACCCATTTACAAATAGTTTTGAGATTATCGAATGGGGGCTGATCGCCCATGAACTGCGCCAGAAATATTGCGGGTCCTTTAAGTGTTTTCATTAAAACGACGGATACTTTTTTAGTTAAACATTGATTGAAAGATGCAGTTATTTGAGGGTTGTCCACTTGCGAGTGGAGCTAGCAGATTTAACTGCGGTCTGAACGAAGTTCATCCCCCGCACGCCATCGGCTACATCCGGGAAGTCGTATTTTGCAAGGTTCATTTTCTTCCCTGGTTTATAATCGCGTACGGCTCTGGTAAAAGCGCGATAAATATTGGCAAAAGCTTCAAGATAACCTTCGGGGTGACCGGCGGGTGTTCTTGTAAATGCTTTAGCATCGTCCGATAAATATTTCTGACCTGCACGAATTATTTCTTTTGGGCGATCAAGCCACTTCAGGATCATCGTATTAGGGTCCTCTTGCCTCCACTCCAGTCCACCCTTCTCTCCATATACACGGATATTTAAATTATTTTCTTCACCAGCAGCCACTTGTGTTGCCATTAAGACACCCGAAGCACCGTTGTCAAAACGGAGAAGCATAGAGCAATCATCATCCAGCTTACGTCCTTTTACGACTGCGTTTAACATTGCACAGATCTCGGTAATTTGCGAACCGGTTATATATTCTGCTAAGTTCGCGGCGTGGGTACCTATATCTCCAATTGCGCCGCCCATTCCTGATTGTTTCGGATCGGTTCTCCAGGAAGCTTGCAGATTTCCTGTTCCCTCTAATAATGTAGAGAGCCAACCTTGAGGATATTCAACAAAAATTTTTCTGATTTTACCAAGTTTACCTGTAGCCACCATATTGCGTGCTTCCTTTACCAAAGGGTAGCCAGTATATGTATGAGTCAATCCTAAAAGGAGGCCCGTTTTAGCTACTGTCTTCTGCAATGTTTTTGCTTCTGCTAAAGAAAACGCAATTGGCTTTTCCACAAGAACATGGAAACCATTTTCAAGCGCCATTTGAGAGGGGCCAAAATGAACGTGGTTGGGGGTGACTACAGAAACAAAATCGATACGCTGATCGGCAGGTAAATTTTTTTCTTTTTCAAACATTTCCTGATAAGTTTCATACACTCTCCCCGGATTGAGATATAAGGCTTCACCAGTTTGTTGAGATTCTCCAGGGATAATACTGAAAGCGCCACATACCAATTCAATTTCACCATCGATACCGGCTGCTTTGCGATGAATTGGGCCAATAAAAGAGGTAAGACCACCGCCTACCATGCCCATGCGTAATTTTCTTTTCATTTAGTTAGGTTTGAATTTTCAATTAAAGTCTAAAGATTGAAAAATAAAACTATAAAATTAACCGGAAACTTTTGTGCAGCAGACAACCGCGCAATATTTTATCCATGATTTATTCAGACGGTGATTTTGGAAACTTACACATTCCTTCTTTAATTACCTTTTTCCTGAACGTTCTGTAGAATGATTGACTCTCTTTTTCTCAAAAATCTCTGGTATTTTGCCATCCACGGTTCTTTTCTAAAGCAGGGGAAACTTGTTGCGAAAGAACTGTTGGGTGAACGTATTGTTTTTGGCAGAGACGAAAATGATCTGCCCTTCGCATTAAAAGATAACTGCCCTCACCGGGGCGTACCCTTATCGCAAGGATGGTATGATGGCAAAATTATTCAATGTTGTTATCATGGTTGGAAATTTGATCATACTGGGACATGCCAGGGGATTCCAGCGTTGGCAGACGAAAAGTTTGATACCAAAAAAATCAAAGTATTTAAATATCCTTGCAAAGAGATAAACGGCACCATCTGGATTTACATTCCTCAAAATAAAACGCAACTTCAAGGCTCAGAAGAAAACGTGCCCAACCTGCTGGCTCCAGCCGGTCAAAAGTTTCTATTCGTTGAAAAAGTAATTATGCCAGCCGACATTGATCACGCCGTCATCGGGTTGATTGATCCGGCACACGTTACTTTTGTACATCAATCCTGGTATTGGCGGTCGGCTAAGAATTTAAAGCTAAAAGAAAAAAAATTCGAACCAGTAGATTTAGGTTTCAAGATGGTTCGACATAAACCATCTTCCAATTCAAAAGGATATTCCATTTTAAAGGGAGGTACTTCTACTGAAATAAACTTTCAATTGCCCGGAATCCGTACCGAACATATCCAGGTTGGAACAAATGAGATCATATCGATTACGTGCCTCACTCCTATCAATGAGCATGAAACTGAGTTGAACCATATATTTTATACCTCGATTAATTTTGTAAAGTTTGTTTGGTGGCCCTTACGTCAGCTTGGCAAACAATTTATTCATCAAGACCTAGGTGTGTTTAGAAAATTAGGGGAAGGTCTTAAGTCAAAACCTACACTCATGTTGCTCGGTGAACCGGATGCTCAGGCTCGTTGGTATCATGAATTGAAAAGACAATGGGATCTGTCTCAACAAAACAAAACACCTTTTGTGAATCCTGTTGAAGCGAAGACGTTGCACTGGATTACATAGGAATAATGACTTATAAACCGTTGTAAAACATTCACGAAAAGTCACCATGCTTACTAGGTTCAATTTTGTCGTGATCGGGTTTACATTTTTCACAACCCTAGCATTTGCTCAAAAGCTTCAAAACGAAAAGATAAATACAGCCAGTGCTGAATCTTATTTCAAAATTGCCAAATCTCTTCAACTAGGCAAACACCCAAGTTCATTAGAATGGAATGAATTATTTAAAACACCGGCATACGAGATGCTCATCCTCGGAGGTGCTATTGACACGACTGTTTTAAAATCCGAAATGCAGAAAGTTTTTTCTTCTAACGGAGGTACCACTGCTAAAGAACTTTCTGCGAGTGAGCTTTATCACAAAGAGTATAAAGATAATCAGGAGAAACTGGAGAAATACATTCGACTATTAAACACTTCAAGCATAGTGGATAGTATCAAACTATTGCTTTACCCATTCCTCCCGAAGAGATTACAAACGGACGAGAACTTCCCAATCCTCTTCTACATAAATTATGGCTCACCGGAAGCAACAGGCTATGGAGGAGTAGTCATGAATGATTTGTTGCACGCCAGCAGAATTGATAGTTATAAAGTTGGTTTATCAGGTGCCCACGAAAGCTTCCATGCAATTGTTTCTCGTACATTTTTACAGCATCTAAAAAAAACTTCGAACTATAATTCGGCAGATTTTAATCTGCTCTATTTTTTGCAAGCAATTAATGAAGAGGGAATTGCAGATTTAATTGACAAGCCGGTACTTATGCAGCGAAATTCTCCATTGTATGAAGAAGTCAAAAAACTGACGAAAAATGATGAATCTATTTCTATCGCGAAAATCAAAAAACTGGATAGCCTTTTGGCTCTTGCTTTTAAAACTGAAACTGTAATCGAACAATATCAAGGATTTGCTGCATTTGCTAACGCATACGGTAAAAATGGCGGTCACATCCCTGGGCGTTTTATGGGCGCCGTAATACAAGAATCAGGCGTTTTGACAAATCATATCCCGTTAATAGAGGACCCTATTTCTTTTATGATCAGCTATAATGACGCGGTAAAGAAACTGAAGAAAAGCTATCCTATTTTCTCATCGGACAGCATAGAATATCTTAAAAATCTGAAAACAAAGTATTGGCAAGAGTAAGCCAACTCCAACATATACGGTGGTACAATACTTGCTCGATCCGGCGTGCATGAATACGATTTTCACGTTCTATCGCAACTTTATCTGGCCTACAACTTTTATAAGCCTGCTCAGTTGCTTTTTGATTTTGTTGGAAGGCTCTGGAAGCATCGCCATGTATATGTTTTGGATGAAAATAATAACAACCTTCGCTTTAGGAATATTTTTTCATCTCTTTCAAACTCAGCAATTATACTTTTTCAACAATCTCGGTTATTCAAAAAAACGGTTATATCTCTACACCACTGCTCTTGATTTACTTATTTGGTTAATCCTTACTGTCATAACGTTGCTGGTTATATGAAAGACATATTGGAATTTGATAGCCTTGAATTGAAGTATGAAACCCGATCGATACTTTCGAGTGTTTACATGAAATGTGAAGTTGGGGAAGTGGTTGGCTTATTAGGCAGGAATGGATCCGGAAAATCAAGTCTGATGAAAGTTGTCTTCGGTTCCTTGAGAGGTGATCATCAATCAATAAGAATTAACGGTAAACAATTGCCTGAAGACTATATGGCAAAAAGACTTATCAGTTATTTACCCCAGGAAAATCTGATGCCGTCATTTCTTTCCATTCGAAAAGTGTTCAAACTTTTTGGGATAAATGAAGAAGAAATCATATCACAATTTGAAGAAATTAAAGATTTTTTAAACCTCAAGCCTAAGCAGCTCTCCGGGGGCTATGAACGAATTATTGAAGCAATTTTAATATTGAAGTCAAAAGCACTTTTTTGTATTCTGGATGAACCATTCTCTGGGCTTATGCCCGTGCATGTCGAAAAGCTTAAGCAACTCATCGTGGCGGAAAAAAATAAAAAAGGAATCATTATCACCGATCATTTATATCGTGATGTAATTGCCATCACGGACCGTCTATACCTGTTGGCAAATGGAAAAACCTACTTTGTAAAAAATGAGGCGGACTTGATTGAACGGGGATATGTCAATACACTATAGTCACATTTTGTCAAGTTTCATTTAACTTGACGTATGAGGTTTTAAAATCTTTTACCAAGACCTACCCTCTTCCATCGACGCCGTCAATCCGCGGCTCCTAGCTTACTCCGTGAGATGCCTGATCCTGAGCGGAATCCCGCGGATAGGTCTCTTCATTAAAGGCACTCCGGCTGAGCATGTCCTGTCAAGGGGATGCCGCCAAAGTTCTGCAATTTGTTATAGCAACTTGCGTTAGTGCGGCATGACGGTTTCATAGGTTGGTTTGTAGGTATTCTTCGATTCTATTAGTTTCACCCTTTGCGACTTCTCTTGATATTCATCTGGGTATTCTCCTATAACTTAGCAAGACCTACCCTCTTACATCGAGCCCGTCATTCCGCGGCATCTAGCTTACTCCGTGAGATGCCTGATCCTGAGCGGAATCC
>CAZAHL010000234.1:0-11630 GCA_964484845.1 uncultured Chryseolinea sp. | reverse complement strand
CCTGCGTTCACTGTGCCCTAAAACGACATACGGTATGCCGCAAGACTTAAGCATTCCAGCCGACAGCTCACCGGTGTACGCCCCTGATTCATGCTCACTGCAATTTTGTGCGGCTACTAAGATGCGTTCATTATTTCCCAGGATATTTTTAATCGGTATCAGATACAGGGAAGGAGTGCAAAGAATAACAAGGGTATTTCCTTTTACCTCATCCTCCACCATCGCTTTCACCTCAGAGGCTAGGATTTTAGCCTCTTCCAATGTCTTATTCATTTTCCAATTGCCAGCTACGATTTTTTTACGCATTGTTGAGAGTTTAAAGTTTAGAATTTAAAGTTTAAAGTTGCGGGTTTTGAGCTTCGGGACACTGTTTAAATAACGTTCTCGAAACTCCAAACTCAAAACTCGAAACTGTTTAGTTCGGTTTGTATTTAGATTCCTTGAAGATTTTCTGCGCATTTTTCATGGCCATGATCTCAGGAAGTGTTACCTCGGGATGAGTTTGTGCGAACTTATTCACAATTCGCCAGCCGACCCATTGACCAATACGCCCAGGGCACTTTTCGCCTACCTGGATCGTTATGGGGCGTTCTCCCAAATAATCTTGTTTAATTTTCTGATTTGTAGAAAATAACACCTGACTTTCGACGAACCGGGCCCAGATCAAATTTTCATTTTTTCTTGAACCGTTAACTTCTTCGGGTGTATAGGAAAGGAATACACTATCAGCAACGCACGGCAACATGTGTTTTGCAAAATAAAATGCTTTTCCATAAGTGACCATGTCAGCAAGCACTGTTTGATCCTTGGTTTCATTATTATTGAAACGGTTGCTTATTCCGTAGATTAACACACTGGAGGGAACAATGTCATTGGGATCATATTTTCTAAGAAGGTATTCGTACTTATCCGGACGGTATTTGGCACCTCTCCCTAAATAGTAATCCAGACTGACAACAATGAGAGAATCTGATACAAGCAGATCAGTATCAATTCCGGAAATAACGGTTTTGATTTTCGGCGGAACAAAATCGGGATAATAATATTTCAGGTTCGTAAAAGCTTCCTCGAACTGAGCTTTTAAAGCGGATAGATCGCCAAACACACGTCTTGTTTCCAATAACAACGTATCTATGTGGGGACTGGTGAAGCGGCTATACAGTACATTGATAAACGTAGAGTCATTGGGATATTCATCCCGCCGGAAGATGTAGTCGCGAATGCCGGGATTTTGGGTGAGCAGCTTAACCAGATCATCCTTCGACTCAATAGTGACAAATGACTCCTCGAGGGATTCAAAATCCAATTCAACTTTCGAAGCAACGTCGGGTTGAAAGACACACTCATCCTTTTCAGATTCGCATGCAGAGAGAAGACTAACTGCAAAAACGATTAAAGCGAAAAATCTATTCATACCTCCGGAAATTCACGCGAAGATCGTATTTTTTTATATATCAAACGTGAGTTTGTCAATGGGATTGCTTTTCGTTAATCTCAAACTCTTTACTTTTTCTCCTACAGTAATATGGATAAGGTTCGACTGATCTGAAAATGTCTCCATAATGATGTCATTCTGAACTTGAATACTCTTCCATTTTTTTACGTTCGGCACTTCAATATAAAAGATGAAAGCACTTTCCTCTTGTTCATGTCCAATGTATTTTATCTTTTGATCTTTAGCGTCCAAGGAAAGTTTGACATGATCTTTCAGGTACGCGGACACCATCTCGTCTCGTGAATTCTCAGACAAGGCAAGAATATCTAATGCAGGTTGATCAAGGCTCTGGCGCAAAGTAAGCTCCAGATCATCGATAAAGACGCGCATCATAATTTCAAGCCTTTTATCTTTTTCATCCATTTCGATCTCCGTGACAGAAACATGCAATGGATGAACTTCAAAAAGTATGGTTAGAAAGCTGAAGAAGTAAATAAACGAAAGCGATCCCACTATTTAATCTTAAAACGTTTGCAAAGATAACTTTTAGAAATAATCTCAAAATAGATTTGTTTATAATGTCATCCCAACAAATCAGCCTGTATTTAAATTCAAGTGCAGCTGTCTTTAATAAAAGATAATCTATTATACTTGAGGTATTAAGCGTCTTTAGATGAGCGAATTTCAACTTTACTTTGGGTTAGGCAAAAGTCACATTTTGGACTATTCAAATGGGTATGATCATATCATTTTCGTAGTGGCATTATGTGCGATATACCTCACCCGGGAATGGAAGCAAATTTTAATTTTAGTTACGGCCTTTACAATTGGACACTCCATTACGTTGGCACTGTCTACATTGAGAATTATTACGGTTAAGGTGGAACTGATCGAGTTTCTTATTCCTCTAACCATATTTATAACAGCAGTCTCTAATATTTTCAAAAACGAAAATAATGTTTCAGGCCGAGCCCTATACGTCAACTATTTTTTTGCAGCATTTTTTGGGTTAATTCATGGCTTGGGTTTCTCAACCTATTTGCGTTCTATTTTAGGTAAAAACGAAAACATCATCACTCAGCTTTTGGCATTTAATCTCGGACTGGAATTGGGACAACTTATCATTGTTGCCATTTTTATGATGGTTGCCTTTATTTTAGTGGATTTATTTGGCTTGAACCGAAGGGACTGGAAAATGGTTATTTCGTCTGCTATCGCCGGTATTGCGATGGTGCTGATGAAAGAAAATATGTATTGGCTTCCTTAAATTTATCGACTCATTAACCTAACACATAAATATTGCTATGAAGTTATTTTGTATCACTGCATTGAGCCTGCTTTCGCTGGCATCAATAGCACAAGAGGCTCCTGATTGGGAGGGAAAGTTCGAGCAGCTTGGCCAAATGTTGCCAACTCCTAATGAATATCGTACTGGCTCCGGAGCGCCAGGCCAAAAGTATTGGCAGCAAAAGGCGGACTATGTTATCAGCGTTGAGCTAAATGAATCAGCTAATAGCATGTCCGGAACTGAAACAATTACATATACCAATAATTCCCCGGATATATTAAAATACTTGTGGTTGCAAGTTGATCAGAATATTCTGTCAGAGGAGAATACATTGAGAAATACCACCACAGGTGTTGTGAAAGATTCTGCTGATGCGAAAACCTATGCAGCAGACGTTTCCGAATTTAAGGCAGGTTTTACCATTAAAGGCGTCAAAGAAGTCAATGGAAAACCTCTTCCGTACACTGTTAATAATACCATGATGCGTGTTGACTTGCCACAACCCCTTCGATCCGGGGAAAAATATTCTTTTGGTGTAGAGTGGTCGTTCAACATCGTCGATCGTAACGTTTTCGGCCAGCGTAGTGGAATGGAGTTTTTTCCTGAAGACGGAAATTATGTTTACACCATCGCTCAGTTCTTTCCTCGTATGTGTGTATATGATGATTATCAGGGTTGGCAGAATAAGCAATTTCTTGGGCGTGGAGAATTTGCGTTACCATTCGGTGATTATAAGGTGCGGATTACAACGCCTGCGGATCACATCGTGGGGGCTACCGGCGTCCTTCAGAATTCAAAGGAAGTATTATCGCAAACTGAATTAGGGCGTTTCGAAAAAGCTAAAACTTCGTATGACAAACCCGTTATTATAGTGACACAGGCAGAAGCTGAACAACGGGAAAAAGCAAAATCAACTCAAAAGAAGGTCTGGGAATTTCATGCAGAAAATGTCAGGGATTTTGCTTTTGCAAGCTCGCGGAAATTTATCTGGGATGCCCAAGCTGTTAACTTAGGAAGCAAAACCCCGTTGGCAATGTCGTTTTATCCGAAGGAGGGGAATCCGCTTTGGGAGAAAGAATCAACAAAAGCAGTCAAAAACACCCTTGAAGTGTATTCAAAATTTACCATCGATTATCCCTATCCCGTTGCCATTTCAGTGCATGCAGCCAGTATCGGTATGGAGTACCCGATGATCTGCTTCAATTTTGGCAGGCCAAATAAAGACGGAAGCTTTTCAACCAGCGTAAAGCAAAAAATGATAGGTGTTATTGTGCATGAAGTCGGACATAATTTCTTTCCGATGATCATCAACAGCGATGAACGGCAAACAACATGGATGGATGAAGGGATTAACAGCTTTGTTCAACTTCTTACGCAGGAGGAACGCTACCCGGACCTAAAATGGACAAGGGGGAAGCCAATTGAAATGGTACCTTATCTTAGAGGAGGCGAAGCAACAAAACGTCCATTAATGACGAACGCCGAACAAGTTATAATATTAGGAGATGAACAATATGGAAAAGCGGCTACCGGGCTCTACATGCTTCGTCAAACTATTATGGGGCCGGAGCTTTTTGACAAAGCGTTTAAGGAATATGCCGACCGTTGGGCTTTTAAACATCCGAAACCTGCGGATTTCTTCCGTACAATGGAAGATGCATCGGCCGTAGACTTGGATTGGTTTTGGAAAGGCTGGTTTTACACAACAGACAATTGCGATCAATCCATTGACGCTGTAAAATGGTACAAAATGAGAAAAGAACAACCCGGGCTGGAGAAAAAAGAGGTAAACGCTAAAAAAGGTGACTTAGCAACCAACTCAGATACCTTCCAAAATTTCAACAGCGGCCCGGAGCCGTTTAGCCTTGTTAATACAGACCCGCGACTGAATGGCGAATTTGCCAGCATCGTGGATGACAAAGCGATTGTACAAAAGCTGGAGAACAAAAATATCTACGAGTTGACGCTATCCAATAAAGGTGGATTGGTTATGCCCGTAATCATACAATGGACTTACGCTGATGGAACGAAGGAGATCGAAAGAATTCCCGCAGAAATCTGGAGGATAAATGAGAAGAAGATCAATAAGGTTTTTATTAAGGAAAAAGAAGTCACTAATATTGTGCTTGATCCGCAACAGGAGTTAACCGATATTGATATTCAGGATAATATCTTTCCGAGAACAACAGGTGCTCCTTCTAAATTTGATTCTTTTAAAAAGAAGGTCAATTGAGAGAATTGGTTCCTTCAGCATAATTGACAATTTATATTCCCTTTATTTAAAATGCATTTTTAATGAGATCGATTTTCACAGTGATTTTTCTGATTGCATTCAGCTTTAAAGCGCAGCCGCAGAATCAATGGAAGGGAAAATTTGAGCAACTGGGCGAAACGTTGCCGACTCCCAACAACAATCGCACAGCTTCTGGTGCACCAGGTTCAAACTACTGGCAGCAACGCGCAGACTATGTAATCAATGTAGAGGTGAATGACAATACGCAGCTTCTTACTGGCTCGGAAACCATAACCTATTATAACAATGCTCCGGAAGCTCTTAAATATTTATGGCTTCAGCTCGATCAAAATATTTTTGCAGACCAGAGCATTATGAATCAAGCAAATACGGGCGTTGTGAAAGATTCTATTCCAGCAGCCTTCTTCGGAATCGCATCCGGTACCACCGTATCGGACTATAAAGGAGGGTACACAATCAAAACTGTTAAAGACGCAGGAGGCAAAAATCTGGCCTATACTGTTAATAATACAATGATGCGGGTGGATATGCCTGCTCCATTAAAGAATGGCGAAAAGTTTACTTTTTCTATTGACTGGAGCTATACGGAGTATAACCGACAAGTATTTGATGGTCGGGGTGGATATGAGTTCTTTCCGGCAGATGGGAACTATGTTTATACTTTCGCTCAATGGTTTCCGCGCATGTGTGTTTACGATGATTATGAAGGGTGGCAGAACAAACAGTTTCTCGGGCAGGGAGAGTTTGCTTTGACCTTTGGTAACTACCGCGTCAAAATTACTGTACCAGCCGATCATATCGTAGCGGCTACTGGAACAATTCAAAACCCCAAAGAGGTACTGTCGAAGGAACAGCTTGAACGCTACGAGAATGCAAAAAAATCTTTTGATGCCCCGGTGTTTATCGTAACAGAAAAGGAAGCCATCCAGAAAGAAAAAACTAAATCCACAAAGAAGGCCACGTGGGAATTTTATGCTGAAAATGTCCGCGACTTTGCTTTTGCAAGTTCTCGAAAATTCATTTGGGATGCCCAAGCTGTAAAAGCGGGAAGCAAGACACCATTGGCCCAGTCGCTGTATCCTAAGGAAGGTAACCCTTTGTGGGAACGAGAATCTACTAAAGCGATTAAGCACGCATTGGAAATCTACTCTGAACGTACTTTTGAATATCCTTATCCGGTCGCGTACTCCATTCATACAGCCAACCAAGGAATGGAATATCCAATGATCTGTTTTAATGGTCAACGACCAAAAAAAGATGGTTCGTATTCGAAGCAAGTATTAACGGGTTTGGTCCAAGTAGTAGTACATGAAGTAGGGCACAATTTTTTTCCTATGATTGTAAATTCGGACGAGCGCCAATGGTCGTGGATGGACGAAGGATTGAATACGTTTCTTGAAAAGGAAACCATGCGCGTTCGGTATCCGGAACTTTATGGAACTCATGGTACCCCCAAGGGAATTATTCCTTTCATGCGTGGTGATAAATCGCAGATGCGGCCGATCATGTCTTCTTCTGACAATGTTAGGCCCGGCGAATTCGGTTCGAACGCCTATACCAAACCTTCCGCTGCCCTTACTGTACTAAGAGAAACTGTCATGGGACCTGAATTATTTGATAAAGCGTTTAAAGAGTATGCTCAGCGTTGGGCGTTTAAACATCCCGGTCCCGCTGACTTTTTTAGGACGATGGAAGATGCGTCTGCCGTTGATCTGGATTGGTTTTGGCGTGGTTGGTTCTATACGACAGACAACGTAGACGTGGATATGCAGGAGGTCAAGTGGTTTAAATTAGGTTCGGAAAAAATTGACCCCGAAAAGAGAAAACTAAAAGTTAAGAAAGGTGATCTTGAAGTTGCCAAAAGTGAAAACAAAGGCAATGCAGATAATTTTAATGACGGCCCTGAAGAATTCAGCCTGATGAATACGCCCGATCAATTGTACGGAGAGTTTAAGAGTCGCCTGAATGACAACGAAATAAAACAGAAGCTGGAAGGGAAAAACATCTATCAAATTAAATTTAAGAATATTGGTGGCCTGGTGACACCGTTGGTCATTGAATGGACTTACAAAGATGGGTCAAAAGAGATCGAACGAATTCCCGCTGAGGTCTGGCGCCTTAGCGAAACTGAAATTACCAAAGTGTTTATTAAAGAAAAGGAGGCTGTCAACGTTGTGCTTGACCCTAACTTTGAGCTTGCCGATGTCGAAATGCGGAATAATGTTTTTCCAAAAAAAACCACACCTTCGCGGTTTGATCAGTTTAAAAAGAACAATTAACAGTTTAGAGTTTAGAGTTTTTGGAAGCAATAAGAAATTTTTAAGAACCGTTATTGCCGTTGGATGAAAAGAACTTTGCCGCTTTTTCTAAGTCGATATTTCCTCCTGAGAGAATGAGGCCAACTCTTTTTCCATAAAACTTTTCCTTTTGCTTAAGGACAATAGCTAACGTAACAGCTGCCGATGGCTCGATGATAATTTTAAGGCGCTCCCATACAAGGCGCATAGCCGAAATTATTTCTTGGTCGGATGCTGTGATAATTTCCTCTACTTCTCTTTGAATGATACTAAATGTTTTGTCCCCCAAAGAAGTAAGCAAACCATCAGCGATCGAATTCATTCCAGAAGGTTCTATTTTTCCACTTTGCATGCTCCGAAACGCATCGTCTGCTCCTTCCGGCTCTGCGCCGACTACCTTCGTAGTAGGCGAATAGAACTTGGCGGTTAATGCAGTACCGCTTAACAGACCACCGCCCCCGACAGGGGCAACGATGAAATCTAAATTGTTAATATCCTCTAGTAGCTCTTTCGCCACCGTTGCCTGGCCAGTCATCACCGCGAAATTATTAAATGGGTGGATCTCTGTAGCTCCCGTTTTTATTATCACGTCTTTTAACATCGCTTCCCTCGCCTGCAGAGTAGGCTCACAAGCGAAAATTTCTCCTCCATAACTAAGGACACCTCTTTTTTTTATTTCAGATGAATTGTGTGGCATTACAACATAGGCTTTCATACCTATGATCTGCGCCGCGCGAGCAACGGCCTGCGCATGGTTGCCGGATGAATGCGTAGCTACTCCTTTTATTCTTTCTTCTAAGGGTATCAGGAGTGCGGCGTTCATGGCTCCTCTCGCTTTGAAAGCGCCTACATTTTGAAAGTTTTCACACTTAAAAAATAGCTGACATCCTGCCACAGCATTCAGGCTGGATGATGTCATTACCGGAGTCCGGTGTACATAGGCAGCAATGCGCTTGTGCGCCTGCTCAATGCTTTCTTTGGTCGGTGCCATATTGCTTCAAACGTGGGCTAATCTAAAAAGTATGGCGGACCAGACACACAAAGCTTCAAACTATTCTATAAAAAGCCGCCAGCGGTAGCCCGCAACTTCAAACCTTAAACTTCAAACTTTAAACTAACCTATCTCGCCGCCATCTTATTGTTCCTATACAGTTCTTTCCCTTTGTCATTCCACTCTGCCTTGACGTAGGGTTTTGTTGCTTCATCAAAGGCTTTTTTAGGATAGGTGACAATTTTTTTCCTTTTTCCATTAGGATAAAATTCAGTCCAATCGCCAACTTTTTCATCCCATTGATATTCGCCTTGAACAGCGAGTTGTCCATTTTCATGGAAAAAATAGTAGTAGCCTTCCTTTTCACCATATTCGATTGGAGTCATCTCCTTCATGCGCTTGCGTTCCTGAGGATCGTAGTAGCTTACTAAGGATTCTTTGGGCCAACCGCGGTAGTATCGATGTTTGTCTATCAAGGTGCTGTCACGGTGATATTGCATCCAACGGCCGTGTTTGGTTCCTTTATAGAAAATGCCTTTCTCTATAACGAGCTGGTCAAGACGCTTTTCATAGGGACCGTGTAACAATACGCCTTTCGAAGGATCGAACGTTGTGGTCTTTCTGATTTCGCGCCTCGTGAAATCATACCAATAGATATCACGTGCAAACGTCTGAGGCTTCTCGGATTTTTTTAAATAGTAAAATAATTCGTAAGTGATGCGTTCACCCTGCCCCTTTCTGGTAAAGGCCTTTTTTGTTTTAACGCCATAAAATACTTTTTTCTTAGGCTTCTTCTTTTTTTTGGAACTAACGGGATCTTCTTCCTTTTTAAAATCAAGACTAGCAGGGGTATCGATTGTAAAGCGTTGTTCTTCGGGATCGCCTTCCTGTGCCAAGGAGGCGGTGCTCGAAATTATGAGTGCAATTAAAAAAAGTAGTCTCCAACACATAATATTTGAATTGACTGGAGAACGAATTTACCTAAAAAATATTATTTAGCCGTCAGACCCTTGGATGTCCGACGGCTAATATTGGATTTATTGCGCGGATAGCGTTACGCTTCGCTTAATGAAGTTTGTTAGATCAGCTCCGGTGAGCATATTTTGCGAAAGGAGTGCCAAATCGTACGCCTGTTTAGCTAGTACAATTTTTTGTTCTTCACTTTCTGTTTTTAATACTTTCTGTACAATAGGATGATTTCCGTTAATCGCCACGTTGTAATTATCCGGCATGGTGCCCATAAAACTATATCCACCGCCACCTAGCTTGGCCATGTCTTTCATTCGGCGCATGAATTCGCTCATCGTAATAACGACGGGTAATTCATCTGGGGACATTGCCTCCACCGCGAGTGTCATATTTTTATTATTGATGGCTTTCTCAAAAATACTTTTTACTTGCTCTTGCTCTTCGGTACTTAAAACACTTTCAGATTTTAGATCCTTGTCAATGAGCTTGTCGGCGGTCTCACTATCAACGCGTTTGATTTGAGTTTTCTCTAATTTTTGTTCTAAGGTGTTAATGAAGTGATTATCCAACACGCCATCTAAAATCAAAATATCGTAGCCTTTGTTTTTAGCTGACTGGATGAAACTATCTTGCTTACCTGCATTTGTGGAATAAATGAAAATAACACTATCGTCCTTATCAGTCTGGTTGACCTTCACTTTTTCGCGGTATTCTTCAAGTGTAAAGTACTGACCGTCTACATTTTTCAACAACGTGAATTCCTTTGCGCGATCGTAAAATTTTTCGTCGCTGATGATGCCGTACTTTGCAAAAATGTTGACATCATCCCATTTCTTTTCAAAATCTTTGCGGTCCTTCTTGAACAATTCAGAAAGTTTATCGGAAACTTTTTTAGTAATGTGTTGACTGATCTTTTTTACGTTCGCATCACTTTGTAAGTAACTACGGGAAACGTTAAGCGGAATGTCGGGTGAATCTAACACGCCGTGCAGCATCATTAAGAAATCGGGTACGACGTCTTTTACTTCGTCAGTAATAAACACCTGGCGAGAGTAAAGTTGGATTTTATTTTTTTGAATTTCAAAGTCATTCTTAACCTTAGGGAAGTAAAGAATACCAGTAAGGTTAAAGGGATAATCCACATTTAGATGAATCCAAAACAACGGATCCTCCGTGAATGGATATAATTCTTTATAAAAATTTAAGTAGTCTTCATCCTTTAATTCCTTTGGTGATTTCGTCCACAGAGGAGAAGGATTATTGATAATGCGGTCTTTGGTAATCTTTTTGAATTTTGGTTTGCCTTCGGCATCAACACCATCTTCTTCACTTTCTTCCGTTGTTCCGAATTTCACCTCGACGGGTAAAAATTTACAGTATTTATCCAAAATCCCTTTAAGGCGGAATTCATCTAAAAATTCTTCTGAGTCCTGGTTGATGTGTAAGATGACATCTGTTCCACGTTCCGATTTGGCAGTTTCGGTAAGTTCAAACTCGGTAGATCCATCACATTCCCATTGAGCAGCTTCGTTTTCGCCGACCTTATGAGATCTGGATATTAGCTCAACTTTATCAGCAACCATAAAAGCGGAATAAAAGCCGAGCCCAAATCGTCCGATTATGTCTTTTGCATCGCCTTTATCTTTAAACTTTTCAACAAACTCCGTGGCTCCTGAAAAAGCGATTTGATTAATGTATTTCTTAATCTCTTCGCCAGTCATACCAATACCTTTATCGCTGACGGTTATGGTTTTTTCATTTTTATCAAACTTTACTTCAATGGTGAGATCACCCAATTCTCCATCGAATTCACCTATAGAAGCGAGTTTTTTTAGTTTTTGAGTTGCATCGACCGCGTTACTTACTAATTCCCGGAGGAAGATCTCATGGTCGGAGTAAAGAAATTTCTTGATGATTGGAAAAATATTCTCGGTGTGGATCGAAATGTTACCTTTCTCTTTTACAGCTGCCATATTGTGTCTTTTTCAGGTTGAAAGTTTAGAATTCAGGACTATAAGTAAAAAATCCCTGTGGAGGACAGGGATTTCAAAAGTTATTCCAATACGTGTAAAATGTCAGGTTGGCAGAGAAAGGCGATATTCTTACAGCCTGCGGCAGGCAGGTAAATCTTAGATTCGGCCCTTCGCTAAGGGTTTACTTTATCACGCTTGAAAACATACCGCGTTATAAAAATCCCATTTCCATCTTTCTCACCGGCATCGCTTTCGACACCACTGGTTACAAATACAAGGACCCAGCCCTCACTCGCCATTTCAGAAAGCTTGGAAGACACAACAGCATCGTTTGAAGAAATATTTTGAAAATTTATCCCGGCGAGGCTAAAAAAATTAAGCAGTTTAGTTTCTTCGAAATTTTCAATTTTTATGTCCCCTCGC
>CAZAHL010000233.1:0-11631 GCA_964484845.1 uncultured Chryseolinea sp. | reverse complement strand
GCTTTTGGGTTAAAGGCTTGCAGACTTTTATAATAACCCCTGGCAAGAGTAAGGTCTCTTGTTATTTTAGTTGTTTGAGAATAGCAAAAAGTTGCGCTTGTAATAAGTGCAATGGCAAATAAAAGCAGTTTTTTCATATGTGGAGATTTATCATCCCTATGACGGACCATTCCTAAAATTGATGCACCTTTCAACAGTTACATCGGCAACAATAAGGATCTCGATTTTCACAAACTAGTACGTTTCCATAAGAGTCAGTTTTGATGAGATAGAGCTCGTCGATTTTTTCTTTTAAAAGTTTACGTGCACGTTGAACCCTTGACCGGGCTCCAGAATACGTGATATTTAATCTTTCAGCTACTTCTAATTGGGAGAGATTTTCAACCTCCGTTAATTCTAACGGAATCCGGTATTTGTCCGGAAGCTTGGTTATCAGGATACCAAGGCAACGTGCTACACAGTCATTGAACTCATTAAAATCGCCATCCCAATTCACATCTACAGGTTGAATGTTTTTTGAATTTGATCTGAAATGATCGGCAATGGCATTACGTGTTATCTGATATATCCATCCCGAAATTTTATCTGCTTCTTTAAGCTGATCCGATTTTGTATGCACTTTTATAAACACATCCTGGACAATATCTTCCGCTAACGGCTTGTCTTTCACTTTCGAGAAGACAAAGGCAACGAGTTCTTGAAAAAGATTGTCCCAAGTGATGGTGAGTGTTGTATTCATAATTAAGCATTAAATAAAGTTTCACGCAAAGGACGCAAAGCCAATTCGCAAAGGCCGCAAAAATATCGCCTTTGCGCCCTTTTCGCATTTCTCCTTTGCGCTCTTTGCGTGAACCTGCCTTTACAGCGGACTACTTAGTTAGCCACTAGTCTTATGACGGGGACTCGCAGAAAATGATGCAATTATTTATGAATTTAATTTATTTATTTAGCCTCCTTAAACCCCAACGATTTTACTTCTTCTCTCAAAAAGCACCGTATTTCTCCATTTTTCATCCAATTGCCCAATTTTTTCTCGAAACCCGATTTCACGAAACCCCGCACTTTGGTGAAGTCGTATGCTTGTCGTGTTCTCCGGGAAAATAACAGCAAATAAGGTCCATATTCCCCCTTTTTTACTTTCGGTTACAAGGTGTTTCATCAATGAAGTTCCAATTCCATGTCCGATGCGGCTGACGTCTATATACACCGTTACTTCCATTACTCCACGATAAACTTGACGAGCAGAAACAGGCTGAAGTCCGGCCCAACCCGCAACCTGACGGTCTATAAGAGCAACCCATATGAAGCTAGGATCAAATTTCTTTAACCACGAATCATAGTCAGGTACTTCGGTTTCAAATGTTGCGTTACGGGAAAGAAGGCCCTGGCGATAAATTTCGGACACTGAATTCCAATCATCTTTTACAAAGGGCCTGATTGCGGGAGTCATGATGGTTGAGATGGTTTCATTTCTGAAATGTACTTGACTATTTGGTCAACAGTATCTTTGGCAGATCTACCTACACCAATCAATGTTGCAGAAGCAAATCCGGTCCAGTTTCCATAGCCAACAAACCAAAGACCTTTCACACGCTTTGAACGGGTTCCCTCCGTATCTGTTTTACCATCTGCCGCTACCACATCTAACGCATCGAGATGTTTTAAAGCGGGCTTAAATCCCGTACAGTAAATAACAGCATCAATTCTTTCCTCGCGACCATCTGACCATATAATTGAATCTTCAGTAAAGCGTTGAAAGGGTCGAAAGCTTTTAAATACTTTTCTAGACCGTGCTTCCTTGACAGACTCGACCATTACAATGTCACCGAGAGAAGGAGGTTTGAAGTGTTTCCCTACTTTTTGTGCCTCGTAGAGCTGCGTCGCAACATTGAATAGATAACGGCCATCAATATGATCGGGAAGAAATCGGGGTTCTTTTTGAGTTATCCATATCGTATCTGCAACTTTTGAAACCTCAGCTAATATTTGAGCACCAGAGTTACCTTCACCCACCATCACCACAGTTTTATTTTCAAATTCCACCGGTGACAGATATTGACTCGAGTGAATGATTTTGCCTTGAAAAACTTTACTTCCCTCAATTTTTGGCGTATACGGATTGGCAAAAGACCCGGTTGCGTTAACAACAACGCAGGCAGTATACAAACCTTCAGAGGTGTCAATTGTAAATTCATTGTCACCTTTATGAACCTGCAGGACCTCCACAGGTCTTTTTATTGGAAAAGCGTATTTGGTTTCATAATATCTTAAATAGCTAATGGTTTCATCACGGGTTGGGTAGTAATCACTTCCTCCGGACATCATTACACCTGGTAATGAGCTCCATTGTGCTGGAGAAAATAAAAGCAGAGATTTCCACGTGTGCAACCATGCGCCTCCTGGCTCTGTCTGATTGTCAAGGATGATAAATTTTAACCCGGATCGCCTGAGATAATAGCTGGTTGCTAAACCGCTCTGACCACCACCAATGACAATAACGTCGAAACGGTTGTTCATTCACTTAAACAGCATTTGGTGTATACAATCTTTTCTTAAACCAAAAAGCCAAATTTACAAGTAAGATCAATGCCGGCACTTCGATCAACGGTCCGATTACACCTGCAAAGGCCTGACCTGAATTTATTCCAAAAACTCCCACAGCTACTGCAATGGCTAATTCAAAATTGTTGCCAGTAGCTGTAAAAGAGACCGAAGTGTTTTCTTCGTAATTAGCCCCTAGTTTTTTTGATAATAAAAAACTCAGGATGAATATGATAACGAAATAGATAATCAGGGGAACCGCAATTCTTAAAATATCAAACGGTAGGCCTACAATCATTTTACCTTTAAAGCCGAACATCACTACAATCGTAAAAAGTAAGGCATACAATGTAAAGGGACTTATTTTCGGTACTATATTCTTTACGTACCATTCTTCCCCTTTCGCTTTTTTAAAAAAATAACGCGTAAGAAAACCCGCGACGAACGGCACACCCAGATAAAGGAATACACTTTCTGCGACGTCGCTCATACTGACATTCACAACAGATCCTTGAATTCCAAAATAGGGGGGAAGTACCGTGATAAAAAGCCATGCGAAGACACTGTAAAATAGTACCTGAAATATGCTGTTCAGGGCTACTAGTCCCGCGGCATATTCCTTATCGCCTTTTGCAAGATCATTCCATACCAAAACCATAGCGATACAACGAGCAATACCGATCAGTATTAATCCAACCATGTATTCGGGTTTGTCATGAAGAAAAATAATAGCCAGAAAAAACATAAGTATAGGGCCGATCACCCAATTTAAGAATAATGACAGGCTGATAACTTTTACATTTTTAAATACTTTTCCCAGATGTTCATATTTAACTTTAGCTAATGGAGGGAACATCATAATAATGAGTCCCGCTGCAATTAAAACATTGGTGGTTCCTACCTGGAAATTATTCATGAAGCTTTCTACGGGAGCGAAGTTTCCAATGGCCACTCCTACGATCATGGCCATAAAAATCCAGAGCGTGAGGTAGCGGTCTAAAAAACTAAGTTGCTTTTGATTAGCCATGCGCAAATTGTTGAAATATCTGTTTACTGTTTTACCATAGAAAAAGCGTACAATATCTCTTTGCCGATTTCATTTACGCGTTCCAAATATTTTTCTGCTTCTTGGGGGGTGCCATCAAAATCTTTTGGATCATCGTATGGAAGAGAAATACGTTTTTCCATTCCAACTACAACGGGGCAATTTTCGTCAGCATGCGAGCAGGTCATGATGGCTGCGAAATCTTTCTTTGGATTTAATTCCGAATCATACTTTTTTGAGAAAGCAATTACGTCCTCCAAATCATCTGAGAATGAAACCCTGTAAATTGGGTTATCGGAACCAGAAGTCTTATTTATTTTAAATCCTACTTTTTCCATGGCTTGCACTGCTCGCGAATTGAAAGTGGTTGCCTCTGTACCTCCAGAATAGCATTGAATGTTTTGTATGCCGTAATAGGCGGCAGCAGCCTGTGCCCATATCTGAGAAATGTGACTCCTCCTTGAGTTATGAGTACATATAAAGATCAAATCTATTTTTTGCTCGTTCCTGATTTTAGCCTCAATAAAACTTGCTAACACTTTCAGGATTTCCTTACGGTCGTCGGGAATAGTATTAAACTGTTTGGCTAAGTTTTCTATATTTCCTTGTAACGGATTAAATAATTTAGGTTTAGATTTTAATGATGCCATAGTCGGTGTACTTTTTATAAAATCAGACTGCTACACGTCTTCACAGATTAGCAACAGTCGTTCTTAGCGACAAACTTGGAAAAAATATTCATGAACGTATCTCTAGCTTCTTCCCAAACTTTTTCATCGATGCAGTAGTTAACCTTCGGACCTTCTACCTCACCTTTGATAATACCAATCTGTTTGAGCTCTTTTAAGTGTTGTGTAATGGTTGATTGGGATAACGGCAGCACGTTTACCAAATCGTTGCAAATACAAGTCTGGTTACTTAGCAAATATTCAAGGATGGCAATCCTGGCAGGATGGTCAAATGCTTTAGCAAGGATTGCCAATCTGTTTTGACGTTTTTTAAATAATTGTGTTTTAGTTAATCCCATATCGTTATAACGCAATATTACGTTATTTAGATTAAGATCGACGGCGGACGAAAAAATTTACAAAGGAATGATGATGCTATTCCTATCAAATCCACGCCGGGTATTAACATTTCTTCTTATACAATCGTTTTCCCACTGAACAGTGAATATGGAAATGTGCTTAAAACGACTGCTTGGTTAAAAGCGGGAACTTCTTGCCACGCCTATGAAGTGAACGGCCCATGTTGTGCCTTCTTTTAAGATAAGTATCTAGAGATAAAAAAAAAGAGGCTGTTAACACAGGCCTCTTTTTTTATTTAGTATCGTTGGAAATCATGGTATAAGAGGCTATTCATCTAGCCATTGTTCTGCCTCCTCTTTTGTTCGGAAGGTTTTCTTTGGAAACCGGGTAACTTTTGCAACCGCGTCTAATTGCAGCTCCGCTATATTATCTTTCAGGATTTCTGCAACTTTAACTACGCCCGCCTTTAACGCAATAGCTTGAGTTTGCTCGTGTAGAGTCTGCACATCTTTCGGATGAGTTTTCATTTCCGACGCATCCGTGAGAAGCGTAAATCCTTTTGTAAGCGATTGGGTAGCGGCTGTCCAGTCCGTTAAGTAGTCAGGTACCGTCTCTTTGTTTCGCCAAAATCCCATGATTGTTAAATAGGCGCGATTCTTATCCGGCGACACTTCTAGTTTGTAGTATTTGTTACTACTGATGATTTTGGGCAACATGAAAATTCATTATTTAAATTGATGGCCAAATATACGAATTAATATGCTTGATTTACGGAACCGATTTATACGGTGATTGCTACAACATAGATTGCTAGAAGAATCATCGTGATTTAACGTCATGAGTTTTGTTTAATGCTATGCTATCGTAGGAGGAGGGGGAAAATGCGACCCAATGTGGTAACAATTATTATAAAATAATATTAATGGCGTGAAGCGCAGTTGTCTGACCGTGATTTTTAATAATTTTAAAAGGTCTTTTTTAAACCAAATCGAATGACGTCAAAAAAGTCTTCAGGACAAAAAGAGGTTTTTGAATTTTTAGCCAAACTAGAACACCCATTGATGCCGGAAATCCAGGAGATCCGAACGATCATTTTGAATTCAAACAGCAAATTGACGGAACACATTAAGTGGAATGCGCCTAGCTTCTGTGTCGATGGTGAGGATCGGGTAACCATGAAATTGCACCCCCAAAAAAACATCCAACTTATATTTCATCGAGGTGCAAAAGTTAAAGCACAACCCAGTGGAAGACTCATTGCGGGCTACCCCTCGTTTCTTAAATGGCCTGCAAATGACAGGGCGGTGGCTACTTTCACCACCATGGAAGACATTAAATCGAATGAGAAAGTTCTTTCAGAAGTTGTTAATGAATGGATCACAGCGGCCTCATAGGGAAAGGCCTCTATAAGCACTATGAATTTTCGTTACCTTGAGCCGGGTTTATCATTTTGCTTCTATTGAGTTTTATAAAATCATGAAACAACACATTGCGCATATTTCTTTGGTTGTCGACGATTATGACAAAGCAATTGAGTTTTACACAAAAAAACTTCATTTTAATCTTGTTGAAGATACGATATTAAGTGAAACCAAACGATGGGTTCTAATATCGCCACCAGGTGCAAAAGAATGCAGTCTCCTCTTAGCGAAGGCAGCTAACCACGAGCAACAAAGTCGGATAGGGAATCAAACAGGAGGTCGCGTTTTTTTATTTCTCAATACCGATAATTTCCAGCGCGACTATCAAAATCTGATAGAGCAAAACATTGAAATTGTAAGAGTGCCCGTTGTTGAACCTTATGGAACAGTTGCTGTCTTCGCTGATTTATATGGTAACCTTTGGGACCTGATAGAACCAATCAGGCTTACATAAGTTGCATTAAAGGGCCTACTTAGCTAATCGTTTTGGTAACGACTATAAATTTAAAATTGTTAAGCACATAATAATGACTCAGTTGATAAAAATATTGGCAATTTCTGGAAGTACAAGAAAAGCATCTTCTAACCTCAATCTAATAAAAGCCATTGTTGATTTAAGTTCGGAAATTTTCGATGTAACTATCTTCGAAGGCTTATCTACCCTTCCGCATTTCAACCCGGACCTGGACAACGGTGAGGCTCCCCAAGAGATAACTGATTTTAGAAATCAATTAAGAGAAGCTCCAGGTGTTATTATTTGTACACCTGAATATGCGTTAGGTGTACCGGGTTCGTTAAAGAATGCCATTGACTGGACCGTTTCTTCCATGGAATTTTCGAAAAAACCGGTCGCCCTTATAACTGCCTCATTGTCGGGAGCAAAGGCACACAGCTCGCTTTTAGGTACTTTGCTGATAATAGAATCACATTTGACTGCTCAAACTCATTTGCTAATTCCCTTCGTTAAGACAAAAGTGACGAAGGGTGGTAAAATAACCGATAAGGTAACGTTGGACAGCATAAACGAATTGACAAAGTCACTTTTGGAAATTGTCAAAAAGGGAAATGTACAGCTGCTGATGGCCCCTGCTCTAAATGATTGATAATCTTCATCATTGGAATAAATCGTGGAATATAATTTCATTAACCAATAATCCCATAAGGCGATGAATTAATGCCTAGCAGGTATTGGGCGTTTTGAGAGATACTTTTAATTCCGGCCATTTTATTTTCCCTGGGCGTTGCCATGGACATGCCGAGGCTACCCGCAATATAAAAAACGAGTATGAAGTGCGAGTCATCATTTTTTTTATTTATCTTTGTTACTAAGATACTTATTTGATAAGATATAGTATAGAAGATGCTGAAAAAGATATTAGACAAAAGAACGGTTCAATCCATTGGTGACTTAGGCAGGCAATTCTCAGATGCCACCATTTTCATGCATGAAGCTATTGCCAAGAGCGCTGGCTTAACGGGGACAGATCATAAGTATTTAGGATTGTTAGTACAACATGGAGAAATGACGGCGGGTGAGCTAGCAAAATTTACTGGTCTGACAACGGGCGCTGTTACCGGTCTTATAGATCGTCTGGAAAAAAAGAAATTAGTCAAACGTGGGTTTGACAAGAATGATCGAAGGAAAATCGTGATAATACCGAACACCGATTTTGCTATGCAACTTCTGGCACCTGCGTTTGTAATGTTGCAAAAGAAAATGGCAAAGCTTATTTCCAACCTGACGAATAGGGAGGTTGAAATTATTGAAAAGTATTTGATTTCAACGATTGAAGTGATGCAAGAGGTGACAACCAGTTTAAATGTAAAACAACGCTAGCATGAATAACATTACAGCTAACTACTTGTCAAGAGCCGAAACGTGGCTTTTTATCACAACACTGACCTATTTTTTAATGAACGGTGCCCAATTATTCGAAACGATGGTTATTGTTCCTAAATGGACATCGTCGCCACCAGAGTCATTCCATATATTCAGAGGGAAATATGGTCTTGATTTTAAGGCTTTCTGGATCGCGATACATTCTTTTCACGAGATCACATTTATATTGGCGATCATTTTTTGCTGGAAACTTGACCTTATCAGGAACTGGCTTTTAATCCTGTTTGCTTTTCATTTTGTCGTTAGAGTTTGGACGCTGGCGTATTTTGCTCCCAACATAATTGATTTTCAAAAGATTGCCAATACAACGAATGTAGGTTCGGATTTGGTGAACCGGGCAATGCTATGGAGAAATTTAAATTATCTGCGAGTCGGCTTGTTTATTGGGGTATCGCTCGCCCTAATTCCTTTATGTCTTAAATTGATGAGCCTAAAATACAAATAGCACACGTCGCGACTCTTGGCTATTGATTGGAAAATCTTTTGACAAGGAAATTGATAGAGAGTATATGAAGAAGTTTAGGAAACAAAATCAGCGATCGTTAATATCGTGCTTTTCCTATAGTAACATTTGTTTTTACGAAATTAGAAGGGGAAATAATGCTTCGTATTTAATTCCTTGGAAACAATTTCCTGAAACATGTTAGCTTTCTCCTCTAGCTTTTGTAATAAATGAAGCTGATTGCCCGCACGAATGAAATTGTGTTCATCATAACGTGCTCCATAGTAGATATCATTGTTGATGTAATCCGTTAAAAAACGGATTGCCTGCATATAGGTTAAAAACAGTCCCGAGTAAAAAATCAAACTTTGCTCTTCTGCTGTTAGGTCGTCACCCATTGTACTGACATAACCTTTCACGATCGCACGAAAAAAATCATCGCGGACTTCGATGGTGCTAAAATCTTTTTCTTCTTCGGTAGCAGGAGAGAGGTATGTCCGCAGCATGTCGCCGACATCGCTGATAAAAGATCCTGGCATGAGGGTGTCCAGATCGATGATGCAAATTCCTTTTCCATTAGTATCAAATAATACATTGCTGATTTTTGTATCATGATGCATAACACGTTGTTTCACCTGCTCACTTCTCTTAATCTTTTCAAAAGAAGTCAGGATTCCGAGATGCATCTTAACCTTTTCTATCAGCAATTTCGAGTGTGTTATCCTGCTCTTATTCCCGTTTTTAAGGCAATCTTCAAATTGATGGAAGCGTAAGGTAAGATTGTGGAAATCCGGAATCGTACTATGAAGTTTGGCAGCATTAAATCCGGACAATAGCCTGGCAAATTTTCCAAATTGAAAAGCTGCTTCGAACGCTTGTTCCGGGGTAGTCACGACATCTACGGTATGCGAACCGCTTATAAACGGAAGTACCCGGTAGTATCCTTCTTCTTTTGAGTGAAAAATATCTTCGTTTAATGTATTTGTTATCGGCGCAACAAAGAGATATCCGGGTGAATGTTTTTGCAAGTATTCGCCAACCATTCTTATATTGTCAGCCAGCGCAAGGGGATTTCTAAAAACCTGATCGTTGATTTGCTGCAAGATAAATTGTTTTTCGCCTGTGGTAATCTTCCATGTTCGATTGATGAGGCCGCTGTGCAAAGGCTCAGCATGATAGTCAATAATACCGTAGACTTTAAGAATCGTTGAAATCATTATCTTCAAGTATCAATTTTAAGGTAACAGCAGCAGGTTTAGAGGACGCCATGGCCGTCTTGTCGCAAGTTTATGAAATCTATCAATAACATGGAGAAGGTTAAGTGGATTAAAAATTGTCATCCGCCCTGTGATGTTTTAAATTGGATGTTGTTTAAGATTTGCGAACATTGTCCGATCAGCTTAAAGCAGATCAAAAAGGTAAGAATATTTCAGATTTAACAAAGAAATGATGTCATACGATCGCAGAAAATTTATTAAAAAATCACTTTTAACGGGTGCAACATTATCCCTCGCTAACCTCAGCTTCAAGTCTTATGCGGAAGAAAAGGTAACGAAGATAAGATTAGGCTTTATTGCAGTTGGCCTCCGGGGGCAAAGTCATTTAGAACAAATGCTAAAGCGTGAAGATGTTGAAATTATTGCCATGGCTGATCCAGATAAACAAATGATGGCGCAGGCCCAGGCATTGGTTTTAAAATACAAGAAGAAGGCACCCAAAGAATATTCCAACGGTCCTTATGACTACCGGAATCTTTTGAAACATACCGATATCGATGCCGTGTTTGTTTCGTCTCCATGGGAATGGCATTTGCCACACGGAGTGGAATCGCTGGAAGCTGGGAAAAAGGTTGCTATGGAGGTTTGTGGCGCGGGTAAGCTTCAGGATTGCTGGGATTATGTGAACGCTTCAGAGAAAAATAAGATCCCTTTGATGGCGTTGGAAAATGTTTGCTACAGGCGCGATGTGATGGCGGTTTTCAACATGGTAAAGAAGGGAATGTTTGGTGAGCTTCTTCACTTGCAAGGAGGCTACCAACATGATTTAAGGAGAGTCTTGTTTAACGATGGTGTAACTGCACAAGGTTCGGGCGTTGAGTTTGGAGAAAAGGGATTCAGTGAAGCTAAATGGCGAACCTTACAACATGCTACCCGGAACGGAGAGCTTTATCCTACTCATGGGCTAGGGCCTGTTGCTTCGATGATTGATGTTAATCGCGGTAACAGACTGACACGCTTGTCGTCAATTGCGTCAAAATCACGAGGATTGAACCGGTATATAGTCAATCATCCAAAAGGAGGAAAGGATCATCCTAACGCCAAAACAAATTTTAAGTTGGGTGATATTGTCTCTACGCAGATTCAATGTGAAAATGGCGAAACGATATTGCTTAGCCACGATACATCTTCCCCTCGCCCTTACCACTTGGGATTTAGAGTTCAAGGTACAAACGGTTTGTGGCAGGACTATAATGAAGGTCAACCGGAGGCAGGATTCATTCATTTTGAAGATAGGAGTCCACAGCATGAATGGGAGAATTCTAAAAAGTATATCGAAGAGTTTGACCATCCCTTATGGAAAAAGTTTGAAAAAGACGCAGAAAATTCGGGACATGGTGGTATGGATTTTTTTGTTGACAACGCTTTTATCGAATGTATAAAACGGAATATTGAATTTCCATTTGACGTCTATGATCTTGCAACCTGGTATGCCATTACACCCCTGAGTGAAAAGTCAATTGCAGAAAAAGGACAAGTGCAAGACATACCAGATTTTACCAAAGGTCTATGGAAAAATCGAAAACCCGTTTTTGGATTGCAAAGCGAGTATTAGGGCGGAGGGATATGAACTACGAACGACGGGGCGAACTTCACATGGTCTTTAAATAGATGTTGAAAATATTTCACATACGGCAAAGTGCTCAAAAAAAGTATTTTCTGCGCTCTTTGCGAGCCTTTTTCTTTGCGTTAACATGAACCTGACTTTAAAGACAGACTATAATTATAATTAGTGTCTTTCCTTAAAGTCGATACGGTAAATTTGATTTTTCACCGCGAAGGCACGGAGGCGCTAAGGGCCAAAGTTAAATACTTATCCTTTGCATTTTCTTTGCGTCATTGCGCCTTTGCGGTAAATTTTTTGTATTTGGACAGACTCGAATTAACTAGTTGTAACGATGAAGCCAACTTTTTTTGAAACCGGCGGAGGCTTTCGGAAATGGTTAAGTAAAAACCACAAGAAGGAAACTGAACTCC
>CAZAHL010000232.1:0-11727 GCA_964484845.1 uncultured Chryseolinea sp. | reverse complement strand
TATTTTAGTAAATGCTAAAATACGAAAATAAGGGGGATTTAAATCTGGGATGAATGGAATAAGTCTGAAAGATAAAATTGAAGTATTTGGTGATCTTCAGGAGGGAGACCAATTAGTTACGAAAGCAAATGATGAATTGAAGTATTATTTCCTTTGCTAAAAAGTGAAATTTACTTCCTTAATTCACCTCAAAATTGGTAGATTGAGCTATTAACGAATTTTTTTTAGAGTAGCCTTAGAATACAGTTCAAAATCTTTTCCAGGTTCGGCCAGTTCAAACGTTTCGGTAAACTCATTGCCGTTTAAAATCTGATAGGTCTCTTTTGCCCGGAATCCGGCAGGAATATTTTCGATACTTTCGGATATAAAGACGATGGTCCTTTCATCTGATGAGATAGATTCAATTCGATATTGATTTACAAATCCTTCGATATGAAATTGTCTCAACACAAATATTTTTCTGCTCTTATCAAAGCTTATGAACCCGTGATCCTCATGGACCTCGCCTTTCTGATTTTCTTTTGATGGGGGATAGGTTGACTTATTTTTTACTTCAATAAATTTCTTATTCAATACAAATTCATAGCTTCGTTCATACTTGCCTTTTCCCGCCTGACCTTCTGATTCCCCGGTCCATTTACCGATGAACGATTTGAAAGGAAGCCATAGACTGTCTTGTTTGGTTTGAGCAAAAGAGACTATAGGGAAGAACAACAGGAAAATGATTATGTATTTCATATTAGATGTTAAGATCGATTACACCGTATAAATTTTTCTTATGCAAGATAAAATGTCATCCCTCTCCTGTATTGTAGAATCGGACATCAGTAAAAAACATTTTCGAGCGTCAGGAATTGACTTGGGGTAGGACCGGCGTATTCCTTAAACTCATGGATAAATTGGGCCTGATCGTAATAACCACATTCGTATGCTGCTTCAGACAGATTAGTTTTCCTATTTGATCTTAGATAATCAAGGGAGCCTATGAATTTTATGATCTTGGTGAATTCTTTTGGCGACAAGCCTATACTCGTGTTAAATTTCCTTACCAGTTGCCTGCTACTCATTCCAGTTTTGAATGAAAGATCTTCAACCCGGATTTGTCCTTTGGAAGAATAGATCAAATTCAGGCAGTAATCAACAGTTAAGTCGGCCTTTCCATTTTTACGCAATTGAATAAGTAAGTACTGTTGGATTTTATTTATACGTTGTTCAGTCGATTTGCTGTCGATGATCCTTTCTTCGATCTCTTTCGCGAGATTGTTCCAGATAAATTTCAGGTCAACAATCCCATTAGAAATTTCTTCCATGGGCACTCCGAAGAAGTGGTATGCGCCTTGTGCTGAAAAACGTATCGAGATCATTCCGATTTTTCCGTTGGGTTCAATCTCGATGAAGTTTTTCATTTGAGCGACAACGAAGCTTTGTGGTTGTATTTTGGTTGTGTTGTTACTGAAGGTAGTTTTATAAGGTTGGTGGAAATGAATTACTAACTCAACACAACTATCGGGAAGAATACGCATAGGAGGTGCCCAGCACTCCTCACTTTCCATTGACCATATGACCTTCACAAATGGTTTTAGGAGTTCTGCAATAGCGTATTCCTGATAGACCATTATCCGAAGTTTAGGCCATCATAAGAAACTAAAAAAAAGTATAATTAGAAAGGGAAATCCACACCGATTTGTTACAATCGTTTCCAGGTTTGAGAGCGATAGAACGGTCCCAGGTAGCCCCTGACTTTTAGCTCGTTTTCGTTTATTAGCCAAATGGTAGAAGTGTAAACATTGCCGTTGCCTGGGTCCAAAATTTTTCCGCCTTCCCATTTTTCGCCATTCCATTTAAAGCCATATAAGATCTTCATGCCAACGACTTTGGCATTTTTTAATTTTCCCTCGCATTCAATGCAAACCGGATCTGTGCCTTCATGTGGTAAGAGAAAAATTTTTCGTATAAAGCCTAAAAGCTTGCCATTCTTTTCAACTATCTCTACTTGAGACTTCTCTTTATTCCAGGTGTCATCAATGGTATTCCAACGATCTACGGGTGATTTGTTTTCTGAGGTTCCGACACGCTTCCACGTTTGAGTTCTGTAAAACAGATTCATCATTCCTCCATAGCCCCGTACTTTCAACGTGTTAGTATCTTCGAGCCAAAGTTTTGAATTGTATTGCTCGCCACTTTCAGGATCTAGTATTTTCCCGTCAGACCAATAAATTCCATCTTTTTTGAATCCCCACAGGAAGTTCATGTTTATTACCTTTTTGTTTTTTCGTTCGCCTTCACATTTGCTGCAAACAGGATCTTCGCCTTGATAAGGTTCCAGATAGATTTTCGAAACTTTACCTTCTATGGTATTTCCATTTTTCACAATTTCAACAACTGAAAGGGGAGAGCCAGATACTTCATTGTAAGTGTTCCATTTGCCTTCAACATGTTGCGCGGTAAGAAAACTGCAACTAATGAGTAAGATTGAAATTGTGATCGATGCTTTGTTCCTGGATTTAAGTTCACACATTTTAGGTCGTGACTTCACTTCTTCAAAATCATGGTGATACTTTTTATCCTCAGTTTTCATCCAACGGTCCCACCAGCTAAAATACAAACCGTAATTGCTGTTGAAGCGCTCATGGTGGATATTATGATGTGTTACCGCCGTTGTCCAGTTCAGCCATTTATTTTTTGTAAATCCTTTTGGGAAAATCTCAAATCCCAAATGACCGATCACATTTCTGACAATCATGTAAGTAAGAAATAGAAAAATGACGAGGGGGTGGAGGGGAAAAATAAAAACCATGATTGGTAATACCATAGCTTGAATCAGTGCTTCCCATGGATGAAATGAATACGCTGCCCAAGGTGATGGGTTTGTCGATTCATGATGAACCCGGTGAACATATTTAAAAATATTTTTGTGATGCATAAATCTATGTGTCCAGTAGAAATAGAAGTCATGGAATAGCAATGTCAAAATAAAGCTCAGGATCATGTAGGGGATACCGTACCGACTTACATCATCATAGATCAGGGTTATTCCAGCCATTTCTGCGGTATAGATTCCAAAGCCAACAATTGAAAAAATTACCACCGTGCTCATGGAATACGCAAACTCTTTAAAAAGCTGGCCCTGTTTCGGAAATACCTTCTGAATAAACAAGTGCTTCCAGTTGTTTTTGCCAATAACCCAAAAGATCAAAAAGGCTAAACCGGCGGGGAGCAGATAGCGGAAGAGGTCAAACAGGTACATACCTGTCCAGAGGTTAAAGATTTCACTAGCGTCCATTTTTATAGAATTTAAATATGAACGAACGTACTGCGAATGGATTTCCGAGTCTCTCTGAAATTGAAAAATGCCTGCTGATTTCAAAATCAACGTGAGATTTCAGTTTTGAACGTGTTTTCGGTACCCGGTCGGAGTGATGTTTTTTAAATCTTTAAATGCTTTATTAAAAGGCCCTATCGATTGATAACCCAGACTGAACGCAATTTCCAGAATGGTTTTCCGGTTTTGAGAGGGGTCGCTAAGAATTCCGCAGGCTTCGTTTACTCTGTATTTATTTAGGAAATCATTGAAGTTTCTAAATCCCAATTCACCGTTGATCAGACGCCTGACTTTATATTCCTGCTCACCCATAATTTCGGCTAGCTCTCCAATTGTAAGACCTTCTTTCTTGTATATGTTTTTGTCAGCGATCAGGCTTTCTAGTTTTCTTTTAAGTTGACTGTCTTCTGTGGTAACTGCCTTTTCTTTTGGCACCTCTCGGAAGAAAAACCCTGTCTTGATTTCGAAGTTACGAAGCAGGAAAAAGATTGTTAACCCCAGAATCGAAGAACGTTGCAGAATTTGAAGTGGCGCAACCGATTCCTTGGCTATTGGTAGTGATTCGACAATTAAAGTTGTCCCGATCAACGCGGCAGTCGCAAGGATAAAAACATTTCGAAAGCGACGCCTTGATTCAATTAGATCTGCCTGTCTTGTTTTGATTGCTGCGTATAATGCAGCTAATAAAAATCCGATAGAAACCACCCCGGATATTATGGACAACACTTGTTGGGTAGTGTCGCTAATTGGCATAAGCTCTTTCACATAGATCCAATAATGTGGAATGAGTTCCAATGCAAACCATACAACAATTAAATACGAGGTCTTAAAATGATCATCAAAGATTGCCTTTGTTAGCGAGAAGAAAATAACGGGTACACTAATGGATCCAGTCAATGCAATAATGAATAGGGGAGTTGTTTGCTGGATGAATGAAGTCTCCAGAAGCAGGTAGCAAATCACACAAAAGGTCAGTGCTATTCCCGTCCACGTATTCACTCCTGTTTTAGTGTATTTCAGCAATAAGATCATCACTAGACCTAAGAGGCTAATGCAACTTATCTGAAGTACAACATTCAAGTTGTGGGCGGTCATCTATAAAATTATCCTTGAAAATAGACAAAAAGCCGATGAAACAATCTATTCAATAAATCTATTGAATAGTTGAATCTTTTCGTTTACCTTTGTCGTTGGAGACAATATAATCCGCTTTTATGAACAAGAGAGAATTCAAAGACAAGGTGTATGGTGAATTAGCGAAAATAACCAAAGCGTTGGCAAATCCTCACAGGCTTGAAATCATTGAATTGCTTGCACAAGGAGATTATTCCGTGGAAGAGATTTCCATTCAAACAAGCTTAACTATCGCTAATACTTCCCAACATCTTCAAACATTAAAGGCTGGACAATTGGTGGACGTAACGCGAAATGGAAATTTTATTCACTACAGATTAGCAAATACAAATGTATTTAGGGCATGGAAGGCTCTTCGTGATTTAGGGGTAGAACGAATTGCTTCCGTGGAGAAACTTGTAAAGGATTTCAGACAATCGAAATTTAAATTTGAGTCCGTTACAATAGCAGATCTAATCAAAAAATTTGAATCTGGAAAAGTAACCATTCTCGATGTTCGCCCTGAGATGGAGTACAGTAAGGGCCATATCGCAAATGCGCTATCTATTCCTTTTGATCAACTGTCAAAAAGATTGAAGGAGTTACCCAAGAGAAATGAGATCATCGCCTATTGTCGTGGACCCTTCTGTGTTTTTGCCGATGAAGCGGTGGCGATGTTAAATAAGGCAGGTTATAAAGCAACCAGGCTCGAAGAAGGTTTTCCGGATTGGGCGTTAATGGGCTTATCCGTTGAATCAAATTAATCCGATATATGAAATACGATAAAATGATTAGCCCGAAAGAATTACAGGAAAAGCTGAATAAAAAAGAACCTGTATTTATTTTGGATGTCAGACCTGTTGAGCAGCGACAGGAATGGAGAATAGCTGAAAGTACACATGTTGATGCTTACAAGGGATTGAATGCCGGGGATAATACAGTATTGGATGAAGTCGATATTCCTGAAAATACAACGGTGGTTACGGTTTGTGCCGCTGGCAGAACAAGTATGATTGCTTCAGAAGCACTTCGGAAAAAAGGTATTCAGGCTTATTCTTTAGAAGGCGGAATGAAAGCGTGGAACTATGCGTGGAATTCTGCTGAGTTAAACTTTTCAGATGGACTAAAGGTAATACAGATACGAAGAGCTGCGAAGGGTGTGCTTTCTTATATTGTTGGTTCAGAAAAAGAAGCTATTGTTATTGATGCTTCCCTTAACCCTGATATTTATTTAAACATAGCAAATGAACAAGGATGGAGTATCAAGTATGTTTTAGATACGCATATTCATGCAGATTTTATTTCCAGAACGCGCGATCTGGCCAAGGCAAGCGGGGCAACTCATTTACTGATTGACAATGCAAAAGTTGAATTTGGGTTTATTCCTGTGGCGTCCTGGCATACCGTTAGTTTTGGAAAAGCATCGCTGCAATTTATCCATACGCCTGGCCATACGTGGGAAAGCACAACCTTTAAATTAAATGATCTTGCGATATTTACAGGTGATACGCTTTTCATCGATGGAATTGGAAGACCCGATTTAAAGGCTGATCAGGACGAAGCAGTGGAAAAAGCTAAGAGTCTTTATCACTCTTTAAAACAACTGTTTTCTTCACCTTCTTCCATTGTTGTGCTTCCAGCGCATACTTCTAAAACGGTTTTGTTTGATGGAAAGATTATTGGTGAGCCTCTTACCAATGTAATGAAGCGAGTTGATATTTCTAAATTAAGTGAATCCCAATTTGTTGATTATTCTTTATCTAAAATTCCATCGACACCTCCCAACTACCAGGTAATAGCAGGTTTAAATAAAATCGGCTCTTATGAAGGTCATCAATTGGCTGACCTTGAAGCCGGAGGAAATCATTGTGCAATTGCTTAACCATATAGTATGCATCTGGATTCATTTGAAAGTACGAAGTATGACGAAGGATCTATATTCCTTCCGGAAAATTTACTTCGCGAAGCAAGAAGGCAAAAAAATCTCAGCGAGTGTAATATACCTCAGATCTGCGTCCTTGATCCCGACGGGGATATCGTTCGATATTTAAAAAAGCATGCTGCGAAACTGAATAATTGCTGGGCCTGTTATCATACCGAGCTTTACAGTGCCAGGTACAAAGATCTTGAATTTGGAATTATCGGTTGTGCAGTTGGAGCGTCTTATGCTGTGTTACTCGCTGAGCAATTATTTGTTTCCGGGTGTGAATTGCTAATCAGCGTGACATCCGCTGGTAAAATAAATGAGGCAATGAAATCCGATTATCTTCTTATAAAGGATACGCTAAGAGACGAAGGAACAAGCTATCATTATTTGCCGGAAGGCGAGGAGTCTAAACTCAATCCTGACCTTCTGAATAAATTGCAGCCTTTACTTTCCGATAAAATGTTGTCTGTGAAAACTGGCAAAAGTTGGACTACAGATGCTCCATACCGTGAAACGCCATCTGCTATTTCAAAAGCAAAATCTCTAGGTGCTGATGCCGTAGAAATGGAAGCTTCGGCTTTATATGCCTTTAGCAAAGCAAAGTCTAAACCCGTTGTTTGTTATGCCCATCTAACAAATTCTATGGCTCAGCAAAACGGGGATTTTGAAAAAGGATTGGAGAATGGAAGCGTCTCATCACTCGAACTGATTTATCAAACTACTAAAAGATTAATGCCATGAATGAGTCCACTATTCAACTTGGCCTAAAAGAAAACTGGAAGCAATTTACACTGCTGGTTTTTGTAAATGCATTTGTAGGCGGAATGGTAGGACTGGAAAGAACCATCATTCCACAAATTGCTGAAGCTGATTTTGGTATGGCCGCAAAGACTGCCATACTTTCTTTCATCGTTGTGTTTGGAATCACGAAGGCGATTACAAATTACTATACCGGTATTCTAGCCAATAAATTCGGACGAAAAAGACTTTTGGTCTTCGGGTGGTTATTTGCTCTGCCCGTACCTATAATGTTAATGGAAGCGACAAGTTGGAATTGGATCATTGCCGCCAATATTCTTCTTGGCATAAACCAAGGATTAACTTGGTCAAGTACGGTAGTAATGAAGATTGATTTAGTGGGAGAGAAAAACAGAGGCTTCGCCATGGGGCTGAATGAATTTGCAGGATATATTGCATTAGCGGCGATCGCGTATATTACCGGCTGGATTGCTCATGACTATGGACTCAGGCCCTATCCCTTTTTTGTGGGGATTGGATTGGCAATTTTCGGATTAATGCTTAGTGTATTGTTTGTGAAAGATACGCATAAGCATGTGTTGCTTGAATCCACAACAAGTACAATTCCTAAACTTCAAAATATTTTTTGGGATACTACCTGGAAGAATAAAAATCTGAGCTCGGTTACTCAAGCAGGTTTGGTCAACAACTTGAATGATGGAATGGTTTGGGGATTGTTCCCGTTGTTATTAGCCTCGAAGGGTTTCGACCTGAATGAAATTGGAATCATTGTTGCAACCTATCCTGCTGTCTGGGGAATGGGTCAGCTTTTTACAGGCTCGCTTGCTGATAAGTATTGTAAAAAAAATCTGCTGTTTTGGGGAATGGCCCTTCAAGGTCTTGCACTTGTCGCCATGATCTGGGCTAATTCTTTTTCTGTATTCATTTTTTTATCTTCTTTACTCGGCATAGGTACCGCAGTAGTTTATCCAACTTTTCTTGCTGCAGTGTCCGATTATACGCGTCCCGATCAACGTCCGCAAAGCATAGGCATATTCCGTTTATGGCGAGATCTTGGCTACGCCATCGGGGCTATTCTTACAGGATTAATTGCAGATCAATTCGGATTGATGGCTCCTGTTCTTATCATTGGATTGTTGACGATTGCTTCATCCATTGTTGTTCAATATAGGATGAGTTGCTCTAATAAATCTTTTGAATCTGGAAGAATGAAGTTTTCAATGGGTAGCTCTGAGCTTTGACTAACATTCATATTAAGGAGTAATAAAAAGGAATTGGCTATTTGAACTGGGTATGCGAACTTGGGAAATTTTTATTAATTCTTTTAGTGATTATGGCGGCTATCTTTTTCAAGAGATTGTAACGCCATCCTGGCACAACTATTTTTACTGGTTAATTGGTATTTCAGTTTTCTTTTTTCTGTTGGAATTATTTTTTCCATGGCGGAAGAATCAGTCGAGAATCAGACCTGATTTTTGGATGGATGGGTTCTACATGTTTTTTAATTTCTTTATATTCTCTCTTATTGGATTTTATGCAGTCTCAAATGTTTTTGTTTATGGATTCAATAATCTTCTTTCCTCTTTTGGAATAAAAAATTTAGTCGCTATTCATATTAATTCATGGCCTGTATGGGCACAGCTTCTAACCTTATTTGTAATCCGAGACTTTATCCATTGGAACGTTCATCGATTGTTGCATCGGGTACCATTCTTATGGGAATTTCATAAAGTCCATCACTCGGTTAAGCAGATCGGTTTTGCATCGCATCTGCGTTATCACTGGATGGAGAATGTTGTGTATAGAACATTTGAATATATTCCATTAGGAATGATTGGATTTGGAATTCAGGAATTTTTTCTGGTTCATATAGTCGCTTTAAGCATTGGTCATTTTAACCATTCGAATATTAATGTAAAACTAGGGTTGTTTAAATACATCTTTAATAATCCACAAATGCATACGTGGCATCATGCTAAACAATGGCCTGGAAAATTTCGGTATGGTGTAAATTTTGGAATCAGTTTGAGTATTTGGGATTTCATATTCCGAACCGCATACTTATCAAAAAATGCTGAGCAAATTGAATTAGGTTTTAACGGGGATGACGCGTTTCCTAAATCTTTCTGGAAGCAAATAAGACATGGCCTGAATTTCAAGAGGCAATGATTTTACTCAAATCTGCGTTTTGTGACATCTTTAAAAGAGATGCTATATTTATAGGAAAGTATAGTGTTATGGAAGAAACCACCGATTTATTCGGAATTCAGGTTCCATCAACTAATAAAGTCTTTTTGACTTTTGTGGTAATTCATATTTTAATTTCCCTAGTAGCTGTAATAAGTGGCTTTTTTGCTATGCTTAGTGATAAAAGTGCCAAAAGGCATTCCACTTTCGGGAGTATTTATTTTTGGTCAATTGTTTTGTCATTTACAACTGTAGCGATACTATCGTTCATGCGCTGGTGGCAAAATATTCATTTATTCATTATTGGAATTTTAACAATAACTTTAACCTACATTGGATATAGGGTTGCAAAAAGCCGCCGCAGAAATTGGACCCGTCTTCATACGATTTGTATGGGATTCTCTTATATATTACTGTTAACCGGATTTTATGTAGATAATGGAAAAAATTTGCCTTTCTGGAATCAATTTCCGCCGTTAGTATTTTATGTATTCCCGTCATTTGTTGGAATACCCATCATTGTTTATGTTCTAATTAAACATCCGTTGAATAAAAAAAGATAAATTTCAGAGTCTACTAAAGGTCTTTGAGCTACCTAGAATGGGTATTCGTGCTTTTCAAAAAATAATAACAGATGGCAAATGCCTGATGGTACCGTAACGCTCGTTCATATCCTTGTTCCGCATCAGCACGATAATATTCATCAGAATTAATTGTGAGAAAAATATTCTTCCAATCTTATTACATCGTTACTTCCTGCGAAGCATCTTACTGTTATTCAATCCTTAACATTCTTGCATTAATAGCAACTACTATTGTACTCACACTCATCAGCACCGCACCCATTGCAGGACTAAGCATAACGCCAGCATGGTATAATACTCCAGCAGCCAATGGAAGCGCAATCACATTATAGCCTGTAGCCCAACCGATGTTCTGCATCATTTTACTATAAGTGGCTTTTCCAAAAAGAATAAGGTTAGCAACATCCTTTGGATTGCTATTGACTAATACTATATCTGCAGTTTCCGCGGCAATGTCAGATCCTGATCCAACAGCGATTCCAACATCAGCTTGAGCAAGGGCAGGGGCATCATTTACACCATCGCCGGTCATGGCCACAAATTCACCTTTAGCTTGTAGCTCTTTGATCTTCTCTAATTTTTGATGAGGGAGTACTTCGGCAATAAAGCCGTCCATTTTGAGAGAATTGCTTACAGCCTTGGCTACTTCTTTATTATCTCCTGTTAGAAGAAGGGTTTTGATTTTTTGTGAGTGAAGTATTTGAATAGCTTCCGCTGATTCAGGTCTTATCTCGTCAGCCAACGAAACAAACCCCGCTACAGAATTGTCAATTACTATGAACACTGTAGTTTCAGCTTTTGAGGATGAAACATTTGCTGTAAGATTATTTTCTTTTAAAAATCCTGGGCTCACAACCTTAACATCTTTTCCGTTTACACTTGCCTGAATCCCTTTCCCTGTAATGGCCTTGAAATCTTTCAAAGAAGGAAGTTTTAGATTCAACTCTTTTGATTTTTTTGTAATGCCTGTTGCAATAGGATGTTCAGAGTTCTGTTCAAGTGCTGCGGCAAGGGATAGGATCTCTTCTTTACTAAATTTTGAATCCAGTGAATCAAAACGAACCACATTAAATTCACCACGGGTGAGCGTACCCGTTTTGTCGAAAACCAGCGTTGTGATCCTGCGAGAATTTTCAAAAGCTGTTCGGTCTTTGATCAATAAGCCGTTTTTGGCGGAGATTGCTGTCGAATGGGCAACGACTAACGGTACGGCAAGTCCAAGGGCATGTGGGCAACATATTACGATTACCGTTACCATGCGTTCCATAGCGAAAGCCAGATCCTTTCCTAATGCAAGCCATACGATAAAAGTTAAAATGCCTGAAGTGAGGGCAATGATAGTTAACCATTTTGCTGCGTTATCAGCAAGGAGCTGAGTACGGGACTTTGCATTTTGTGCATCCTGAACAAGTTTGACTACCTGCGCTAAGTACGAATCTTTGGCTCCATGAGTAACTTTTATCTTTAAAGATCCTTCTCCATTTATCGACCCAGCAATAACTTTATCACCGTTGTCTTTTTCAGATGGTTTTGATTCACCTGTTAGCATGGATTCATTAAGAAAACTTTTGCCTTCCACTATTTCACCATCTGCAGCAATCTTTTCACCTGGCTTGACGAGAATCACGTCTCTAGCTTTCAGTGAGTCAGTCTTCACGTCCATAATATTATCATCATGAACCAAGTGAGCCTCTGCTGGCATAAGCTGTACTAACAATTCCAATTCTCGGGAGGCACTCATGATAGATTTCATTTCTATCCAGTGGCCAAGAAGCATGATAAGGATCAGGGTAGCAAGCTCCAGAAAAAGTCCATGCCTTCCAGTCCCAAAATAA
>CAZAHL010000231.1:0-11754 GCA_964484845.1 uncultured Chryseolinea sp. | reverse complement strand
GTGGCTGCTAAGAGCTGTTTCGTGGTTGCTATGATAATTTCTAAATCGTTTGTCGCTATCGGAAAAGTCTGACTTCTGGTTACTTGTTTAAAATCATGATACTTAATTTTCAACGTGATGGTCCTTCCTTTCAACTGATGCCGGTGTAAACGATCGTATACAATCTGTGCTAACTTATCGAGGGCGTCATACATTTCCTCAAGCTCTTTCAGATCATAAGGAAAAGTATCTTCTGCTCCTACAGACTTTGTTTCACGATTCGGTTGAACTTCGCGATCGTCAATTCCTCTTACAATTTTATAATAAAATTTTCCCGGTTTTCCGAAATGTTTTGTCAGCTCTCTTTCTGTTAACCTTTTCAGGTCGGCGCCAGTGTGCAAGCCCATCTTTTTCATCTTCTCAGCGGTCACTTTTCCAACCCCAAAAAACTTCTCCACGGCAAGGGATTCCATAAAGTTTTGAATCCTGGACGGGCCGATAAAAGTCAAGCCATCAGGTTTATGCATGTCAGAAGCGATTTTGGCTATAAATTTATTCACAGATACACCTGCGGAGGCTGTTAATTGCAATTCATCTTTAATAGCTTGTTTGATCAGTTTTGCAATTTCAAGAGCAGACCCAATGTTTTGCTTATCCTGACTAACATCAAGGAAAGCTTCATCCAGCGAAAGGGGTTCTATCAGATCAGTGTACTGTTTAAATATTTTCCGGATGTGCTGAGAAACTTCTTTATATACTTCAAATCGCGGACGTACAAAGATTACGTCAGCACACAGTTGCAAGGCTTTTTTGGAAGACATCGCTGAACGTATTCCGAATTTCCTGGCTTCGTAACTTGCAGTTGCGACCACACCGCCACGCCCTTCCGGCCCACCACCTACAGCAACAGGCTTGCCCCTGTACTGTGGATTGTCACGCTGTTCTATGGAGGCATAAAATGCATCCATATCAATATGAATGATCTTCCGCTGCTTATTGTCGTTTTCCATTGAACTATTAAAAAACAAGAATGCAAATATACCTTTGCGAAAGGTATAATGATACTTCGATAAAGAGTTGCAATTGGATTCTTAACATTGCCCGGAATTTTTTTTGAATTTTCATTTTGATACGATTTATGTCATATATTTATTCAACTACCTAATCCTGTTGTATGCAATGCCACCGCCGTGAAATCCGAAGTGGAAAAATTCTGCTGATCACCTATTGCGTTTTATCTCTTTTACTTACAACGTGCAGCGACGACAATCCCCCTTCCATCTCAGCAGACGCTGAAAATTTTTTGAATGAGGTGCTGGAAATCATGGAAGGGAATTCCATCAACAAGAAGACAATTGATTGGAATGATTTTAGAAAGAAGGTATTTGATAAAGTTCCTGGAGCCAAGACCATTGAGGACACCTATCCCGGAATACAACAAGCGCTCGTGATGCTCGGTGATAATCACAGTTCCTATTTGAAGCCAGATGGAAATGGTATTTATGTTGGAACAATATCTTGTCAGAAGCAAACGATATCCACGCCCGTACTTCCCGACAATATTGGATACATAAAAATAAATTCGTTCTCAGGTTCCGAAGTTCAAGGTACTGCTTTTGCAAACAGCATCCGGGATGAAATCAAAAGTCAGGATAATGCTAGCCTCAAAGGTTGGATCGTAGATTTAAGGAGCAATGGCGGTGGCAATATGTGGCCGATGATCGCCGGTGCTGGACCTATACTTGGAGAAGGTATTGCCGGTTACTTTATTAATGCTGATGGCGTTGAAACAACATGGAGTTATTCCGATGGTTCTTCTATGGCTGGTGGAAATATCATAGCGCAGGTAAGCGAACCGTATGAACTCATTGTTCCTAATCCAAAGGTCGCTGTTCTGTTGGATAATGGTATCGCTAGCTCCGGTGAAGTCATGGCAATTAGTTTTATTGGAAGAAAAAATACAAAAAGTTTTGGTGCACCGACGTGTGGGCTGTCAACTGCTAACACAGTTTACACTCTGAATAATAGCGGTAGACTGGTATTAACAACTGCACACCTGGCAGATAGAAGCAAAAAGACATACGGCGTTCCCGTAACTCCCGATCAAATTTCGAATAATCAAAACATCATTCAGCATGCTGTTGAGTGGATAGAGAACTGAGAAGTTGCAGCCAGGTTCACAAATTCGATGATTAAAAATTATAAGGGATTTTAACGCTGGTTTCCTACCATTATGGAAAGGTTGTTTTAAATCACTGCATTAATGATTAAGAATCTTTCTTCTTTCTCAGCATCAAAGACATATTATTTTTAGAACTATGGATGTATTCAATTACCTCTGTTTTTGATTGTAGAATTAACCCATACCTATTAATAGTAATTTGATTTTGATAATCTAAGGGTTGATTCAAGTATTTATTTATTTTTTGCTGGTGACTCGCTTTAGCATCAGTTTGCACCATAACGGAAAACAATATTTTCAGGTCTTTATCAACATGCGCGGGCATTACTTTCTCATTTTTAGTGCATATAAAGGGTTATGGTCTTCACAGTCTTCACATTCCTATATAATTTGTTAGAGCATAAGAGCATAATGTGATGTTTGACTTCATACTTTCCTAAGGCAGCAAATCTAAAGGTTTTTCTTAAAAACTAAAAATATTAGTTAATTATGCTAACATAATTAGTTTTATATCTTTGTTATAACACATCCGTATGGAGCCATGCCTACTGAAAGAGCTAAAAATATTATCTCACAATTGCAAAAGGATATTCTTCTTCTGCAAGGATATAAAACAGCCAAAAGCATGGCTGTGGATCTGGGTCTGGGCCCAATAAAAGAGGCTTTTCCGAATGGCTCATTTCCATTGGGAGCGGTACATGAGTTTTTATTGGCAGGGGCAGAAGGGGCGGCGGCTACTGGCGGTTTTATTGCTGGTTTACTGGCATCTCTTATGGGAAGTGGCGGAACATCACTCTGGATCAGTTCTGCCAGAAAACTTTTTCCGCCTGCACTAATAAGTTTTGGCTTACAGCCAGATCGCTTCATTTTCATCGATCTGCAAAAAGAAAAGGATGTTGTATGGGCCATGGAAGAAGCATTAAAGTGCGGCGCGCTGACTTCCGTGGTAGCGGAAATGAAGGAAATTAGTTTTACGGATTCCAGGCGCCTTCAATTGGCGGTTGAGCAAAGTAAAGTTACAGGATTTGTACTTCGTAATAATCCACAAAAAGTGAATGCTACGGCGTGCGTCTCCCGTTGGAAGATCTCGTCGCTGCCAAGTGAATCGTATGAAGATCTGCCCGGCATAGGTTTTCCGCATTGGAAGGTAGAATTGCTACGAATAAGAAATGGTAAATGCGGTGTATGGGAGATCAAGTGGGAGGGAGGAAAATTCCTGCCTTCGCGAAGCGCTTCGGCAGGCGAGCCATTGCCTTCGCGAGACGGTACCAACACCGTTGTAAAAGAAGACGACAAGCGGTTGGCAGTTTAAAGAACTGCCTTCGCAAGCCGCTAGTGACACCGCTGAAGCTGAAGGCGAAACGCGGTCGGCAGTTAAACACGATGAAAGATGGGAAAGCGTTTTGTTTCTATATGGTTCCCTCACTTGACGACAGACTGGTTTGCACTTAACCAGCCTCAACTTCGTGCGCTGCCCTTTGTATTAAGGGCTCCTTCTCACGGAAGGATGTTAGTCACCGCTGCGAATACTGCCGCACAGGTACTGGGGATCGATCGGGGTATGTCCTTGGCAGACTCACTCGCCATTCTGCCGGAATTGCATGTTTCCGATGATAAACCCGACCTTGCTAATAAAATACTGAAACGCCTCGCCGAATGGTGTATCCGATTTACGCCTAGTGTAGCCGTTGATCCACCCGATGGACTTTTACTGGACGTTACAGGTTGCTCTCATCTTTGGGGTGGAGACCAATCTTACCTGGCAGAGATCATTAAAAAAATTACTGTCCGAGGTTACCATGTACGCGCGGCAATTGCTGATAGTATCGGTGCCTCATGGGCTGCTGCGCGTTTTGGAAAAGAGCTTGTCATTCCCAGCGGTATGCATATTGAAGCATTGCTTTCCTTGCCTCCGGAAGCGCTTCGGCTGGAGGTGGATACGGTCGAACGTTTGCATAAACTGGGTCTTCACCGTATAAGCCAGTTTATGGGAATGCCACGTCATACCCTAAGACGAAGGTTTGGTCAGCACTTACTAAATCAATTGGATTTTGCTTTCGGCCGGGAAGAAGAAATAATAGAACTGGTTCACCCAGTCGAACCTTACCAAGAACGATTGCCTTGCCTTGAGCCTATTGTTACTGTTGTAGGAATTGAAATGGCATTAGATCAATTGCTGAAGTTATTGTGTCACCGACTTCAGCAAGAACAAAAAGGGCTGCGTCAAGCCATCTTCAAAGGTTATCGTGTCGATGGAAAAGTGGAGCAGGTTACAATTGGGACCAATCTACCTTCGTATAATGTGAAACACCTTTTCAAACTGTTTCAAATAAAACTTCAGACAATTGAGCCCGCATTGGGTATCGAGTTATTCGTATTGGCAGCGCCAAAGGTGGAAGATTACTACCCATTTCAAGAAAAATTGTGGGAACAATCTGGCGGACTAAAAGATGAACGTTTATCCGAATTGCTCGATCGCTTGGTGAGTAAATCTGGCGTTCAGGCCATTCGTTATTTTCCAGATGAACATTACTGGCCGGAGAGATCCTTTAAACCTGCTCCATCGCTACAAGAGAAATTAACAACCGTATGGAGGTCTGACAAGCTAAGACCCCTGCAGCTACTCGCTAAGCCTGAAAAAATCGAAGTTACAGCACCCATTCCGGATTATCCACCCATGTTGTTTAAGCACAAAGGAAAATTGCATCGGATCATAAAGGCGGATGGCCCTGAAAGGATAGAACAGGAATGGTGGCTACAACAAGGTCAACACCGGGACTACTACCACGTCGAAGATGAGGAAGGTTGCCGGTATTGGCTGTTTCGGTTGGGGCACTATGATGATAAAAGGTTTCAATGGTTTCTTCATGGATTTTTTGCATAGCAAATGGATGAGGGTAAGAACGATCCTTTCGACATTCGGAGTTGGACATTCGGCGTTCGACATTTTTGAATGTCGAATGTCGAACGCTGAATGTCGAATGTCGAAGGAATGGTGATAATAGAAATTTCAACAGTTAAGAATGACGAACTACGGATTTAGAAAATATTTAAACATGTTAGCCTATGAAATATGACCTTGAAGAAAGACTGATTAATTACAGTGTTCTAATTCTTGACATTGTCGATGCCATGCCAGACAATAAAGGAGCAAATCATTTAGGTAGTCAGATTGTACGATCAGGAACAGCTCCTTCGCTCATGTATGGAGAAGCACAATCCTCAGAGTCGCGAAGAGACTTTATTCATAAGATGAGATTACCATTGAAAGAGCTTCGTGAAACTTATAATTGTTTAAAAATTATTGACAGGAAAAACTATGTTGTAAATGCCAATGAAAAACTGACAAATGCTTTAAGCGAAAGTCATGAATTGATATCAATTTTTGTTAAAAGCATAGATACCGCGGTCCGAAACTCAACAGTAAAGAAATGATTCGAATGATGAATGTTAATCGGAGGGGTAAGATGATTTTTGCGGCCACCCAACCCTGAAGGGGTTGAATGTATGAGGTTCAAATTGATGGCCCGATTTGTTGGTGGGACTGAAAATCATTCAACCCCTTCGGGGTTGGGTTGTGCTGGTATCTTTATCCACCGGTTGCACCGGTGGCTATTGTTGTTGAAGCCTTTCAGGCTTTGGATGGATGATGATTTGCTTCGTCAATTTTTTTGTTATAACAAAGAATAATAAATGACTTACACCGAACTTCAAGTAACAACCAATTTCAGTTTTCTTCGCGGGGCATCGCATCCTGAAGAACTGGTGGGGCAGGCAGCTATGTATGGCTACTCGTCTATTACAATCACTGACCGAAACAGTTTTGCCGGAATCGTGAGGGGTCATGTTGAGGCTAAGAAGTTAGGCATCCGGTTCCTGCCAGCTTGTCGCCTTGATTTGCTGGATGGTCCGAGTCTACTGGCATTTCCTACCGATAGAAATGCGTATTCCAAACTATCATCCTTGCTTACAGTAGGCAATCTTCGTGCGGAAAAAGGTGAATGCCATTTATACAAAACAGATGTATTCGAACATGCAAAAGGATCCAAGTTTGTGACAGTCTCTCCGTCTACATTGAACGAATCTTTCGACTTTGACAGTTCCTTTAAAAAGGTTTTATCGGAATATCGAGATGCAATCGGAGCGAACTTATATTTGGCGGCATCGCGGACGTACAATGGTGATGATACTAAACTGTTACATCGTATTTATAAACTTTCAGATCAAGCGTATGTTCCAATGGTTGCGACAAACGATGTACATTACCATCACCCTGAGCGCCGCGAACTCCAGGATGTGGTAACCTGCATCCGGGAAAAATGCACAATCCATAATGCTGGTTTTCGGTTGCACCCGAACGCAGAAAGATATCTTAAGACTATGGATGAAATGGAGCGGTTGTTTAGGCAGTATCCTGTCGCCATTCGACATACTGAGGAGATCGCTGAGTCCTGTCTGTTTTCGCTTGATGAATTAAAATACCAATATCCCAAGGAGATCACCAGCGAGGGCCGTACGCCTCAGGGGGAACTTACGTTTCTAGTCTGGGAAGGAGCCAAACAACTTTTCGGTGAAAAGATTCCGGAAAAGATCACAGCAAATATCAAGTATGAGCTAGCCTTTATGGAACAAATGAATTATGCGGAGTATTTTCTCACGGTCTATGATCTGGTGCGTTTTGCACGGGAGCAAAATATTCTTTGCCAGGGCCGTGGATCTGCTGCCAACTCTACGGTCTGTTATTGCTTGGGTATCACCTCAGTTGATCCTTCCAAGTTCGATCTCCTATTTGAACGGTTTATTTCTTCGGCACGCAATGAACCTCCCGACATCGATGTAGACTTTGAACACGAGCGCCGCGAGGAGGTTATTCAATATATCTATCGTAAATACGGACGTGACCGGGCGGCCATTGTCGCGACCGTTACGCAGCAACATCATAAAGGAGCAATTCGCGATGTAGGTAAGGCCATGGGCCTATCCGTTGACACAATCAATCAACTGTCAAGTTCTATGTGGGAGTTCACAGATGAGTGGTTAGAAGGAAAGACTCTTGCTGAGCAGGGATTAAATCAGCGTGATCCCAATCTTTTAAAAGTCATGGAGCTTACAGCGCAGTTCATGGGATTTCCACGACAATTAGGTCAACACACAGGAGGATTTGTTATTACGCAAGGCAAGCTATCCGATCTTTGTCCTATTCTAAATGCGCGAATGGAAAACAGGACGTGCATTGAATGGAACAAAGACGACATTGACGCCTTAGGCTTTTTAAAAATTGATGTGCTGGCGTTGGGCATGCTGACGTGTATCCGCAAAGCGTTCGAGCTGGCCAAAAAACATTACGGTCTCGATCTCACGCTGGCCAACATTCCCCAAGATGATCCAGCTGTTTACGACATGGTGAGTCATGCCGACACGATAGGTGTATTTCAGATTGAAAGTCGCGCGCAGCAATCGATGTTGCCTCGCTTAAGGCCTAAATGTTTTTATGATCTGGTGATTGAAGTAGCGATAGTACGTCCGGGTCCTATCCAAGGTGATATGGTACATCCCTACCTTCGCCGTCGTAATGGCGAGGAGCGGATAGAATACCCATCCAGGGAATTGGAGGAAATTTTGGGGCGTACACTAGGTATTCCGTTATTTCAGGAACAAGCGATGAAAATTGCAATTATTGCTGCTGGCTTTACACCCTCTGAAGCGGATGAACTTCGGCGCAGCATGGCCACTTTCAAAGCGAAAGGAGAAGTTTCCCGATTGGAGCAGAAATTAGTTAGTGGCATGGTAAAGAATGGGTACAGTCCCGAGTATGCCCAGCGCGTGTTCAAACAATTGGAAGGATTTGGAAGCTATGGATTTCCAGAAAGTCACGCGGCTAGCTTTGCTTTGCTCGTGTATGTTTCCTCGTGGATCAAATGTTACTACCCCGACATATTCGCTTGCGCCTTGCTCAACAGTATGCCTATGGGATTCTATCAGCCAGCACAGATCGTCATCGATGCACGCAAACACGGTGTTGAAGTTCGTGCCATTGATATTAATCATTCGGGCTGGGATAATAGGCTGGAAGAAAAGTCAGGTAAGTATCTGGTTCTTCGTCTGGGATTTCGCCAGGTAAAAGGGTTAAGAGAAGATGATATTAAATCAGTGATCAATTCCCCAAAAAAATTGCATAGGTCAATCAATGAACTTCGGGAAGGCGGACTACCGGAAGCAGCGCTGGAGAAATTAGCGGATGCAGATGCGTTCAGATCTATCGGCCTGGACAGGCGTCAAGCGCTGTGGGAAGTATCAACAAGGGATCGCGCAACAGCACTTTTTACTTCACACGAGTCCGGAGACGCTAAAGAGAAAAATATAACCCTTCCTGAAATGACATTGCCGGAGCATGTGGCGCACGATTATGCAACGACATCGTTGTCTTTAAAAGCACACCCTGTGAGTTTTGTCAGGCAGGAACTTGATGCTCTTCATATTTTATCGGCTTCAGCGCTGACAACAGCAAAGGACGGGGACTTGGTGAAAGTCGCTGGACTTATTCTGGTAAGGCAACGACCCGGAACAGCTAGCGGCATTTGTTTTATTACCATTGAGGATGAAACCGGATGCGCGAACCTGGTGGTTTTTCAAAACTTATTTGATAAATACCGGAAGGAGATCTTACAATCTAAAATGTTGATGGTGGAAGGCAAACTGCAGATCGAAGGAGAAGTAATTCATGTTATAGTTCAGCGATGTTATAATCTGTCTAGACTGCTACGGATCCTTGTTGAAGGTAAAGAAGAGAATCTATCATTGACACCTCTGTCCCGTGCCGATGAACGGACAGCACCTGCATCACCAAAGAAACCTGCCAAGGAACGAGAAATACTTCAAGGAAACATATTCCCGAAAGGAAGAAATTTTAGGTGATGAAGCGTACAGCTTACAGCCGACAGCGCACAGCTAGCTTGCATTTTGCTTAAGGTGGCGCAGCCTTACGTTAAGCGCTCGGTCTAGCTGTAAGCTGTACGCTGTCGGCTGTAAGCTTTACGGTAAAGCAAAAGCTACATAACTATCGCCCTTCGCGGCACCTAGTTTTGTTCCCCCACAGGCAATTACAATATATTGTTTACCATTCACTTCATAAGTGGCCGGTGTTGCAAAGCCGGCTGCAGGAAGTTTTGTTTCCCAAACAAGGTCTCCCGTTTTTTTGTTATAAGCTCTGAATTTTCCGTCTTTTGTTCCGGCAATAAATAATAAACCACTTGCCGTCACAATAGGCCCGCCATAACTTTCGGCCCCAGTTTGCGAAATCCCCTTAGCAGAAAGCTCTGGATATTCTCCGAAGACTTTTTTCCAGATATATTCCCCTGTATTGAGATCAATTGCATTGAGCGTTCCCCAGGGTGGACTAATTCCGGGGTATCCATCTTTGTCCAGAAATTTTGTATAGCCGGAAATCTTGAAATTATCTTTCTGCTCTTTATCCATTCCGGGTTCCTTTTTATCCTCTTTCTCTGTTGATGCTTCTTTCTCTCCATATAAAAATGCTACCAAAGCTTTCTGCTCATTTGCTGGCATGGTTTTGAAAGCGGGCATCATTCCTTTTCCTCCCGTGATAACGCTGATGACATGTTGTCTTTCAAACTTCTTACTTACATCTACAAGAGATGGAAACCCACTTGCGGCGTTTCCCTTTCTTTCAGCGCCATGGCACGAGGAACAGTATTTCGAATAGACTTGAGCACCTGGACTTAACAACGCTGAGGCTGGATCATTCTTTGTTTCGTTCAAAGCGATGAGCCATGCCATTTCACTGCTGTTTAGATACATGATACCTTCCGGATCTACGGCAGCGCCACCCCATTCGGCACCTCCGTCGAGTCCTGGAAAGACAAGGCTGCCCTGCTTACTTAGTGGAGTATAGGGGCCTTCACTTCTACTTTTACGAAAGATCTCAAGAAGTTCCTTCTTGTAGGCAGAGTGCGGATTAATATCCTGTTCGGCCAATGTTTGCCGCGCATAGGGCAATGGTTTCGAAGGTAAAGGTTGAGTAGGCCATGCTTGTTCTCCTGGAACATCGGAGGCCGGAGCGGGTACTTCATTCACTGGAAACAGAGGTTCCCCAGTTTCCCGATTAAAAACAAAAACAACGCCTTGTTTTGTTACCTGTGCAACGGCATCTATCTTCTTACCTTTGTGTGTTACCGTAATAAGATTCGGCGGCGCAGGAGGATCGCGGTCAAGTATGTCGTGATGGACAAATTGAAAATGCCATTTACGTTCTCCGGTTCGAGCGTCGAGTGCCAGCAAGGTGTTGGCGAAAAGGTTTGTACCGATGCGCACAGCTCCATAAAAATCAAAGGCTGCGGAACCCGTGGGCACGTAAACAATTCCCCGGGTATTATCAATGGCCATACCTGACCAATTATTGGCGGCGCCCACATTTGTATTCTTATAGGCATCTTTCGGCCACGTGTCATATCCGTATTGCCCGGGATCAGGTATGGTTTTAAAAACCCACGCGATACGTCCGGTTTTGATATTGAAAGCCTGGATGTAACCGGGGGCTGCATCGGCTGCTTCAGAAAGGCGCAAAGGCATAATGATGATATCTTCAAATACAGTTCCCGGTGTATTGGAAATAACAAATTTATCCTGAGCGTTAGGACCAAGTCCAGCTTTTAGACTTACGCTACCACTATCTCCAAATGACATAATCGATTTTCCCGTTGAGGCTTCAATCGCGTAAAGCAATGAGTCCTTCGTGTAGAGAATTCGCCTATCATCACCCTCTTCCCAGTAAGCAACGCCCCGGCTGGAACTGCCGGAAGCTGGTGCCGCAGTGTCACGAACGCGCCATCGTTCGACACCTGTTGCAGCGTCTAATGCAAAAGGTTGCACAGTAGGAGTGACGCCGTAAAGAACACCATCGATAATGATAGGATTACACTGGATTTGCCCACTGTCGCTGGTGTGATATTCCCAGGCAACTTTAAGTTCGTTTACATTCGATAAATTTATTTGATCAAGCGTTGAATAATGATTTCGATCCGGACCTCCAAGGTATTGTGGCCACTCGCGTGATCGACTATTGGAATTTTTATCTACACAAGACACTAACAAAATCAGAATGCCTGAAAGTAAAATAAAGAGCCGGTCGGTGCGCATGGTCAAATATTTTTGATAATTAGGGTTAATAATTTTAAAAGTAGCAAAATATGCATCGCTAATTTACCAATTCGATTCTTTTCGTTGTGGGGAGGCATTGGTGAGACTACTCCAAAGGACCCAAATTGACTTTAAACCTTTAATGGTATGGTAAAATTCCGTGCTCCAATACATTTCACTAAAGCGAGTTGCTACTGGGGCCTTTCGATTTAAAATTCCAGCAAATCCTCTCTTCACAACGAACCTCACCTTGAATTCTCAATTTTTTTAACACTTCTTTAACTCAAGCGGTGCTATTTTCCTATACCAATTCTGCTTTTATTATTTTACTTTTGTTAAAGCCTACATGCATTTTGCGTTGATTTTTAACGCATTATTTTTTCAATTAAACCTGGGATTATGATTAGAAACTACCTGAAGGTTATGATAAGGAATAT
>CAZAHL010000230.1:0-11778 GCA_964484845.1 uncultured Chryseolinea sp. | reverse complement strand
CCCCTTTCGAAATAAAACACTACCTCCTTTGGCAGCAAGTTTTCCCTTTAAAACGCTTACTGGATTAAACCCGGAAAGATAAAATGCCGGATAGCTGCCACCCACTATCCCCACAAACAAAATAATTCCGATCAAACTCAATAGCACAGGCGCCTGTAAGACGTAAGAAAATGAAAGTTCTTTGCTTGCCAACGTATTAAAGCCTGGCAAAAGGGCATAAATAAGCAGGAGGCTCACAATCAAAGCAATCCATGCCATGACCATCGATTCGGTAATAAATTGCATAATCAATTGCCGCCGCTGAGAACCCATTACTTTACGTATCCCAACTTCTTTTGACCTGTTAGCAGAACGCGCTGTCGCAAGATTCATATAATTAATGCAAGCAATAATTAGCATAAAGGCAGCGACAGCACTAAAAATATAGATGTAAGAAATGTCACCGCCAGCCTCGGCTTCATCCTGTATTTTAGAATAAAGGTGAATATCGGTTATCTTCTGAAGTTCATATTTAATCTTAATCTGGTACTGCTCGAATATCGGATCAACCTTTTCTTTAATAACTTTATCCAGGCTGGCGTTCATCTTTGATAAATCGTAGCCAGCTGGTAATTGAATATAAGTAAATACACCAAAATTTCCCCAGCTTCTATCGCCGTCATTCGCCGGCTGCGAATTTTTTGAAATCAACGCCTCAAACCGGAAATGAGAGTTTAACGGAACATCTTTTAATATGCCTGTAATCTTGAATTCTTCGCCTTGCAAATTTTGTAGTGATTGCCCAAAAGCTGCCTGAGGACTAGCAAAATATTTTTTAGCCATCTTTTCTGTGAGTACCATTGAAAAGGGATTATCCAAGGCCGTGGCCGGATCGCCGGTAATGAAGTCGTAACTAAACATATCGAACACGGTAGAATCGGCTCGGTAGAAATCTTCTTCATAAAATTGTTTGTCACCGTTTTTGAAAAGAGTTCGCCCCATACCAAGAAAACGAACTGCATTTTTAACTTCCGGATAGTTGTCCCGAAGTTCGTCCGCTAAAGGAATCTGCGCCACAGCCCAAGTAAATGCATTATCAGGCTCCTTTATATTGGAAATGACTCGGTATATGGAGTCTGCATTTTTATGATACCGGTCATAACTAAGCTCATCCAAAATATACATGAGCAGAAATAGGCTGCACGTAATTCCGATAGTGAGGCCGAGTATGTTAATGATACTATAGGTTTTATCCTTAACAATGCTCCGGATAGAAATCTTCATTAGATTTTTAAACATAGGAAGGAGATTATAATAAAAGGATGTACAGACTGCACGAAAGGTTGTTTTACCTTAAAGAAAGATGGAAATAAAAATACTCAAAAAAAATAAGGGTTCAACCAAGCTAACCTAAACCCTAACTTAAATGATAGATGGTTGAACCCGAATTAGGAATGCAAATGTTTTATTGACAATTTTTATACCTACTTATCGAATGTGATAATTTGATACTAGAAGCGGATTTTGCATCCTGTGCATGTCCACAATTGTAAAATATCGTTCGTGCCCGGACAATTAAAATGATTCCCTTGACAACCATTTAAAAAAACGACAGAGCCAGTGATTGCTCTGTGGCTTCCAGAGGGTGCTCTGGATATATTGTCCTCAAGTCATTTCGCCCATACTGCTTCGGGGCCATTTATCTAATCAAACTCACCAAATTTATCAGCAGTCAGGTGGTATCCGTAGTGAAAGCAAGGGTATCGTTAAAAAGTACAAGCAAATTGTCCAATTGTACAACGGCTTAAGTCCGTTTATTTTTGGAAAAGCTCTAATTTAAGCCCATGGCAAAAAAGATAATTCCAATATATAAGATCGGGCAACATTGCGAAATAACGACGCCTGACTATTTTAAAGTTGCTTCCTTTGACGATAAAGTTTGTACAGCTACTGAATTTTTGGAGCAACATCGACATGAATACTATGAAATTGTTTGGCTAAAAAAAGGAAGAGGAATTCATTCCATTGACACCCAATCTTACTCCTATTCGGGTTCAGTAGTTTTTTTATTGTCACCGGGCCAGGTACATCGTCTCCTTCAAAAAGAAAAGGCTGAAGGATATGTCCTGAAATTTCTTCCTTCCATCTTCCGAGATCAGAAAGATGTAGATGAGTTCGTGATGGACACGGGGCTATTCGAAAATGTGGTTGCTCATCCGGTCATCCAATTAACACCCTCTCAATACCCGATATTCGAGGAAATATTTTCAAAAATTACAATAGAATCTAATACTAATGAGACGGGTAAGGAGCATGTTCTTTCGGCCTACTTAAAAATTTTATTAACCTACATCAACCGACTTAAACAGAACCAATTAAAAATCGAAAATCACAGATTGGATTTTGGCTATGAGTTGTTTCGGAATTATAAGATCACGATCGAGAAAAATTTCCGCAAGGAGCACTCGGTCCAGATTTATTCAAAAATTCTGCGGACACAAGCAAGGACACTAAATTCACTTTCGAGAAAATATGCGGGTAAGTCAGCAAGTAAATTGATAACGGATCGAATCGTGCTCGAAGCTAAAAGAAGCCTACATCACGGGGCAGAAAGCATGAAAGAAATTGCCTATGCCCTTGGCTTTGAAGACCCCGCTTATTTTACACGCTTCTTTAAAAAACACGTCGGTGTAGCACCCCATCAGTACAAATTGAAAGAAGTACTTCATCAAGAAAAAAGTATTACTGCCTGATTGATATTCTTTCAATCATTCTTTTACCGCATTCCATTATTGTGTTTGATAATTCTGCAACGGCTCGCTATCGTCATCAACTTGTTTGATGCAACTTATCGAGATGTCGAAAAGTGCAAGCTTAATGCTTAGTTGTCTATTTAAAGCAAATGAATTCATTGCCTACTTTGCAAAGTAATAAATACAAATATATGCCATACGTAAAAATACAAGTAACGCGGGAAGGCGTTACCAAAGAACAAAAGCAAAAATTAATTAAGGGTGTAACACAGCTTCTCGTAGATGTGTTAAACAAAAATCCGCAAACTACACACGTGGTCATTGACGAAGTGGATACTGACAACTGGGGCATTGGGGGTGAACAAGTAACAGAAATTCGCAGCCGGTCTAAAAAATAAAAAAGCATATGGAGAAATCAGTCATTGTTACCGGTGCATCCACCGGTATTGGGAGAGCTATTGCTGAGCTTTTCATAACGAAAGGATATTATGTCGTAATGAATTCCGTTCAACAAAAAAATTTACAAAAAACGTATCATGAGTTAGGCAGTCCAATGAACGCCATTGCCATTGCAGGCGACGTTGGAGACAAAGCGGTTGGCAGGCAATTGGTCAAAGCTGCGGTAGCGTTTTCCGGTCATTTGGATATATTGGTAAATAATGCAGGTGTATTTTCCCCAAAACCATTCTTGGATGTAGAGGAGAAGGATCTTGATTATTTCCTTACCACCAATTTGAAAGGTACTTTCTTTACTACGCAATCAGCCATTAGCAGTATGGTAAGCAACGGAGGAGGTAGTATCATAAACATTGGAACCGTATTAGTAGACCATGCCATTGCAGGCTTTCCTGCTTCCGCTCCAGTATCGAGCAAGGGTGGTATTCATGCGCTCACCAGACAATTGGCGGCAGAGTTCGGGAAGCAAAATATTCGGGTAAATACAATTGCACCGGGTATCATTCGCAGTCCTTTGCAGGCTAAAATCGGAGTGACCAACGTCGATACGTTGGCGGGTTTGCATCTGCTTAACCGCATTGGCGAACCTTCGGATATTGCTAAGATGACTTATTTTCTTGCGACCAACGATTTTATCACGGGTGAAATATTTAATGTCGATGGTGGGCACGTTGCGGGACATCATTTTGGATAGTCAATCATAAAAAAGTATGTTCAGGGAGAATGCACAACAAATCGTCGATGTCATTGAAAATTATTTCGATGGCATCTTTCAGGGGAACGTTATTTTGCTTCGTCAAGTCTTCCATCCACGAGCACTGTTGTTTGGGGAAGTAAACGGCCAGCCGTACGAGAAGAATCTCGAAGAATATCTGCACATTGTTCAAAACAGAGATAGTCCAATGAAGTTAGGTGAAGAAAAACGCATGAAGATCATTTCGATTGAATTAATTGGGAACATAAGTTATGCAAAACTTCACGTACCAATATTCGAATTTAATTATCATGATTTTATTGCATTGAATAAAATCAATGGCAGGTGGTTGATCGTAAATAAATTATTTACTTGTTAGGAATTCCGTCATCGGGCTGAGATCGAACGACCGATATTACGTGTTAAGGTTAAATACTGCATTCATTTCAACGTAGAAGCTATCCCTTCTTTATATCCAGTAGCCTTGATTCCGAGTTCTTTCTCAGCTTTGCTGCTGTCAAAGATATAGTCATTTTCAAACTGATACATCATTTCAACAAACTCCCGTAGTACAGGAACAAACAATCCAAAAATGCGAACACCAAATTTCGGAAGACCACTTACACCTTTGTATTGTCTACCGGCACACTCACACGCCATACGAACATAATCTTCACCGGTAATTTTTTCTTTGCCCGTAAGAGCATGCCACGTTTGATTGAATGCTGAAGGAGTATTTCCCAGCATGGCTACAGTTTTCCCGGCATCCGGTGTGTATGTAAAAGTGTGTATTCTTTTTGGATTTCCTATCCACTGTGGCGACTTGCCTGCCTTGAGGCGCTCAGTCACAGTTGAGAATGTTAAACTAAGTTTTGCCTGGGGGCCATAGAAATCGGCAGCACGAACGATCATGCCTTGAATATTTCCCATCTTAATTTCGTCCAGCAGCATGGTTGCAATGCGAGCGCGTACCTCTCCTTTTTTGCTATTCGGGTTAAATGGAGTTTCTTCTGTCATCACTCCCGGAACATAACCGTACGCGTAAACATTATCAAAGAATACGAGTTTGCAATTGTGTTTCTTACAAGCATCAAGCGTATTCCGCATAACTTTTGGCCATTGTTCTTGCCACGTTTTAGCGTCGTATTTTAAGCCAGACAGCAAGTATACTACGTCACTTCCTTCAATCGCTTTTTCCGTTTGGCTATAGTTCAGCAAATCGGCTTGTTTAGTTTCATCGGATGCGTTTACTTTTTTGGGGTTGCGACTTACCTGCCGAATTTGTTTAGTATAGCCTGGAAGATGTTTTGACAGTTCCTGAGCTATGATGCCGTTGGCTCCTAGAATGGTTTGCAAGGTGTTAGATGTTTAGTTAAACTACGATTGAATATAGATGTATTTGGATGGAAGGGCAAGTCGTAACCAATACGCCGCAAAGGGAATTAGGTACACCTTTGGTTCTCGGGGTCGTTCGATGTTCCTTGTTCGATGTTCGAATTGAACACCGAATATCGAACACCGAACAAGGAATGATGAAGGAGGTCTCAACGTTCAGTTCCAGATTCAATTTTTCAGGTTTCCGATATAAGAACATCGCAAAATGCAATAGGTTCACCTTTGCTTGTCTTTTGAACCATGCACGCAGGGGATAGAATACTATTTCTTTTCCAATCGATAGGCATTGTCCTTTAAAAACGCCAACGCTACCCCGTTCGTCCAACCAAACCCATCTTGATTAGGATACTCTCCGCCACCAGCCATCAACGTTGTATCCATGACGTTATATTTCTCCATCATTTTACCTGTAGCTTCATAAACACGGATATTCTGATGTATCCAGCGAGTACGTATTTCATTGGCGACCTTATCGATCTGATAATTCTTTAAACCTTTATAGGTCATCCATTGGAGGGGAGCCCATCCATTGGGAGCATCCCATTGCTGGTCGGTATCGACCAAAGTAGTCACCAAGCCACCCTGCTTCAGAAATTCCTTTTGAATAACAACGGAGGTCTTTTCTGCGATATCTTTTTGCGTCATCTGAAAGAAAAGGGGAAATACACCTGCTAATGATTTTACACCAGTTCGTCTATTGGCGACGAAGTCATAATCCATAAAAAAGGTAGCCTCCGGATCCCAGCAAAAGGCGAGCACCGCCCTCCTTCTATCAGTTGATCGCTTGGTGAACGCGTTTGCTTCCTTCGTATTTCCTCGAAGCGAATAACCTTTCGCAATCATTCGTTCAAGATGGGCCAGAAGGCAATTTAGATCAATTGGAATAATATCCGTTGTGTGAATTGTTTCGATTGACTTACCATCTCTGAACCATCGACTACTGAAATCCCAGCCCGATTCTGCCGCCGAACGGATATCGCGATAGATTCTTTCCTTATCTACATTTTTTTTTTGTGCCAAAGCGAAGTCTTCCTTGTAAGCCTCTGGCCTGGGGGTAGCTCCTTTATCCCAATAACGATTCAGGATTGAACTGTCATTCATCATAACCACGTGGGCAGCCGCGTCTCCTGGATTTTTCACAGAATCAATTCCATTCATCCAAAAATTATATTCCCTAACCATGGCATCGAGATAATGGTCTGCCGCGAGCGAGTCGTATTCCTCCAGTTCTTTTACGATCAATGAAAAGAATGGAGGCTGTGACCGGGTCAAATAGTAATTCCGGTTTCCATTCGGGATAAAGCCGATGGTTTCAATCAGGTGCGCAAAATTTTTCACCATGTTCTGAATGAGGTCATACCTTTTTTGAGCCTTCAATCCAAGAATCGTAAAGTAACTATCCCAATAATATATTTCCGAGAAACGTCCACCTGGTACAACGTAGTCATAAGGCAAAGGAATGAGGGATGACCTCGGTTCAATCTGATCAGCCTTACGCGTTAGGATTGGCCATAACCTGGTGAGATGTTCTTCCATTACAAGCGCGGTGTCAGTCGCAAATGAAGATTTCGGTCTTACAGGCAAATCGAAGTTCAGGTTTACAAATTCTTTCAAATCGAAATCTGGTTTCCCCTTTATATTTTCATAATTCTTCAAGATCTCTTCCAGGTCACGCTTCGGCTTGCAATCCACAAATGTTTTTGAATCCGGAAACACTGCTTTCAATTGAACATCGTGGAACAGAGATGATGTATAAAAATCGGATGGATTTAGGGGCTGCTCCTGGGGGACGGAGCAGTTGAATAATATAATAACAAGGCCAATAAATCTAAATCTTAACATTATTCATAAGCTTAAATTACAATCTAATCAAAAAAGTCTGAACCTTGATTAACAGGATTAATGGATTGACTTGATTAAATGATCACCACTTTAATTTGGGATAGTCGACGGTAAGGACCTGCATTCTTCTTCCAATCCGCCAGCTGGCGAACTGGATGGGAGAAATGCAGTACATGTCGTCGTGCCATCGCCCTTAGTCAAGACAATCCATTAATCCTGTTAATCAAGGTTCAGACTTTTTTATCCAGCCCATCCATCTCGATCCAAACTCCGGTATTGAATTGCTTCGGCCAAATGTTCTACGTTGATATCAGAAGATCCGGCAAGATCGGCAACCGTCCGAGATACTTTTAAGATTCTGTCATAAGCGCGGGCCGATAGTCCTAGGCGTTCCATGGCTGTCTTTAACAAACTCCTACCCGCATCGCTTATAGCACATATTTCTTTTACCTGATTGGAAGCCATCATCGCATTGCAGTAAACACTTTCCTGGTCTTTAAAACGCTCTGCCTGTATGTTGCGTGCAAGGACTACACGCTCGCGAATTTGCAAACTGGTCTCTGTTTTTCGGTTTGCTGTCATTTCATCGAAACTGACAGGCACGACCTCGACATGTAAATCGATGCGATCCAATAAAGGTCCGCTGATCTTGCTAAGATAACGTTGAACGATGCCTGGACCACAAACGCATTCTTTATCGGGATGATTATAGTATCCACAGGGACAAGGGTTCATGCTGGCGATCAACATAAAGTTTGCAGGATACTCAAGTGATATTTTTGCACGTGAAATGGTGACTCGCCTTTCTTCCATGGGTTGACGCATCACCTCCAATACAGTGCGTTTAAATTCCGGCAGCTCATCAAGAAATAATACGCCATTATTCGCTAACGAGATTTCACCAGGCTGTGGGTTGCCTCCGCCTCCAACTAAAGCGACATCTGAAATGGTATGATGGGGAGCACGAAATGGTCGCGTGGTGATCAACGATGAATCGCGTTGAATTCTCCCTGCTACGGAGTGAATTTTAGTCGTCTCCAAAGCTTCGTTTAATGTTAAAGGGGGAAGTATGGTAGGGAGTCTTTTGGCTAACATTGTTTTACCTGCACCCGGCGGGCCAATCATAATTACATTATGTCCCCCGGCGGCGGCAATTTCAAGGGCTCGTTTAATGTTTTCTTGTCCTTGCACATCTTTAAAATCGGTATCGTAATAATTTAATTTTGACGCAAAGACCTCTTTGGCATCGACCTTAATAGCATCGATCGTAATTCTCTCTTCCAGAAAGTCAACAGCCTCACGCAACGTGGTGACTGGATATACCTCCAATCCATTAACAATGGCCGCCTCCTTAGCATTGTCTGCCGGAAGAATAAAGCCTTTGAAATTTTGGCGTTTCGCTTGAATGGCAATGGGCAGGACGCCTTTAATTGGGCGCAGTGTTCCGTCCAGCGTTAGCTCCCCCATGATGATAAATTGTTCTAGCTTATCACTTAATATTTGTCCGGAGGCTCTTAAAACACAAAGTGCGATGGATAAATCATATGCCGAACCCTCTTTTCGAATATCAGCTGGCGCAAGATTCACCACGGTCTTATTTCGGGGCATAAAAAACCGTGAGCTTTTAAGTGCAGATTCCACCCGGTGCTGACTTTCTTTAACAGCGCTGTCGGGCAACCCGCTCATAAAAAATTTAGTGCCTTGACCAACACTTACTTCCACCATGATGGTACGTGCATCAACCCCGTGGACGGCCCCACCATAGGTTTTAGCAACCATGGCAGAAACAGTTAAGAATTAGTTCTTCAAAGGGGCTTTGGGAATGTTGATTTCCCGAGCTGTTTTGGCATCTTCCTGAAGATCGAAAAGTTTTGCCTTCAGCGTGTTGAGTTCGTGCGTAAGCGCAGCTTTTTCTTTTGTTGAATCGCGATTGATAATCCATGACCAGATAACGTCTATTATAACTAAAATTAAACCTAACAGTGTCCCGTATTTAAACAACGGAACGTATTGAACCATGCTAAACAGCATGGAAGTATTATTCTCAAGAATGATTGTGAAGATGAATGCACCCAAATTAAAAGCTGCAAAGATTGCGTAAAAAATAAGCCTGTTTTTTGTCATGCGCGCTGTTTAGTGCTCCGTGTTTACTTAAAGGTAACTGAAAAATTTGTCCGGTTAAAGTTAATGGGTAAAAGTTAATCGTTAAAAGTTAATCGTTAATGGTGTATGCACCATGCTGGCCTTTGTCAATCGCTCCCTTGGGACTTAAAATCGGATAACACAAAGAGGTCAAAATGCGCACCGCGGCGATTCTTTTATAAAATCACCGAAGAGCGATACAATAAGGTATAAGGTTGATATACGTTTTTGCTTTATGTCACTAAGATAATAAGGTCGTGAATACGTATTAGTCATGGGCGTAGTGATGAAATGAGTAAATCCTTTTAAAATACTTCCCTATCCCCTAACACAAGGATTTAATGCTGATACACTGATTTCGAAACCTTATTACAGGCTATTAAAAATAGCGGCAAGATATAACACCCAGAATCTAATTAATGATATAGTAAAGGTTGTGAACGCCAATATCCTGTGAATCATCTGTACACTATTAACTAATAACGGATAACGTCCCCTACACTTTCTGAATTTGAATCAATTTTTTGTAAAGGCCATTTCTTTCGAGCAAGATGTCATGCTTTCCGCGTTCGATAATCCTGCCTTGCTGAATAACAATAATTTCATCTGCATGTTGGATGGTGCTAAGGCGATGTGCAATGACAACAGAGGTACGATTCTTCATCAGATTATTTAACGCATCCTGAACCAATCTTTCGGATTCTGAATCCAGGGCTGAGGTAGCTTCATCTAAAATTAGAATTGGCGGATTCTTTAATACAGCCCTGGCTATACTTATCCTTTGACGTTGTCCGCCAGAAAGTTTCGAACCACGCTCCCCGATAGTCGTTTGATAACCATTTTCTGTCTGCACAATGAAATCATGCGCATTTGCAACCTTCGCAGCACGAATAACATCCTCCTCCCTCGCATCGTCCATGCCAAAGGCAATGTTATTAAAAATTGTATCATTGAAAAGGATGGACTCTTGTGTGACAACGCCTATTTGTTTCCGTAGTGAATCGATTTCATAATCGCGCAGCGAAATGCCATCAATCAAAACTTCTCCTTCCGTGGGATCATAAAACCTTGGAATTAAATCGGCTAGTGTTGACTTGCCACCACCTGAAGGTCCAATTAATGCAATGGTTTTTCCCTTCGTTACCGTTAGGTTTATGTTATTTAACACCAGTTCTTTTTCATAAGAAAAGCTGACATCTTTAAAATGAATATCCTTTTTAAATTCACGCAATAGTTGAGCGTTCGGCTTGTTTTTCACCAATGGTTCTGTGTCGATAAGATCGAATATACGCTGGGCAGATACGGTTCCTTTTTGCACCGAAGTAATACCATTTGAAAAGTTTTTAACAGGTTGAATCACTTGCGCAAATAGTGTAATAAACATGACAAACTCCCCTGCAGTCAAACTTGAATTTTTACTCAACACCAACGATCCTCCGAAATATAAAATAGCAGCAACAATCATTACCCCTGCCGTTTCAGATACAGGTGAAGACAGCTCATTTTTTCTGGCAATGGATAAATTTACCTTACGATGATAACTTGTTTCGTTTTCAATCTTCTTTAAAATAAAATTGCGAGCGTTGAAGGCATTTACAATGCGCATGCCCCCAAATGTCTCGTCTAAAATGTTTACGATCCTTCCTTGTGACTCCTGACTCTGAATGGCTTTTTTCTTTAACCGCTTGACTAACTCCGCCAAAACTATAACGGGAATCGGCAATGCTATTATTGTAAACAGCATAAGCTTTGCCGAGATAAAAAATAATACAATGAAATACGCGATGATAGTGAGCGGTTCCTTCATCACAAACTTGAGGCTGTTCACAACTGCATTCTCAACTTCAGCGACATCATTGGTAAATCTGGAGATGAGGTCTCCCTTTCTTTGATCATTAAAATACCCGATATGAAGCAAGGACACTTTCGAAAAAATATGCATGCGCATATTCTTTACGACGTCCACCTTCACCCGCGATGCGATCATGCGTTCGACGTACCTGAACACATTGGTAAGAAGCATGCTAATGATTACTGAAACACAAATGAAAAGCAAGGCGCGTACAGGTCCATGCTCGGAAATAATGCTCGCAAAATAAAAATCAAACGTATCAAGAAAGTAGTCCGGCGACAATGAAAATTCAGGTTTAGGAGGAATCGCTATTTTACTGCTGTCTTCGTTATCAAACAACATCGTAATCATTGGAACCACCAGCGCAATGTTGACAATACTAAAAATAATTCCCAGGACAGAAAAAATCAGAAATTGAATAAGTCGTGGAACCAGGTTAGGTGCGTAGCTTAGAATACGAAAATAAGTTTTCATTAAAACTCGTAAAGACGTTTTGGAATATTCCAGCGCAAAGCTAATGAAGTTATGGTTGTATTGTTGTTATACAATGCTAGCGCGCTTTCGCTTTTTCGGACGATGATATTCGCGTCAATAAAAATATTGTGTTTTAGTTGCCAGGAGATTGACAAACTTCCAAACAAAATATCATTTGTAATTCCCTGACC
>CAZAHL010000229.1:0-11846 GCA_964484845.1 uncultured Chryseolinea sp. | reverse complement strand
AACAGTTACCTCAAGGAGCTGGCTGATATCTGCGGCATCCAAAAGAATTAACATTTCATTGTGCCCGCCATACGTTTGCCACCACTGTAACGTTAACGAACGGAGTACCGCTCGAAACGGTAAGCAAGATCCTTGGTCATAAGAGTTTGCGGACTACGCAGCATTATGCAAAGATTGTTGATAAGAAGGTAAGCGAAGATATGCAGTTCTTAAGAGGCCGGTTAGCGGCGCGAAAATCGAATAGTAATAGCGTTCAAGTAATTAGTAAAGATGAAGGCTTATAACAAGCCTTCATCTGCAAATGATAAATAACTTTCACTGGTAAGTATAAGGTGGTCGAGCAATTGAATTTCCAGCAACCGGCCACCTTCTTTTATTTTTTTGGTTAATTCGATATCAGCGTGGCTTGGTGTAAGATTTCCACTCGGATGATTATGTGATAAAATGAGGCCGGTCGCGCAAGCTTTTAATGCAGCAGCAAATATCAATTTCGGATCGGCTACTGTTCCGGATATTCCACCGGTTGATACTTCGAATACACCGAGCACTTTGTTAGCCCTGTTTGTAAAGAGCACTTTAAATTGTTCGCAAAGTTCAATTACTGAATCATTCCAAACTCGTTTCAAAACTTCGTGTGCGTCTCGTGAACAGGTAATCTTTGGTCTGAGTGAAGGCTTCACATTAGATTTGTACGAAAGTTGAATTTCGGCGACTTCCCATTGTTTCTTTTCATTTGTAGTTTCCATAATTGTAAGTATTAATTATGGTCGCCTCAAAGCTTAGGTGTGTGTTCCTGCAAAAGGAAACGGAATAATTGGGGGTTCCTGGAAACGTAAGTTGTAAGGGGGAACCGTTTATGCTGTAGTCTTTTGCACGGAACGAAAACACCTGAGCTACTTTTACCATGATTATACTACTTCATGGAAACACGGGAAGAAAATAATGAAGTATAGGAATTACTCATTTGGGTGAACAACACCTTGCGCAGCGGAATTTAATTTCCTTTTTTTTCTACAGTTGATATGACAGATAGCCAAGACGTTGGATTTTTTTGTAATGTCAGTTTAAAAGCATATTCCCTCTTCTCAATTACAAAGTGTAGTAAACCTACAACAGTTATCCGATCATAAAACTAATCAGGAAGATCAAGCATTAGCTGGGTGTTGATGTAATATATCACAACATTTTCCCACTTCGCACAAATTGCGACACTTGTAACATCTTCATTAAGCATTGCTTAGCTCATCAACTGTCCGACAAACACGCCACTTACTGATGTGTATGTAAATCATACTTTGTGATTCACGACCTGTTCATTTTACAAGCAACTTCCCTTTAAAAAAGGAGGTGCATAAAAGAGGGATACAGACAAAAATAAAAAATCATTTCTACTGGCTGGTTTCAAACTACAAGTCAAACTAAAAAACAAAAACATTAACCTAAAAAACAAAAAGATGAACCGTTTACTAATTTTATTTGTGCTGATGGCTATAGCTATTGGCTCACATGCCCAGTGTAATATTAACTCTAATTTTACAATCACATTAAAAACTACAGGAGGAGTCACTGTCACCAAAGTAAGCCCAAACACGACGTATAAAGTTCATGTGCAGCAGGCGCCGGCCACGCAAGCACCATTCTACAATTCTTGTTACAATCTTTTCAACAATATAAGATGCACACCGGCTTCTGGCACTGACACTATGCAGGAAACCGGCTTGGCCATATTCACCATTACTACATCCGCTACACAAGTTGGATCGGGTATATCATTCGCGATTTCACCCATATTTGCGAATTGTTCCTGTCAGCCGAATCCTGATTGGGCGGAATCGAGAAACTACTCATGGAATTAGGCCACGACATCAGGATATAAAAAGCATAATTTAGTAGGCTACCAGCAATTTTGGGGTAGCCTATTATGTTATTAACTTGCCTGTGTCGATGTTTTGCCATGCCATTAGAAATTAATACAAATAGACTCACCCTATCAATCTTATTTCTATTAATAAGCCAGGGCGTCTTTGGTCAAAATGAGGCAAATATTTGGTACTTTGGACATAACGCGGGGCTGGATTTTAATCGTAAGGGACCAGTTGCTCTCCAAAACGGCGCTATGGAAACCCGCGGTAGTAGCGCAGTTATTAGCAATTCACAGACTGGGGAGCTTCTTTTCTATTCCAACGGTGAAAAAATCTGGAATAGACATCATGAGGTAATGACTAATGGTGAGGGAATATTTGGATCTCATACCGCCGCTCAGTGTGCTTTAATCATCCCTGTTCCGGAAGTTTCCACACAGTTTTACTTATTTACAATTCAAATAAAAGATTTAAAAACGGGCTATGCGAATATGTACTATTCTCTGATCGATATGTCTGAAAATGGCGGCGATGGTATTGTGGCATTTAAGAATGTCTTAGTTGTGGAAGACATTACCAATTCCATGAGTGCCGTGCAACACAGCAACGGGCAAGACTTCTGGTTGGTTGCTCATAGCGCGACGGGCAATTTATTTTATTCAATTCCGGTCTACAAAGACGGCCCAGGGGAACCACTTAGAACACAAGTGGGCTCCAACTACTCAAAAGCGCATGAGACTAGTGAGATCAAAATTTCACCCGACGGCACTAAAGTAGTTTCCGGGATGGGTGGAGCTTTTGTAACGTCCCTTGATCTGTTTGATTTCAATTCGCAGAACGGAACAATCGGAAACTACCGACAAATCGCTTCACTGACCTCACAGCACGGAAGAACGTTCTCACCAGACAGTAAATTATTATATATAACAGGAATGGATCTCGAGTACCTTAACGAAAGCGGAGATATCGGTGATTATATATATCAGCTCGATGTGAGTTTATCAACCACACAGGAAATTATAAATTCGAAAACGCCGCTTTTTTCCAACAGAAACACTGTTACTGATATTGGTAGCTATGCTGCCCTACTTGCTTCAGGAATGCAAATTGGTCCGGATGGAAGAATCTATGTGGCCGGTAATATCACAATACAAGATGGATCTGGATCTGGCTCAATAATCGAATCCTCGTCCAATTCCCTGGTGGTCATTGAAAACCCTAACAAGAAAGGCTATGACTGCTACGTGACGATTAGGTTCTTTGACTTTCAAAGCGGCCAAGTGTTCAATGGATTGCCAAATTTTGTACAAAGTATCTTCCGCTCCAGAGTTCCCCAGGACGAGGAGCTACTATGCAATGATGCGTACGCCTATTCAATTTATCCTAACCCGGTAAAAGATTTCTTCAAAATACGCGTGCAGCAGGAATGTTTTCAACCTTACAATTTTTTCCTGTATAACAGCTTGGGTCAATTATTAAATGAAGGATTCGTCTTTACCAGGGAATCGGAAATAATTGATGTCAGGCCGCTTTCCACCGGGATCTACTTACTTTATTTCAACGTGGACGGTAAAGCGGTTGTTAAAAAAATTCTAAAAATAAATTAATGACTTTCTCTACACCAAATAAAATAGTTGGTTCTGTGGTTGTGTTCGCATCCTTGTTGATACTTTTTTCCGTATTGTCATCAAACGTTTCATCCACAGAGAAACAGATTCTCATTCGCCCTATGCAAGGACCTTTCATTGTGTCAATAAATGTTACAGGGCAGCTTGAGGCTAAAAAATCAGACGCAATTTTGGCTCCTAAAGAACTAGGCGAAGCCGAAATATGGGAGATAAAGATTGATCAAATTGTTGATGAGGGGACTATCGTAAAAAAAGGCGATTTCGTAGCAATGTTGGATCGCTCGAATGTCCTTTCAAAAATAAGCGAACAGGAAAAGGAAATTGAAAAAATACAGAATGAAAAAATACAGATCAAGATCGACACCGCGATTCAACTCGCGGGTTTGAGAGACGGAATTGACAATTTGAGATTTGAAATGAAACAAAAAGAAATTACCCTAAGGCAATCGGCTTATGAGCCGCTTGCGACTATTGAACAACTTAAAATGACCTTAGGGAAGGCCGAACAGGACCACAAAAGGGCCATGATAGCTTATGATCTCCAGTTGCAAAAATCAGTAGCAGAGTTCAGGAAAGTCAGTATGACCTATTACACTGCTGTTGAGAGACTGAGTTCACTCAAAGGGCTACTCGATAAACTAACCATCATAGCCCCGCAAGATGGCATGGTAATTTACAAAAGGGAGCGAGGGGGTGGTAAACTCGGACAAGGAGCAATAATCAAACTGTGGGATCCTACTGTAGCCACTCTGCCGGACTTTAATAAAACGTTTGTCAACGAAATCGATATTAGTAAAATACAAATAGGCCAGAAGGTCAATGTGATCCTTGATGCATTCCCTAAAATGAAGTATTCAGGGAAGATCGTGACAATTTCCAATATAGGTGAAGAACGACCGTTCAGCCATGAGAATGTATTTGAAGTTCATGTCGAACTACAGGACTCCGGATCGTTAATTAAGCCCTCCATGACGACAAGAAATGAAATCATAATCGCACAAGAGAGTAATTCGGTTTGCATACCGCTTGAGGCAGTGTTTTCCGAAAGAGATACGCTAGATTTCGTCTATAAAAAACAAGGCTATGAAATCGTTAAATGTGAAATCAAAATGGGTCTGAGAAACAATAACAGTTGCACAATTATAGAAGGTCTTACTACCAGCGATGAGCTATTGCTTTCCGAACCCCAAGGAAAAAATTATAAATATAAATATCTTGATAGGTAATAAGATTCCATCCAGATTGGCTCAGTCAGGTCTCACCAGACATTTCACACTGAATTTACAGGTAGCTATTAATGCAGTCCTTGGGAATAAATTACGTTCATTCTTAACAGCACTGGGAATTATATTTGGTGTTGCGGCAGTAATAGCAATGTTGGGCATTGGAGAAGGCGCGCGTCGGGAAATTTCAGACCAGATAAAGCTTGTCGGAGTCAATAATATTGTAATAGAACCTATTGTGCCAGCCGAAAAGGAAGATAAAATCATCGACTCTCGTATTAAAGAAACAATTTTCACCTGGACTTTCAATTGATGACATTGACGGAATAGAGAAGATTATTCCTTGTATTAGGGAACTAAGCCCTGAGATAGTAATTCATTCAGACATCGCTTATAATGGAAACAAAGGAACTAGTACTGTATTTGGTGTTCTTCCTTCCCACTTCAAGGTTTACAATTTGTCGTTATCCGAAGGTGCTATGTTTTCATCGGAACAGGTAGAAAACGGCTTGCCAGTTTGCATTATAAATCAATCCGTCAAATCCAGTTTTTTACCAACCGAAAATCCAGTTGGAAAGAGTATTAAAGTCGGGGTCCAGTGGCTCACCATCGTGGGCGTACTGGCAGATACACCCTTTAACACCGACAAAGGCAATAACCAGAAAACCGCTCTCTCCCGGATCGAAATATATTGCCCGTTGCAAACTATGTTGGTCAGGTACGAGAATAGGCAACTGCTAAAAGCATCGGACCTGCTGAAGGCCGCAATAAGGAATCGAGGAATTAAACTTAGCGGCTCCCAGGAAAACTCGGAAGAATCGATGGAAAGGAATTATCACCAGTTGGATCGTTTGGTAATTCAAGTCAATGAAACCAATGAATTAGAACCCACCGCGAAAATCATTACGCGAATGCTTATTCGAAAGCACTTCGGGTCGTCCGATTTCGAGGTTACTATCCCGGAACTCTTACTAAAACAGGAGCAACGTGCTTCGGAAATCTTTAATTATGTACTCGGTGCCATTGCAGGTATTTCATTATTGGTCGGTGGAATAGGCATCATGAACATTATGCTGGCCTCAGTTTTGGAACGACTTAAAGAAATAGGAATAAGGCTTACTGTTGGGGCAAGAAAATCCGACATAGTTGCGCAATTTCTAATGGAAGCAATTCTGATATGTATTACAGCTGGGATTGGAGGAGTAGGCTTGGGTATCATTTTAACTGTCTTCGTTACTTACTTTGCTGACATACCGGCCGCCATTAGTGTTGAGTCGATACTGATATCCTTCAGTATCGCGGCTCTCATCGGATTGCTTTTTGGTGTCACTCCTGCATTTAAGGCTGCACAACAGGATCCAGTTTCGAGCTTGCGTTACGAGTAGTTGTTAGACATTTCATTCTTAATCATTTTGCAGTTCCATAATGGTTGTGCTCGTCCATATCCTCTAGGAAGATTACAAATAATCGGCAACATTCTCAGTTATTATTACACTTACCCAAGTGACGTATTTTCCAGACACCCTAATACCTAATTGATTGATCTTTAGAACCTAATCAGCGGCCCGAAATTCTCTTTTCAATTCCTTTCAAAAATTTCTTACATACCAATTGACTTCATACTTGCAATCGGGCTGCACTTTATCATTTCTGAAGCGTTAACCTTTTACAACCAGTTAGCACTTACTATGAGACGTCCTACATTTTTAATCGTTGATGATCATCCACTATTCAGAATGGGATTAAAAAATTTTCTTTCCCTGGAATACAATGACAACCTTGAAATTTTTGAAGCAGCCAATGGAGAACAAGCCATAGAAATCTTAACGCGGCATCCTATAGACTGCCTGTTGCTTGATATTAATATGCCTGTTATGAATGGTCTCGTATTGATAGCACACTTGAAGAAGATAAGGTTGTCGGTTAAAATCATTGTACTAACGCTCCACGATGAACCATCGTTAGTTTACCATTTATTGGAAATGGGAGTCCACGGCTACCTATCGAAGAATCATGGTATTGAAAATGTAAAGAAAGAAATTGAGACTGTAATTAGTGGTGGACTATTTTACCCACTTGAATTTGACGAGAAAATAAAAATATTGATTCAGTCAGGAAACGCAAGCGTTATTAAAATATCACAGAAAGAGAAACAAATCCTTGATCTAATGGCTCAAGGTTTAACAGGGATAGAGATAGCAGAGGTTACAGGCTATACAAAACGTACGGTCGAGACAAAAAAGTCAAGGCTCGAAAAGCGGCTGAAGGTTAAAAGCGCTTCCGCCCTAATTCATTTAGCACATAGATTGGGTTTATTAACGTAGTTCACCTGCATTGCCATGTTAAAAATATTCATCATTTTAATTATCGCCATAATACCCCAAGTAGAATGTCATAGCCAAAAGACAATCTCTTTAGCAGAGACTATTGAAAATGCGAAAACAAAATCTTCCGCAGTAAAACAATCTGAAACAAAGAAAACAAATAGGTTATGGCAGTTTCGTTACTATCAAAGTAATTATAAACCGCAGTTGAAATTGATTGGGAATCTGCCCCAATACTCAAGACTTTATCAGCAGAACAGGCTGGATGATGGAACGCTTGTGTTTCAAGGTGTCGAACAGGTAACATCGAACATCGCTCTGGGTATCGAACAGCCTATTCCAATTTCAGGCGGAACTATCTCAATTAATTCATCTTTCAATAACTTTAAAGACTATACCTATAACCTGAATCGATGGAGCGGTTCATTATTTAATATCAGCCTATCCCAACCTATTTTTTCATTCAATCCTCTAAGGTGGGATAAGAAGATTGAGCCACTGAAATTTGAGGAGTCCAAGAGAGAGTATATTGAAGAACTTGAATCAATTTCCGAAGACGCTGTCAATCTTTTTTTTAATGTTTTGCAAGAGCAAGTCAACTTGCAAATCGCCTTATTCAACTTAAGTAATACAGATACCATATACAAAATTGAAAACGGTAGATACAATTTGGGGACCACATCGCAGGACCGATTGATGCAGGTTGAAATCCAGTTATTTAAGTCCGAAAAGGAAGTCGCCCAGGCAAACCTTGCTTTTGAAATGGCCAACCTTGAATTGAGATCATACATCGGAATAGCTTCGGATGAGAGCCTTCAACTTCTTCTACCAGAAGAAGTGCCAATAATAAGTGTCAATCAAGAAGATGCTCTGCAATATGCGAGAACAAACCGTGCATCTTACATAGCCTTCGAAAGGCGCCGACGAGAGATTGATAAAGAAATTGCACAGGCAAAGGGCCAACGCTTTAACGCTACACTTTATGGAACGATCGGGTTGAACAACAGTGTTAATCAGATCGGTGAAATCTATAAAAACCCTTCCCAGGAAAGGTTTGCAACCCTTGCACTCTCCATTCCGGTAATCGATTGGGGTAGAAATAGATCACGCATCCAAACGGCAATCGCCAATAAGCAATTCAACGAATTTATTATTGCACAAGATGAGCAAAATTTTGAGCGAGAGATCATTGTACTCATTAAGCAATTCAAAATGTTAAAGTTGCAGATCGACATCACAAAAAAAACTGATTTAGTTGCGGCAGAGCGATATAAAGTAGCTCAGAAGCGGTATCTCATCGGCAAGATCGACATAACGAATCTTAACATTGCATTATCCGAAAAAGACGACGCGAAAAGAAGTTATATTCAGGCTCTTAAGGATTATTGGCTTTCGTATTATAGGCTGCGCAGGTTAACTCATTTTGATTTCGCTACCAATAAGCCGATTTTGTCAATAACATCTGATGGGCACTAGATTGTTATTGCTACCCCAAAATCAGCCAAGAATTGTTCGATAGCTTTTGTCCTTGTAGGTTTCCTAATATTTTTCGAATGATTATGCTGTTCCGTGAACCAGTATAATAAAACTATTTATGTACTATTCCTTCTCCAAGAGCCTCCTGCATAATGCCAACGAGGGTATTTAAAAGGGTGCCATACGAAAGGCAACTTGGTTTGCAAATATGCAGCCTCATGAAAAATCAGGCTAACGATATAAACGAATTTAAATTATGGTGATGAGCTAAGTATATATTTGTATGATCCGGAAAAAACTATAAGAAATTTAGATCCAACTGCACGGGCACGGTATCACCAGGATGAGGTTTATAGGACAAATCGCGCAGACCAAAGGGCATGGGTTGATGGGTCTTCGTCAAGGGGTGTTGATTCAATAAACTATAGAGACAAAATCAACACTCTTATTACTGGTTTGAAACGGAATAGATTTCTCGAAGTGCTTACGCGAAAGCTAACACCATTACCATGTATAAAATAATTCAATAATGAATCATTAAAGTAAAAAAACCAGATGCACCCGGTATTCGGATTACAAAGGCGGAGACAAACAACCACGGGGCCACGTTAAAAAATATACTACCCGTAGTAAATGAAACGAAGTGGAATGCTGAAGGGTGGAGATATTTTTTAAATGGGGAAATGGTTGCTTGCTGGAGCCTTTGTAAATTAACGGGGTGCATTTGTTTTTATGTTCGCTTCGAACTCCTTTTGCGAGTAATAACGTTTGCAATAAGGGGGAGTCGTTTATGCCAGAAGCTTTTGGCAACACTCCTTCAGCCTGCCACCCTAAGCAACTTTGCTATAGAATTAATTCTTGGGATTGTGGGAAACAGATTGAAGACAATTTCGAGCAGAGAAACTTCATTTGTAGAACCCACAGGAAAGAAACTAAGGTCTCTAACTAATCGGCCACTTCTCCAAACGCCAAGCGCTATCCCAGAATATCCATTCCAGCTTACAGCCGATAAGAAATGCATCGGTCATTGCTTCTCTTTGCTCAGAGGTACAAGTAGTGGCCACTTCATCACAAATCAGGATTGCCTTTTTTACAACTATTCCAAACTCTTCGCCTGAATAGGTATTAATCCAATTCTGGTAAGGATTGCCGTCTTTATTCTGATGATGAAAGATGTAATCGCCAACTTCTTTGTAAACCCAGAAGCAGGGAAGAATGGCCGCCATTGCAACTTCCACCGGTGCTATTGCAGCTGTGCTTATCAAAAAACTATTGTAATGATGACATGCTGGTGATACTTCGTTTTTTTCAGCTTGTCCGCTTAGATAACTTATGTGTAGTGCGCTCTCTACTACAATAGCCCCTTCTGCAAATCGGATAAAATCTAGTACGTAATTCTTGGAGTGAGCTCGTGCCGCGATGAGTGATAAGGTCCTGCCAAAGTTCTCGAGGTACTTCAGGTCTTGTGCGATATAAAAATTGAACTTTTCCTGATCCAATGTACCATCAATCAAACCTTTGACAAAAGGCATCATGATGATCTGGTCATAGATACTTTGTGCTTTTTCCCAAGCAGATTTACTCCACGTCATGTGTGATCATTTTTTGAGGATTAAAAAAGTGATTAAGTGGTCCATGCCCTTTACCTGTTTGTACATCTTTTCCCTGTATTATTGACTCATGTACGTAAGCCTTCGCTTCCTCAATTGCCTTAATCAAGTCATACCCTCTTGCCATAAAAGCCGCAACCGCGGAGGAAAGGGTACAGCCTGTGCCATGGGTGTTATTGGTATCAATAAATTCGGATTCAAAAATTTCTTCCCTGTGGTTTGTGTCCAGGTACAGATCAGATAGCAGATGACGCTTCAGATGAGCACCTTTTATAAGTACTGCCTGACAGCCCGACTTAATGATCTGGCGTGCGGCTACCTTCATGTCTTCGTTATTTTTGATCGATATGCCTGCAAGTATCTGTGCTTCATAGATGTTGGGCGTTACCAGTTTCGCTAGAGGAAGGAGATTCTCATTCAAACTTACTATTGTGTTATCCTCAATCAATTTATCACCACTAGTGGCCACCATTACAGGGTCAAGTATTACCGGCACGGCATACGGCCTGATGGCTGACGCGATTGCTATGGCCAGGTCTGAACTGTGTACCATCCCGATTTTTATTGCAAGGGGACGAATGTCATCCATAACCGCTTTGATTTGGTCATATACAATGCTAGCTGGTATGCTGTGTATGCCTGATACACCAAGCGTATTCTGCACGGTGATGGCTGTAATTGCGGATGTTCCAAAACAGCCCAAAGCAGAAAAGGTTTTTATATCTGCCTGTACCCCTGCACCGCCACCACTGTCTGATCCTGCAATAGTCAATACACTATAATACCTCTGCATTCTCATCTTGTTTTAATTTCTTTTTCTATTTCATTGCGAAACAATTCAGCTGCAATGGCAGGATTGGCAGCAGAGCAAATCGCAGATACAACGGCAAGGCAATCGGCTCCAGCAGCGATGACCATACGTGCATTTTCTTTTTTTATTCCTCCGATAGCCACCAGTGGTTTTGAACTAATCGATCTGATTTTACGAACTCCGGCCAAACCCCATTCAACAATTGTATCTGTTTTTGTTGGAGTAGAAAAAACCGGGCTTACTCCTAAGTAATCTGAATGTTGCGCAGATTTACTGTTTACTTGGGATTCGTCCTCAATGGAGTAACCGATAATATGATTGCCCGGCCATTCTTTTCGAATTTCATCAGGTGATCTATCAGAGTTCCCAACGTGAATACCTGCTGCAACGCATTCCATGGCTACCCATAAATTGTCATTAATGATTAAGGGGATATTGTAACGGTCAAGCATCTCCTTTAAACGTAATGCTTTTTCCAGAAACGCCTTCTGAGTCAGATTTTTTTCACGCAACTGCACAAGATCTACTCCACCCTTTACTGCATCCTCTGCAACTTTGATGAGATCTCTTTCCTGGCAAGCTTTTTCATCCGTTACCAGATACAACCGATAAGGAAATTTTTCCTTTTCCATGATCAGTTGATCCTTACGCGGTTGGCAAATTCATTTTCTCCCATTGCATATAGGGAATCAAGGATATTAACCTGAAAACTTCCTGGCCCTTTCGATTTTTCAGCCGCAACTTCTCCGGCAACGCCCAACAATGCCATGGCTGATACGGTGGCTTCCATCGGTTCAGTGGGGCGCACGGCAACGAAAGCACCAATTAGTGTGGTGGCTGTACAGCCCATACCTGTTACTTGAGCCATCATCGGATGCCCGTTGGCGAGTTTAATACTTTTATCCCCATTAA
>CAZAHL010000228.1:0-12092 GCA_964484845.1 uncultured Chryseolinea sp. | reverse complement strand
CCTTTACCGCCTGCCTTCTTCTTTTCTACTCTACCGTGAAATGTTTTTGACGCCGCTACTTTAAAGACAGACGCTAATTAGAATTGAGAATGATTTCACGAGCCATTCTAAACGTTATTCATTAAGTAAAAAAAATTATACATGATTCACCCCGAATCAGAGAGAAAAGTAGCCTTTGGTGAAATCAAAGTACTGCGCCAATCTATGATCAGTCTTAATAAAGTGCGCTGATTCCATTTTTGACCTCGCTCATTTCTTGCAGCAGATCTTCGTTAAGAAAAGGATTTATCTTCAGTGCTCTGTTCATTAGTTCTATACCGTTTTTCGGTTTACCAAGTTTGTAATTGATCAAACCTTTAAGGCAAAAAATTTCCGCGTCCTGCTTGTTAGTCCTTGAAGCAATTTCAATCAATTTGTTTGCTTCTTCAAGGTTATTTTTTTTGTAATGGATCTTTGCCATGGTTTTGCAAACATCAATATTCTGAGGCCTTTTTTTATATTCTTTTTTTGCATAGCGATAGGCCTCGTCAATATCCTGCGATATATCCAGGAAAATGTTGGCGAGCTCGAGATCTACAACATGACCGGCATCCTGATCTTCTTCAAGGCTTTTAAGGAGATCTTGGGTGATGGATTTTGCACGTGAATTTTCGTGTGTGATTTTATATATATGAGCCATCTCTTCCTGGAATGAAAATTCCGGCATTATTTCAGAAGCTTCTTTCAGCAGTTCAATTGACTTATCATAATTTTTTCTTTTTGCTTCAATTCTACCAAGCGCTCCAATGGCAAATGCATAATAAGGCCTTTCTGCTAATACGAGGCGGTACTGCATTTCCGCTTCAATTAAATTCCCGATAGCTTCATGAAGACCACCTAATGTTATTCTTGCCCAGGCAGTTTGCTCTAGTCCGGGCACGCCCGATGCTATGGCTTCCTTCATAGCCTCAATAGCGCCTAGCGTATCACCGTGAATTTCTCTCAAGTACGAAATCCTGGAATAAGAACGGATATCCGGCCTGATGGAGGTCATTCTATCGGCAGCGCCAATCGCTTTTGCATAGTCGCCAAGCTCAACATAGGCATCACAAAACACACCGTACAACGATGCCGTTGTGGCGTCAATTTTTTCAGCAAGCTGCGCGGTTCTTAGTGCCTCCTCGAATTGATGCAAAGACAACTGGACCGTTGCTTTGGCCACCATAGCTTCAAATAGCAAATTCTTATCTCCGGGTGCTGATTCAATGACATCATCCAAAAGATCGCTTGCCAAAGGATAGTAATGCGGATGTTCGCCCGTCACACGAGCCTCTTGCATGTAGGCAAGTGCAAGCAGCAGCTTTTTCTTTTGATCCGTTGGTTTCTTTCGGATATCATCTTGCAGCGTTTGAATGGAAGCTTTCGCGTTTATCCATTCACTCGTTGTAGAAATTGGGCCTTTACGATCCAAGAGATCAACTTTGGGGTCCTTTCTATTTTCACACGACATGAAGAGAAGCGTAAGCACTACCAACGTGTATATTCTTTGCATATATATAATTAGTTTAGAAAAGGGCTTCCCTATACGGGAAACCCTTGTTTGTTTATGTATTGCTAATTTATTGAACAATGAATTTGATGGATTCCCGGTTGTCGAACTCGTCTTCCACAACGGCATAGTAAGTTCCTTTCAGATAGTTACTCACGTTCACGGAAATTTCGTGCGTTCCAGCTTCTTCAACTGACTGACTTAGTGGAGTACCTACTGCCGATCCATTCTTATCAAAAATTTTGATGCTGACCTTCCCATTTTCAGGAAGTGTGTATTTGAAATTCACCACATCGGTCGTTGGATTCGGAAACGCTGTTACCATAAAGGTTGTGGATGGAGCTGATAGACTCTTTACTGATTCGTCACTCATTCTTCCATCCACAGCAGTAGTAAACATCGGAGCTATGCCACCCGCAGGTTTCGAATAATCAAATCCTCTCCACGGCGTTTGCTCGTATGGGAATTCGGTTTTAAACGTTGTATCATTAGCCTCCACACCTGTAGTAAATGTAAGTACGTCAAGCAGGTCTGTCGTTACAGGGTTAGGAGAACCAGCCTGGTAATCATCATACCACAAGCCGACAGCGGCCAATACAACTCCGGAAACAGCTTGTAATTCAATTCGGGTAACATCGTCTTCAAGCCTTCTGCCGTTTGGAAATCCATCCATGTTCGGGATGTTTTGTAAGCTTTGGTCTGTATTAAATCTCGGATCTGTCAATCCTAAAACGGCAGCCTGGACTAGACCAAGCGAACTGAAATCAGGATTGCCGCGCTCGGTTGGAGGCACCGCCATGTTCAGCCGTAACATATCTCCAAAAGTGGGTAAGAAATTATTTACAAACGGTTTTCCTTTGGCTAAGGGGTTTCCGCCTTTCTTCCCGGTGGCAAGCTGATATGGCGGAAGATTTGGAACACCTGTCAAAAAGATAGGTAGAATATCAGCAGACCTTGGTTGGCCTTTTCTCAACAGAAAATTGCCAAAGAGTGCTTTGTCAAAAGCCGTTCCTCTCGTAGCCGGATTTCCAAGTAGCCCTGCCAGTCCGTCTTTTCCATTTCCAAAATCGAACTGCTGCAGCGAATTACGTTGTATCCGTAACGCTGCAAAGCCTGGAACTGCTGGCCCGAATTTGTCATTATCCATGTAGAGGGCGAGCTCCGGATTTGTGAAATATTTCTCAAGATTCTTATCCTCGTTGTAGGGCTTCAAAGAGTTCCAGTAATCTTTCTGCCCGATAGGCATAACCACTTCGTTAGTTAAAGGCATACCGAGCCTGGAAATTTGAATCCAGTCACCGATGTATGACTCTTTTCCATTACCTTCGAGTACACGTATTCTACGTCTGCTGGCGGATGCCCAAACACCGATCACATACTCGCTATCCAAAATTCCATTTGCTTTGGAAACATTCTTCTTATTTTTTTGCAATGTCTCTATAGGAATACTGAGGGCGATGGTATGAACATTTTTTCTTGCAAGACCGTCTCTGGCCGAGCCCGGCCTGATATTTCCTAAATCAAAAATCCCTCCGAGGTCCACAAAGAACGGATCATCCACGGGACCACAAAAAACAAGTTCTCCAGTAGTCGCCTTAGTTATTCCCTTCCTCATGAGTGCATCATAATTGCTACCCAATCCTACTGCACTCTCGATGGATCTGGGACCAATATTGTAGGGAGGAACCGTTCCATTTGAAATAATCGTTTCGAATTTTCTTCCGCAATCCATGCTTCTTTGGCAGGTAAAAGTCGTTTTCGGATTTTGTTTTTTCAAACGGATATTAAAGAATGTGGTAGGATCTTCATTCACCTGCTTAAAGGTGAAGCGGTAAATAATATCATCGCCTTTTGTAGCCGGGTCGTTCTTAACGTGAATTTCGTAAAGAACATTTTCACCAAACGTGTAATAGTTTGGTCCTCCTTCCGGAAGCTGACCAGGAATGTAATTAGCGATGATCGCGATATTATTCGGATTATTAGGAATTCGGAACGCATACACATCTGTATTGTCCGCCAATGGGTCATTCGAAATCATCGGTGCTTCCCGGTGACTCGATGCATCCAGATACTGCTCTTGCACTGATACAAGACAAAAAATTCCAACCGCCAGTAATGCAACCAGCAGCTTAACACTAAATAAAGATTTTAACATAGCATAAATAATGTTTAATTGTGAATAGTTAAAAAGAATTCTTTAGTCGTACCTACGATGGTAAGTCCTTGACCGGATTTCAATAATTTTATTATTTTTTAGCTATTGGTTAAGACGGATGTCGTCTGCGAAGAATATATTATCACAACGTTAAGTGATCATATAAAATCACTAGCTTGGACAGAAAGACGAGTACAATATTGTTCTATGTCCAAGAATTTAATACGCCTCAAGTGGATTGGATAATCTTTCGAAGAATAATAGTTACTCAGCTTAATGGCTGGCCACACAGGACGTGTTCACTTTTAATAGTCTGCTCTAATCCTACTTCTATAAAGGCGGGTTTCACGCAAATGGAAATGCGCGAAGAATACAACGGCATCACCTGCGGACTTCGTGTGGCTTTTCTTTGCAGCGAAACATTTTTTAACTCGTTCCCAAATATTTGTTAGATGCGCATGTAACCATCAACTTCTTCCGGAGTTACCCTGGTAATAATAAAGGCCTATGCTTAAAAATTTCTTCACGCTTGCCATCAGAAACCTGCTCAAACGGAAGGTATTCTCTTTTATAAACATCTTCGGCCTCGCAATAGGTGTTGCTGCATGCCTGATCATTCTCAGTTACATCGACTTTGAGACTAGCTACGACAAGTTTAACACCAATTGGGCCAGCCTATATCGCATCAATCGTATCTTTTTGCAGAATGAAGAAAGGAAGTCTCCGATCGTTATGACCACGTATGGTCTAGGGCCTGCACTGGCTGTTGACTTGCCGGAAGTGAGGCGCTACATCCGTACGCATGGGGATCGTGCTGTGCTCACTTATCAAACTCCAGCCGGCGAGGCGAAGGCTTTTCATGAGGATAAGATCATGGCGGTGGATTCAACTTTTTTTCATGCCTTTACATTCAATGCTATTTCCGGTGACTTGATGACATCTCTGGATGATCCAAATTCCATCGTGCTCACCCATTCTGCAGCACGAAAGTATTTTGGAACGATCGATCCGATAGGTGAGACGATTACTGTAGCAGGCGGCCGGATGAATGGCGTTTATACGGTTTCCGCTATTATGGAAGATGTACCACAGAATTCGCATTTTGTTTTCGACATCCTCTTGCCTATGCATAATATTTTTCTAAATGGCCAATACCGGGAAGATGATGGCTGGGGGTGGAATAATTTTACAACGTATGTCCAGCTGAACGAGGGAGCGAGCCGCGAGGCTGCTGAACAAAAGCTTCCCGCTTTTTGCAAGCGCAGGCTTGATCCCAAATGGAAGGATTTCAACGGTCGCGTAGAATTAAATTTGCAACCGCTGCGCGACATCCATCTTCAACCTGGCTTGCGCATTAACGTGGAAACGGTTAGCCCTAGTACGCTATATTTTTTCGCCGTTATTGCTGTCTTTATCCTGTTCATCGCTTGGATCAACTATGTCAATCTCTCAACGGCGCAAGCTATGGAACGGGCGCGGGAGGTGGGCGTAAAAAAAGTAATGGGAGCTGCTCGGGGGGAATTGATAAGGCAATTCTTACTGGAGTCAATTCTTATCAATCTAATGGGTACTGTTTTCGCGGTGATTCTGGCTGTCACGTTGCTCCCTGTATTGGGCGGGATCATCGATAAACATTTATCCTTCGATTTCACCGATCTTCGACTTTGGATTACGCTTTTAGTATTATTTGTAACAGGAATCCTGGCCTCAGGAATTTACCCCGCCTTTGTGTTGTCGTCATTCTCCATAACAAGGGTTTTAAAAGGTCAAAGGCACGAGAGCGGTGGTTTCTCACTTCGCAAGTCGCTTGTTATATTTCAATTTTCTGCTTCTTTGGTGCTGATCTCAGCCACATTTGTCGTTTATCGGCAGATCAATTTTATGCAGGCTCAGGATAAGGGACTTCAGATGGATCAAATGCTTGTAATATCAGGTCCTGGTACGCTGAAGTGGAAAGTTGCCCAGCAAAGGCTTGCCGTCTTTAAGGAGGAAGCGAGAAGGATCCCGGGTGTGGAGGCTGTGGCTACCTCCGGTATGGTGCCTGGTGGTGGGCACAACTGGGGGGCTGATGTTCGGAAGAGTGGAGCTCCGTTAACCGATGTTAAACTGGGGAGCGTGGTTTGGATAGATCCGGATTTCATTCCTACGTATAACATTTCTTTCCTGGCCGGCAATAACTTCAATCCTCATATCAAGTCCGACATGGAGTCTGTGATAATCAATGAAGCTTCTTTATCTGTCTACGGACTCGGTACGGCAGAACAGGCGTTGGATGAGCAACTGATCATGGGAGAGGACACGGTGGCTATTATCGGAGTACTGAAGAATTACAACTGGAGCTCCCTGAAGTCGGAATACGTGCCCTTCCTTTTCCGTGCGGACACAATAGCCACTTCGGCGGTTTCCCTTCACCTCCAGGGGAAATCCATAAATTCCGCCGTTGAAGCGATTGGTGAGCTATATAAAGAACTGATCCCTGGTGAGCCGTATGAATATTATTTCCTCGATGATTTCTTCAACACCCAATACAAAAGCGACCAGCAGTTCGGTAAGATCTTCGGTTTGTTCGCCATCCTGGCCGTTGTGATATCGTGCTTAGGACTGTGGGGCCTGGCTTCATACACTACATTGCAGAAACTGAAAGAGATCAGCGTGAGAAAAGTGTTAGGGGCCACTACGCGCAGTATCGTTTATCTGTTATCGAAGCAATTTCTGCTGCTTGTGCTGGTAGCGACAGCAATTTCAATGCCGGTAGCATGGTACGGAATCGACTCTTGGCTTCAAGGATTTGCATTCAGGATTGGTCTGCAATGGGATATGTTCGTTGTCCCCGCAGTTATCCTGGCTGTTGTGGCGCTCATGACGGTTAGTTTACACGTGATTAAGGGCGCGGCTACCAATCCTGCAAAAGTGCTTCGTTCGGAGTGATGAGCGCCATTTCCAAAGCGCCATCTAATCCATTTGGAGTAATCAGTATTTGGTGAAACTGAATTAAGGTTAGGTACCGGGATAATAGAAAAAAAGCTGTTCTGTCGAATAGTTCTTACAAACCATCTAATGAGATTGGTTTTCAGGGGGAAGCAAAATACATTAGCCATCCGATTTACATCCGGACCTAAATCCCCGCTTATGAAATCAACCATTACCATATCCTGTCTGCTATTTTCTCTTGCATCGTTTGGTCAGCAAACCTGGACTGAAAAGAAAATAGAAAATTTTTCAATTGTTGCCAATCCAAAAGGACAAACCCTGGGTTATTCACTTTTATCCGGAATAAAAATATTGACCATAGATGGCTTAGCGTTCAAGGATCTGAATAAAAATGGAAGTCTTGACCGCTATGAAGATTGGCGTTTGACCGCCGAAGAACGCGCAAAAGATCTGGCTTCTAAAATGAAGGTCGACCAGATCGCCGGTTTGATGCTCTATAGCGGACATCAATCCATCCCTGCCCGGCCACGCGGATTTGGCGGCGGAACGTATAACGAAAAACCCTTTCCTGAAAGCGGGGCTCTTGCTTCTGATATCAGCGATCAGCAAAAAAAGTTTTTAACCGACGACAACCTCCGGCATGTTTTGATCACTTCGGTTGAAAGTCCCGAGATTTCCGCGCGTTGGAATAACAATGTTCAGGCATTTGTTGAGGGAATGGGATTGGGAATCCCTGCTAACATGAGTTCCGATCCGCGTAACAATGCATAGCCAATACGGAATACAATGCAGGTGGAGGTGGAAAAATTTCGATGTGGCCTGAAGCGCTCGGGCTTGCTGCCACGTTCGACCCGCAGATCGTTCAAAAGTTCGGCGCGATTGCCGGGAAAGAATATCGTGCGTTGGGAATTGCAACGGCCCTTTCTCCTCAGATCGATTTAGGGAGCGAACCTCGATGGAATAGAATTGGTGGGACCTTTGGGGAAGATCCCGCTCTATCGGCAGATATGGCGCGCGCATATATCGACGGATTTCAAACTTCTTCAGGAAAGGCTGAGATAAAAGATGGTTGGGGTTATCACAGTGTCAATGCGATGGTGAAGCATTGGCCCAGCGGCGGTGCTGAAGAGGGTGGGAGAGATGGTCATTTTGCGTATGGCAAATTTGCAGTCTATCCGGGAAAAAATTTCAATACCCACCTTGTTCCCTTTCTGAAAGGAGCATTCAATTTATCGGGAAAAACAAAAATGGCTTCGGCGGTCATGCCTTACTACACGATCTCTTATGATCAGGACAAAAAATATAATGAAAATGTAGGGAATAGTTTCTCAAAATATATCATCACCGATCTGCTCAGGCAGAAGTATGGTTATGACGGTGTAGTGTGCACTGATTGGGTGATCACTGCTGATGAAGGAAAAACACCCGATATTTTCGCCGGTAAGTCGTGGGGAGTAGAGGATCAATCAGTTTCGCAGCGTCATTATAAAGCGCTTATGGCAGGCGTTGATCAGTTTGGTGGTAACAATGCTGTAGCACCTGTAATGGAAGCGTATCAAATTGGAGTGAAGGAACACGGTGAGGCCTATATGAGAAAGCGATTTGAAGAATCCGCGGTACGTTTACTGAAGAATATTTTCCGTGTGGGACTTTTTGAAAACCCGTACTTAGACACCCAAGTTTCCAAAAGCATCGTTGGAAATCCGGAATATATGACTGCAGGATACGAAGCGCAGTTGAAATCGCTGGTCCTTTTGAAAAATAAAGCCAACATTCTACCGCTTCAAAAAAACAAGACAATTTATATTCCGAAACGCGTCGAGCCGGCGACAACAAACTGGTTTGGGGTCACCACACCTGAGAAGATTGAATATCCCGTTAACATGGATATTGTCAAAAAATACTTTAAAGTTACGGACGATCCATCGCAAGCTGAACTGGCGATCGTGTTTGTAAAAAGTCCGGAAGGGGGAGTGGGATACAGCAAGGAAGATCGCGCTAACGGTGGTAATGGTTACGTACCTATTTCATTGCAGTATGGTCCATACGTTGCTGCTGGAGCCCGTGAGAAAAGTATTGCTGCGGGCGATCCGGTAATTGATCCGACCATCATAAACCGATCTTACAAAGGAAAAGAAATTACAGCTTCGAATAGCACCGATCTTAAGTCCATTCAGGAAACTAGAACAGCCATGAAGGGAAAGCCGGTAATTGTGGTAGTGGATGGAAATAAACCCATGGTGTTTGCTGAATTTGAGAAAGAAGTGGAAGGAATTATATATGGATTTGGTGTGCTGGATCAGGCTGTGCTGGATGTGCTTACTGGCGTTGAGCCGTCGGCGTTGCTTCCGGTCCAAATGCCCGCCAATATGGAGTCCGTTGAACAACAGCTCGAAGACGTTTCCCATGACATGAAAGTACACGTCGATAGCGAAGGAAATGCTTATGACTTTGGTTACGGCTTGAACTGGAAAGGTGTCATTAAGGACAAGCGTGTGACACAGTATAAAAAGACATCTCCAAAATTGTAGGTTCCAGGGAAACTATACAGATTGAAGAGCATGCATACGAATCCCAGATCTATTTCCATCTTTGACAAAGGATCCTGAGCGATTAATCGGTCAAATCGTTTCAGTAATCAACACCTTTGATTGATACTTATGAACATCAAAAAGATTCTGTATGTATTTACCAGCTTCATGCTGCTAGTCGTACTTGGCTATTCTCAATCCGCCAAGCCACGCACGATTATCACCACCGACGGAGAAGTAGATGACCAGGATTCCTTCATCCGGATGCTATTGTATTCAAATGAATTTAATTTGGTCGGGTTAGTCTACAGCAGTTCCCAATGGCACTATACGGGGGATGGAAAAGGAACGCCTTTTACTTCAGAGATGCCCATGACAAAGAAGTTATACGGAGAGCGTACAGAACTTCGATGGCCTGGAACGGATTGGATGCATGAGTTTATTGACCAGTATGCACAAGTCTATAGCAACCTGAGCAAACATGCAAAAGGGTATCCAGCACCTGAATACCTTAAAAGCCTGGTGAAGGTGGGTAACATTGAATTTGAAGGTGAAATGAAAAAGGACACCGAAGGCTCCGACTTCATTAAAAAAATTCTGCTTGACGATACCTCGGAACCGATCTATATTCAGCTTTGGGGTGGCACGAATACCGTAGCGAGAGCGTTAAAATCGATCGAAGACCAATATAAAAACACAGCACAGTGGGAACGAATTGCGAAAAAGGTTTCTGGTAAAGCCATCCTCTATGCGGTCCTCGATCAGGATGCGACGTATCAACAGTATGTCGCGCCACACTGGCCTAACATCAAAGTAATATATAACGCTGCCCAGTTCTGGAACTTTGCCTATCCCTGGCCGAAGGTAGTACCAGAAATCTTACAACCGTACCTGCGGGGAGCGTGGTTTAAAGAGAACATTAAATTCAATCATGGACCCCTTCTTTCTTCTTATTATCTATGGGGCGATGGAACGCGTATCAAGAATGATTTTGATCACACGCAAGGTGACACGGCGTCGCTGAAGAAAAATAAGATGACGCAGTACGATTTTATTTCGGAAGGAGATTCACCGGCTTTCCTTCACCTTGTCGATGTGGGTTTAGGCAATCTGGCCGATGCATCCTTTGGTGGCTGGGGTGGACGAATGGTCCAATCCAAAGAAAAACCAAGCCGCTGGGAGGATGGGGATCATGTCACCGATTATAATCCGTACACGAAAAAACAAGATAAAGCGTACCCTCAAACGCGTTGGATTGATGTGCTTCAAAATGATTTTGCTGCCAGGGCAGACTGGTGTGTGTTGCCATATGATCAGGCAAATCATGCTCCAGTTGTACCGTTGCAAGGTGACCACGCCCTGCGATCGAAGCCCGGTACAGTCGTTAAGTTGAACAGCCAGGCAAAAGATCCGGATGGAGATAATTTGAAATATACATGGTGGCAATATTGGGAAGTTGATACATATCCCGGAGAGATAAAGATCAAAGAACCAAAAATAAACCATACTTCATTTCTCATTCCGGCCGACGCAAAAGCGGATGAGACCATTCACATTATTTTAGAAGTAAACGATTCCGGAACCCCCAAGCTTACGCGATATCAGCGGTTAATAATCACGGTACAGTAGGCTACTGCAAGGCTAAAAAATGATCAAGGATCCTTTCCTAAACTATTTGAATGATAGTGACGAGTTAGATTAGAAAACTTTGATCAGAACTGCCATATTTGTGCACAAAATCAAAGCTCATGATCGCAACAAAGGCATACGCAGCAAAACATCCAAAAGCCTTGTTGGCCCCCTGGAGTTTAGAACGGAGAGAAATCGGTCCCAAGGATGTGCAATTCGACATTTTATTCTGTGGGGTTTGTCATTCCGACTTGCACCAGATCAACGATGAATGGTCAGCGGGTATTTTTCCGATGGTACCGGGACATGAGATCGTCGGCAAAGTGGTGAAGGTAGGATCCAAGGTAAGCAAGTTCAAAACCGGCGACCTGGCTGGCACCGGATGTATGGTTGACTCCTGCCGTACGTGTGACAATTGCAAAGAAGGGCTGGAGCAATACTGTATCAATGGTGGTTCATTCACCTACAATGGAACGGAACAAGATAAGAAGACACCAACCTATGGTGGTTATTCAAACACAATCGTAGTACATGAAGATTTTGTTTTCAGCATCTCTGAAAAACTTTCACTTGCGGCAGTCGCCCCGTTGTTGTGCGCTGGTATTACAACGTACTCCCCACTGAAATATTGGAAAGTCGGAAAAGGTCATCGCTTGGCTGTACTCGGATTAGGAGGTCTTGGTCACATGGCGGTAAAATTTGGCGTCGCTTTTGGGGCTGAGGTAACCGTGCTCAGCACATCGCCGGGTAAGGAAGCCGACGCTAAAAAATTAGGTGCACATAAATTTGTGGTAACGTCAAACACTGAAAGTGTTAAAGGGGTAACAGGTTATTTTGATTTTATACTCGACACGGTTTCAGCTGCGCATGATTTCAATTTCTACATGTCGCTTCTCCGAACCAACGGTGTGCATATTTGTGTAGGAATTCCACCCACACCAGCTGAGATCTCGGCATTTACCATCGTCGGAAACCGTAGAAGTCTGGTTGGCTCAATGATCGGAGGGCTGCCCGAAACCCAGGAGATGCTCGACTATTGTGCAGCACACAATATTGTTTCAGATATTGAAATGATCAATATAAAAGATATTCATAAAGCGTATGACCGCATGCTAAAAGGCGATGTGCGGTATAGGTTTGTAATTGATATGAGTACGCTCTAAAAAAAAACGTCATGTTGAAAACAACAGGACTAAGTTTAACGTCCGATTGGTTAAGCACTTTTCAAACTCTCCACAGGATTGGCGTTGGCTGTTGACCAGATCGTAAGGCCGGTCGACAATATTCCGAACTGTTGAAGCATTTTCTTCCCATCTCC
>CAZAHL010000227.1:0-12133 GCA_964484845.1 uncultured Chryseolinea sp. | reverse complement strand
ATAAACCTTGTAGGACTCTCTACCGGACTGGCTTGCTCTATGTTGATTTATCTTTGGGTGAAAGATGAACTCAGCATCGATAAATTTCACGAGAAAGATAAGCAGCTGTATCAATCTATGCTGCACCATAAAGAAGCAGCCAGGATTAATACGGGTCCTGGTACGCCAGCGTTGTTGGCCACGGCGATGGATGAAGAATTACCTGAAGTGGAAAATGCAACAGAAGATACTGACCCATCATGGTTTGGAGATAACTTTATTATCTCGGATGGAAAAGTAAATCTGAAGATGGCTGGAAAATTTTCAGGTAGTGCTTACTTCGACATGTTTTCCTTCGAATTTATTCAAGGTGATAAAACAAAAGCCTTATCAGACAAGAATTCAATTGTGTTATCCGAAAAGCTTGCGCACAGTTTGTTCTCCACCACTGACGACATTGTTGGAAGATCTTTGGAGTGGAAACTTTTACACTTCAAAGGAACAGCGACGGTGACTGGAGTCTTTAAGGACATATCCGCTAACTCGACGGATCGGTTTGATTTTGTTATACCCTTTAAAGTGTTTGAGGACATAGTCGGAAAGGACCGTGTCCATTGGGGTAACTATAACGCCATTACCTATGTGCAGCTAAAGGAAGGAACAGATGCTGCAAAGTTGAATGAGAAGATCGGCAATTTTATTAAACAAAAAGTAGAATCGTCAAATGTAACTTTATTCGTAAGACCCTTTTCTGACAAGTACCTGTACAATAAGTATGAGAATGGAGCCCTTGTTGGTGGAAGAATAGCCTACGTCAAATTGTTTTCCATTATTGCCATTTTCATCTTGGCAATTGCCTGCATCAACTTTATGAATCTTGCTACAGCGAAAGCAACTAGGAGGCTAAAGGAAGTAGGCATAAAAAAAGCAATCGGCGCCGGAAGGAGATCGCTCATTTTTCAGTATATGAGCGAGTCAGTATTAATGACTTTCTTAGCCTTGCTAGTATCCATTTTTGTGGTGATCGTATTTCTTCCTCAATTCAATGAGATTACCGCAAAGCAACTCAATATTAATATTGATAGGGATATGGTACGAGTTGTCTTGGGAATCACTTTAGCAACGGGCATTCTATCGGGCAGCTACCCAGCATTGTATTTATCCGCTTTTAACCCGATAACTGTGCTGAAAGGAAAGCTTGATACTACATTAAGCGAGCTATGGGCAAGGAAAGGACTTGTCGTTTTTCAGTTTACACTCTCGATACTTTTAATCGTTTCAGTTATTGTTGTCTACCATCAAGTTGAATATATCCAACATAAAAATCTGGGATACGATCGGGATAACGTCATCACGTTTCCAAATGACGGAAAAGCAGTGGAAAATGTTGATTTATTTCTGACACAGCTAAGTAAGGTCCCGGGAGTTGTAAATGCATCGGCAACAGCCCATAACTTTTTAGAGAGTGCCAGTAACACCACCGATGTTGGTTGGGAAGGAAAAAATCCGGAGGAACGTATTCGATTTGGAAACGCTTCAGTTTATTATAACTTAATTGAAACGTTAGGCGTGGAAATAAAAGAGGGCCGCAGTTTTTCAAAAGATTTTAATACCGAGACCACAAACGTCATTTTAAACGAAACAGCCGTTAATGTTATGGGTTTAAAAGATCCGATTGGTAAAACCATTAAACTTGGGAACGAAGATAAACAGGTTATTGGAGTGGTTAAAGATTTTCACTTTGCTTCACTCCATGAGAAGGTGGAACCTCTGTTTTTTAAGCTCGATCCTGTTTTCTTACCCCATATTATGGTGCGGATCAAAAAGGGAGAGGAAAAAGAAACGATCCACAGGCTTACCAAATTTTATCAGGTATTTAATTTAGGATTTTCTTTTGATTACCGATTTGTAGATCAGAAATATCAAATGCAATATGCCGCTGAAACGCGTGTAGCAATACTGTCACGTTACTTTGCGGGATTCGCAATCCTCATATCCTGCCTTGGACTGTTTGGGCTTGCCGCCTTCACCGCGGAGAGAAGATTGAAAGAAATAGGGATTCGTAAAGTTTTAGGTGCTACCGAGTTTGGTATCATTTACTTGTTATCCAGTGATTTTACAAAAATGGTGATGACAGCAATCTTTATTGCCTTACCTATCAGCTATGTCGTAACGAAAGATTGGTTGAATGACTTTGCTTATCAAATTGATTTGAAATGGTGGTTTTTTGCAGCCGCAGGTTTAATAGCGCTATTCATCGCTTGGTTTACGGTTGGAATGCAAACTATAAAAGCAGCAAGGATCAATCCATCGCAGTGCCTGAAGGAGGAATGAGGAAAGTGCCTACGTGTGTAGGTCTTTAAGTGCTTAAGTGGGCACGAGCGTTGACACCTAAAGCCTGCGGAAAGATCGGAAGGTTGAAAGTAAATATCAAACTGTTTCAAAAGTGAAAATGACGCCGCCAAAAAATGCCTTGAGGTTTCTTCGCTGGTTTTGCAGAGAAGATTGCATCGAGGAGATTGAAGGTGACCTTACGGAGGTTTTTGAAAAACAGTATGAAGAATCGCCAAGCAAAGCAAAAAGAAAATTTACTTGGAGTGTTATAAAATACTTCAGACCTGAATTTATCAAGTCATTTAGAACCAGTAATCATGTTAATCCCTTAATCATGGTCCGTCATAACTTCCTCATTACATATAGAAACTTTTTGCGATATAAAAGTTCGTTCTTCATCAACCTAATCGGACTTTCATCAGGCCTTGCCTGTACTTTGTTGATCTACCTCTGGGTGAGCGATGAATTTTATTTTGATAAGTTTCATGAAAAAGCTAACCGGTTGTACCAGGTGATGACAAATCATTCAACGGGGTCACGGGGTATCGATACAAGCGAAAACTGCTCAGATCTTCTGGCGCCAGCTCTGGTGGACGAACTGGAAGAGGTGGAATATGTGGTGCCGGTTGCTAATTGGGCGCCGCAAATTCTTATTTCAGACGGAAAGGGTATCAAGGTGAAAGGTATGTTAGCCGGTTCGGACTTTTTCAATGTATTCACTTACCGGCTTCTCGCGGGAGATAAGGATCAGACACTCAAAAACAAATCAGACATTGTGATCTCTGATGATTTGGCAGTCAAGTTATTTGGCACTTCGGAGAATGTGCTTGGAAAGGAGATCCGTTCTGAGGATGTTGAATATGCAGGCAATTTTATTGTATCAGGTATTTTTCAGAAACCCGAAAATTCATCCATGCATTTTGATTATTTACTAACCAACGCATTGTTCCTTGACAGGCGTCCACCCGATTACATTGGGTGGCATAGCAATGGCGTAAAGGTCTATCTTACGCTAAAGGAAGAAGCCGATGTAAACCAATTCCAGCATAAGATCAACAAACTCTTCCGGACAAAGATCGAACCGTTGGTTGGAAAAGAGTGGATTGGCAATATGTTTGTTGAGCAGTACTCAGACCGTTACCTTTACGACCGGTGGGAAAATGGTGTCCGTGCTGGCGGAAGAATTGATTATGTGATCCTATTTTCCATCATCGCATCGTTCGTCCTGGCGATCGCCTGCATCAATTTCATGAACTTGTCGACTGCCAGGGCGTCCAGAAGATCAAAGGAAGTAGGGGTAAAAAAATCCATCGGCGTGCTGAGGCGAACACTTATTTTTCAGTATATAAGTGAGTCTATCTTCCTGACATCCCTATCGCTTATCCTTGCCGTTGCACTTGCGTTTCTGTTACTGCCACAGTTCAATTTGATCACCGGAAAGCAGTTGGCCTTGTCTTTTGATAGCAAACTGATCTTGGGAGTTTTGCTGATCACGCTGGCCACAGGAATTATCTCGGGTAGCTATCCCGCATTGTACCTTTCGGGATTCCGTCCAGTAGAGGTATTGAAGGGCAAACTGAACACTTCACTTGGAGAAATTTTGGTTAGAAAAGGGTTGGTCATTTTTCAATTCTGTATTTCCATTTTGTTGATCGTTTCAGTGATGGTGGTTTATCATCAAATTCACTTTATACAATCCAAAAATTTGGGATACGAAAAGGAAAATGTTTTAACAGTTGCGTTACAAGGAAATCTGAATAAAAATCTGGAGCCATTTATTGCTGCTGCAAAAAATACAACCGGTGTTATAAATGCGTCTTACATTCAAGGAAATGTCACTGAGTTCGGCAATTTTTCTGGCGGCCATTCCTGGGAAGGCCAGCAACCAGACGACAAAAAAATTGAATTTACGCATGCACACGTGGGATACGATTTTATTGAAACCATGGGTATTGAAATGAAGGAAGGCCGCTCATTCTCCAGGAAATTTGCCAATGAAGAATCAAGGATCATTTTCAACGAGGCTGCTATTAAAGTTATGGGACTATCAAATCCCATTGGAAAGAGGGTCAACTTTCGCGGACCAGACAGGGAAATTATCGGTGTCGTCAAAAATTTCCATGTTCAATCACTTTATGAAGAAATTATGCCAATGGCTCTGCTCTGTAAGACAGAGGATGTGAGTACAGTGATGGTTAAGATTCAGCCTGGAACAGAACAAGAAACTACGGCAAGACTGGAAAAAGTTTATCACACATTCAATCCGGGTATTCCCTTTGATTTCAGATTTTTGGATGATGAATATCAGGCCTTATACGTGTCTGAACAGAGAGTTGCCAGTTTGTCAAAATATTTTGCGGGAATTGCCGTCCTGATTTCATGTCTGGGACTATTTGGACTGGCAGCCTTTACGGCGGAGAGAAGAACAAAAGAAATCGGTATCCGGAAAATTTTGGGATGCAGTGAACTCAGGATCATCCGTATGTTGTCCGCAGATTTTACGGGGATGGTTCTGATCGCCATTACCATTGCTTTACCAGTCAGTTATTTTATCGCTAAATACTGGCTGGAAGGGTTCGCGTATCGAGTTGATTTGGAATGGTGGTTCTTCATTGGTGCTGGGTTGATGGCTTTATTGATCGCATGGTTTACTGTCGGGATGCAAACAATAAAAGCTGCAAGGATTAATCCAGCGAAGACTTTAAAAGAGGAGTGAGGGAAGTGTTGAGGTAATGTGTTTAAGTGTTAGAGGCTTATGAACTGACCATTGGAATCACATCACTTCGCTAATCAAATATTGCCAGAAAACAATATGCCTTGATGGAGGTTCGTGACTGCACCAGATGGGGGAGTATTGACCTTCCTATGAGGCTATTTGTAATCCAACACCCTCCTTAGGTTTTCATTCGCTTTTGCGAGTTGATTTTCAAGATCCAGTAGTTCTTTTCTTTTTGTTGCCGTTTCAGCGGTGTACGTATCGTTTTCACGCAGCATCTTTTCGTTCTTTGATTTGGTTTTATCTGTCTCTCCTTCACTCTTATTACTCGCGATTGCCTTATTGTTCTTATCCATTCTCTTACCGTTTGTCTCGATGTCGTTCTGACGGCTACGGATCTTATCCTTCAGAGATTCAATCTGTTCGTTGTAATACTTCTGATAATGATATCGCACAAAGTTCTTTACAAACACTTCTGCTTTCGTGAATTCGGAGCCATATTTATCTTTACTGAAATGGATATCATAGCCGGGGCTGAATGTAAACGATACCGCCGTTCCGCCCGATTCCGGTGTAAAGATGGTACGTTGATCCAGCCGAAGGTTAGAAATTTCAGGCATAAGGGTCTTCTCCGCGACAAGCATTGTCTTACCTCGGTTATCAACCTTTGTCTTGAAAAGTTCTTTTATAAAATCGCTGTATGTATTCATGCAATAGTCCGGGTTCTGATCCAGCTTGGCAGTCCACGACGACAGTTCAACTGATTCTTCGTTCTTAACGGAACGTTCTTCAACAGCCAGTGTCTGGGCTGACAGGTTGTTTTGGGCAGACAGAAGCATCGCGGCAACTAAAATGAGGTAGTAAGTTTTCATACTTGAGAATGTTTTCGAAATAGGGGTTCTAAAATCAAAAGAGAAAACGAAAGTTCCTATAGCGATGCTAATATTAATTACATGTTTTGTCATTTTAGCGATCCAGGATATATTGCCCAAATTTAGATGGCATCATCTGGGATATAAAAAAATACACCTCGGTTAAAATCGTAGAAGCCATAACGGACAATCAGCAGGAAAGCCGACAGGAATTATTCCTGTGGTTGTTTGAAAGAGTGGGTCCCGAAAAAACAGTAACAATAAAAAGTTTCAGTTCTGGCAGCAGCATAACTATCCCGTGGAATTGAGTACAAATGAAATGACGTGTCCGTCCTCTGGTGGATGGATCAACGATTAGAGTACATACACAACAATCCAGTTGAAGCTGGAATTGTGTTGTCGCCAGAAGATTATTTATATAGCAGTGCAATTAATTATGCCGGATTGCCGGAGAAATTACTGGAAGTGATATTGATCTAATGGACAGCTGAATTCAATACGGCAGTCTGACTGCAACCATAAAAGGCACAAGTGACCCTGCGGAACACTTGCGCCAGTTAGAGTTACGTTAATTAGCTACCTCACCTCCCGTTGTTGGAAACAATTCTATACACACTATTAAGCCCGGGAATGGGAGTCATATTCGTAATAGGGTTAGTCATTTTTAAGTGGTGTATTTGCGAGTTTTTAAGAATGAAGACTTCATATTGGTTATTACGATAAACAAGAGAAATATCGGTAGCTCCAGACCACTGGGCGGTGGTAAGGGAAGTCAAGTGCGCATTGGGATAAGTGGGCGAATACGGTCCTGGATATGTTGTCGACGATACTAGTTTCCCGGCCTGTATTCCATAGGTTCTGTTAAGCACGTTGTCTGTCGTGTATGGATGGATAATACCATTCGGATGGACACCCAGACCTGTCCAGGTACCTGTCGTCGGGTTAACAACCCAGACTTGACTCTCCCAATAGATAAATAACTGGCGCGCAGAATTATATCTGCTAAAACTCATGTCCGAGCTTCCTGTCCAATCCCCCGTCCCTACGATTGTCCAATTATGTGAATAGGTGTAAGGGGGAAACTTTAGGAGATATTGACTCTGAATAGCATACACAAGTCCGCCAACGCCATCATTAGTAAGAAGGTTAGTGTTATCCCAACAACATCCAAAATCTTCTACTGTACCGTATTTCATATCAGCTCTCCACATGTGGTTTGCAACCACCGCAAAAAGCCACGTTTCCCCCATTACGGTGGCGCTTTGGGTTCCGGCCCAACCAGAACCATAAAATTCCACCGCTCTAGTATCAGGATGTATGCGATAAAGATTATCGCCTTGGAAGGCGAATAATTGCGAGCCAACTTCTACATTAGCGTTGCTTCCAATCCTCGCCGCTTCGTTTTCCACATTTCCCTGCATCGGCACATTTCTTTTTGCAATACCGGATAAATTTGGTGGTGGTCTAACCGCCTTAATTTCTTTGAGCTCTTTCTCTTCACATCCTAACAGGACGGCTAGACATAGCAAAATAATTTTGGCTGATGATGGATACGGTTTACTCATGACTTTTGGTTTAAAAATTTAGACAATAGGTTTAAGACGATGCGATCAAATTAATTTGATACCATTTATGTACCGATAGAAAGCCGTGAAGGAGATTGTCAACTACATTTTAAAATATACCCAACGCGAAACGTGTCGACCATTAAATATAGTTAATTTAGGTAATAAAAAAAGGCAAGTGTTCACATTGCCGTTCGTCCTCCGTGTGCTATCCAGCAATTGAGAAATTAAAAGTATACTAAATCCCTTCACTGGTCTAAGTCTTCCTAAAAGTGGTGAGCTGGTTCAAGTGTTGAGCGTAGATTGCGGGCGGCGACACTTGGACCTACTATGTTGCAAGTCTCCTGACTTGCGAGTAAATTTAGCAATCAATTCCCCGTTAGCCATGAGCCACAAATACCAAAATCTGAGATCAGGACAAATTATATTTTGTCACCTTTACTGTCATACAATGATTAGATCCGCCAACCAATATGAAATACTTACCATTTTTTATTTTTGCTTCCTTATTTTCTTGCGGAGAGAAGTGTGCAGATTTTAATACAAAGAGCGAGGTTGTCTTTAGAGTAACAAAGGCTAGTTTCTTATCTAATAAAAAATACTTTGACAGTCTCAAGAATGCCTTTGATCAAATACCTATTGATAGTTTGCTTAAGAGAGATATTAAAGAAGTACATTTCTTTAATAGTGAAACGACAGATACCCTCGCACAAAACAGTTCAACTTATTATTTAAATAATGCAATTATCTCCAAATTGTTGGACAAACTAAATTGTCGACGCGGTAACCTTTCAATATCAGAAGGTCTGCCACTAGTAAGGTTATATCCTTACAGTCTTGAAACATATAATGACGTAAGGGGATGTGAGGGCTTTTCGGTTGACTTAATGTACACTTTTAATAGAAAAAACATTTTTGGAAAATCAGAGAATTTCAGACTTTATCAGTTGGATTCGTCGTGGTTTTTAAGAACTGGAATGAGTAGTCTATAGTGAATCGCCCTTAAATTGGGAATTGTAAATATCCCTTGCCATCTAAGCTATTGTCCACAACAGTAACGTAGAACTATGTTCAGTGCAGTTTCGAAGCCCTTCCCTGGTCTAAGTCTTCCTAAAAGTGGTGAGCTGGTTCAAGTGTTGAGCGTAGATTGCGGGCGGCGACACTTGGACCTACTATGTTGCAAGTCTCCTGACTTGCGAGTAAATTTAGCAATCAATTCCCCGTTAGCCATGAGCCGCAAATACAAAATCCGAGATCAGGACAAATTATATTTTGTCACCTTTACCGTTATAAAATGGTTAGATCCGCCAGTAGCGGACACGGTGTTTTTATCCGAAGAAGAGAGTGTTAAGACATTTTTCTCGAAAGCATAAGGTATTGCCAGCAGCATAAAGGATTGGAAGTTTGTGCCTACTGCATTCTGAGCAGTCACATACATATGATTCTTGGTCGAAACAGTGAACCAAATTTAGAAAGCATCATCAGGGATATAAAAAAATTCACCTCTGTTAAAATCGTAGAAGCCATAAGGGACAACCAGCAGGAAAGTCGAAAGGAACTATTCCTATGGTTGTTTGAAAGAGCAGGTCGAAAAAACAGTAACAATAAAAAGTATCAGTTCTGGCAGCGGCATAACCATCCTGTGGAATTGAACACAAATGAAATGATAGATCAGCGATTAGAGTACATACACAACAATCCAGTTGAAGCTGGAATTGTGTTGTCACCAGAAGACTATTTATATAGCAGTGCAATTAATTATGCCGGATTGCCGGAGAAATTACTGGAAGTGATATTGATCTAATGGACATCTGAATTCCGTACGGCAGTCTGAAGACTGCAACCATAAAAGGCACAAGTGACCCTGCGGAACACTTGCGCCAGTTGAGGGTCCCAGAGACTGGTGACTCTGAGGGGGAGTAAAAATCGTAGAAGCCATAAGGGACAATCAGCACGAAAGCCGAAAGGATAGTATTAACTGGAGAAAAATGCCCCAGAATGAAAATGTCTTTTGAAAAAACAGAAACCTATTTTTTGTGAGTGAATAAATCCGAAAAACAATTTTCGATCTCCCTGAGCCCAGGGACTTTTTAAAACCAATATCAATTCGTACATGCATTCTGTCAATCAGCAACCTGCTTGTACAAAGTAATCCAAAACAGCATTATTAGATGATGCTATTTTGTATCACGAGATAGAGAATGCTAACAAAGTGTTAACAAAAAAAATGGATCGAGACTACTCCATTCTTTTCTTTCCGCATGTTCCTTTTTTTGAAATTTAAATATGTCAATTATGAAAAATGTGACGTTCGCCGTATTCGCAGGAGTATTCCTCCTACTTTTTTTCGCCAGTTGTGAAGATCAGTTCATGACGAAAAATCCCGCCGATTCCTTAGGGAAGACCAACTTCCGTGGTAACTACGAAGGTCCTGGTTCATATACCGATCATCCGAACGGAGACCGGTATCCATATCCTGAAATCATCCATAAAGTCTACATCCCGAAAGACGATCTTTACGACTGGAAAACGTTGGCCTGGAGAATTACGTGGCCAGATTATGCAGACGGATATGATCCTGATAAAATTCCAACATTATTTAGTCTGAATGGTGCTTTAAATAGTTTTTACTATTTGAATAATGTGGATCCACAGAATACCTATAATACGGTATTCTCCTTGTTTCATAACGCTAAGGTCCAACGTCCCAGCAATCTGGCGGCTGATCTTGACTTTATTGGTGCTGCTCCTAAAAGCAGCCTAACATCCGCGTCGTTTAATTTTGATGATAATGACACCCCAGTGGATAAGATTCAACACATGGTAGAGCAATCGCCTGCAAGTTTTCAACATCTGCATGACCAGGACTTTGACGATATCACAGAAGAATTGGAGTACAGTCAGGGTGACTTCATTTCCTTTAAACTTACCAAACCCATGTCACCAAGTCGCTATGGAGGACTACGGATTGTTTCTATGGAACCTCGGATTATCGAAGTGTATGTGGCTATGCCACAATAGCACGGTATCGTGCTAGCTCGAAGACTTACCTCATGGCAAGGAGTCCATCACTGAATCTACGCGATTCACTTCCCTGAATTTTTATCATGTTGGTATTGTATGACGTCTTGGATCGCAAAATAAAAAAATATCCCTATGAAAAGAATATTTATAATCCTCGGCATCGCTGCCTGTACGTTTGTTTCGTGCCATGAAGACGTTCCAATTCCAGGGCATAAAGGTACAAGCAATGTATATGTTGCAGGACAGGAAGGAAATGTAGCCAAATATTGGAAAAATGGTGTAGGCACGAACTTAACGAATGGAGTTAATGATGCTACGGCCTATTCTATTTTTGTTTCAGGTTCAGACGTACATGTTGCAGGAAGAGAATACTATGGCAAAAACAGATATAGAGCCAAATATTGGAAAAATGGTAAGGCCACTAACTTAACGGATGGATCTAAAGATGCAAACGCCCGTTCTGTTGTTTTTTTTCGGTCGAATGTATATGTCGCAGGGCATGAAGATCACAAAGCCAAGTATTGGAAAAATGGTGTTGCTACGACCTTATCAGACGTATATTCATTTGCGACTTCAATTTTTGTATCGGGGCCAGATGTATATGTTGCCGGATATGCTCAGGGCGATGACTACCAATTTCAGGCTACCTATTGGAAGAACGGTGTAGCCACAACTTTAACAGATGAAGGTGGAAATGCTCATTCTATTTTTGTTTTAGGATCAGATGTATATGTTTCGGGTGCCACTAGACATCCTAGTGGCAATTCAGAATATGCCACCTATTGGAAGAATGGTATTGCTACGAACTTAGCAGTCGGCTTATCAAGTGCCAGGTCTATTTTTGTTTCAGGGTCGGACGTATATGCTGCTGGACCTTCAGCTCACGATGGAGCTGCCTATTGGAAAAATGGGGTAGTCACTACTGTGGCGGAACATGGAACCACTTATTCTATTTTTGTTTCCGGATCGGACATATATGTTTCAGGACTGGATGCAGGAGCTATATTAAATAGTGGCCCCATTTTAGCTACCTACTGGAAAAATGGCTCACCGACAACCCTTTCAAACGAATCAGGATCAGTTGGCCATTCTATCTTTGTGCATGAAATTACTTCTGTCGACTCCTACGCAAAGTCTTTAGAATAAGTAAAACATGAAATCATCATGCATTAACCTCCGCCTCGATGGATGAACACAATATATGATTCCATGATAAAGCAGAGAAGTATGACAGCTTCACTCCTTCACCAGCTCCCCCCAACTGACGCAAGTGACCCTGCGGAACACTTGCGCCAGTTGTGGGATATAAAAAAATACGCCTCTGTTAAAGTCATTGAAGTCATATGGGACATTCAGCAGGAAAGCCGAAAGGAATTATTCCTCTGGTTGTTTGAAAGAGCAGGTCGAAAAAACAGTAACAATAAAAAGTATCAGTTCTGGCAGCAGCATAGCCATCCCGTGGAATTGAGTACAAACGAAATGACATGTCCGTCCTCTGGTGGATTGATCAACGATTAGAGTACATACACAACAATCTAGTTGAAGCTGGAATTGTGTTGTCACCAGGAGATTATTTATAGCAGTGCAATTAATTATGCAGGATTGCCGGAGAAATTACTGGAAGTGATATTGATCTAATGGAC
>CAZAHL010000226.1:0-12224 GCA_964484845.1 uncultured Chryseolinea sp. | reverse complement strand
AACTCAGAGGTAACAATCGTCTTAGCGATGTAGGCATTATTTTTTTCCTTTAGATTTTTAAGGATGAAATACATCATTAGGCAAAAGGCTTGATTACCATTCAGCAGAATAAAATTCCCGTCAGCGTTTCGCACCCCCATGCCTACTCGATCTGCATCTGGATCGGTCGCCATTACCATGGTAGCACCTATCATTTCACCTTTTTTAATAGCCAGTTCCATCGCGGATTTTTCTTCCGGGTTAGGAGATTGTACGGTAGGGAAATTTCCATCGGGCGCCCGTTGTTCCTCAACTACCTGGATATTGGTAAAACCAATTTGCTTGAGACACTCGGGAACCATCGTAATACCAGATCCATGAATGCCAGTATATACTAACGGTATACCATGGTGTTTGGAAATGACCGCTTTATTAGGGATCAATTTTTTTACTTCTTCGTAGTATGCCTTTTCAACCTCTGGTCCAATGGTATGGATGTTTGACGGGATAGGATCGAACTTCACCTGCTCGAACGATGTGATTAGCTTCACTTCATGGATAATATTTTTATCATGCGGGGGGACTACCTGGGCTCCATCGTTCCAGTATGCCTTATATCCATTGTATTCTTTTGGGTTATGAGAGGCGGTAATGACGATGCCGGAATCACATTTTAAATATCGAATGGCAAAGGATAGGAGTGGAGTAGGTCGCAGCTCCGGGAACATATAAACCTGTATTCCGTTCGCAGAAAAAATATTTGCTGTTACCTGAGCAAAAAATGGACTTTTATTTCGACTGTCATAGGCAATAGCAGCTTTGATAGTCTTGCCCGGAAAAGTTTTGTTGAGATAATTTGCTAATCCTTGCGTAGCAATGCCGACCATGTACTGATTCATACAATTCGAGCCGGCACCCATAACGCCTCTTAGTCCTCCCGTACCAAACTCAAGATCTTTATAAAAATTGTCGATCAGTTCTTTCGAGTCCGTTTTTGATAAAACCGTTTTTACTTCAGCTTTCGTTGCGTCATCAATAACCGGACTGTCAAGCCAGGCCTGGGCTTTGGATTGAACGAGTTGTAAAAGATTGTCCATTATAAATTTTGAATAGTTCGCCAAAAATAAAGAAGGCAAAATCATATTTGACTTTTGTAGAATAAATTTTTATGAATTTTTATTCCGCGCAGGCCGCTATAAATCTTTTGTAATTCGCCTATTTCTTTAATCTTTACGGAAAATATCCCCTATGGACGTTATAGCACTTAATAAAGCTCTTCAGGAAATTGTTAGCAAACGGGTCGAACTCAGTAAAGTAAATTACAATGACCCGACGTATGATAACCTGGAGGAGCAATTGCATGACCTTGAAGATGATTTTCAGGATGAATACGGCGAATTCCTGGAAGAGGCCTTGCAGCAAGTGCACGACGAATACTGCCCTGATAATGATGTTTTGATGCCAATCGGTTATCTTGGTCAGGGCATTCCTGTTGAAGTGGATAAATTACCTGGAAAGGATACGCGACTTATTTTAGCCCCCAATCCAACCCGGATTATCTTAAGTGTCAATAAGGAAAAGCAACAAGTTGTCTGGAACTCGGAGAAGTAGGAGATAGTAAAAGGTAAGAGGTAAGTAGTAAGAGGTAGTAACACCGATTCTGCGTACCAGTTACCGATCACTCATCACACCTTCAGGCTTGGAAAAAATAGTATCAGTGATCGGTTATCAGTACACTACCACCGATTACCGCCTACTACTTACTACTTACTACTTACTACTTACCTTTTACCTCTTACCGCTTACTGATTACTCATCGGAACCCCAATTTTTTCCGCACACGACTTAGAACCTGCTGGGCGATAACCCTTGCCTTATCTTCTCCAATTTCTAATTTTTTTTCAAGCTCATCCAGATTGCTCATGTAATAACTAAAAGCTTCGCGTTCTTTTTTAAACTTTTGGATAATTAATTCATACAGTTCCTGTTTGGCGTGGCCAAATCCATAATTACCTCCCTGATACTTTTTGCGCATGACTTCCGTTTGCTCAGAAGTGGCCAACAAGCTATAGATCGCGAAGACATTGTCACCCTCCGGATTTTTAGGTGATTCCATGGGTGTGCTATCAGTCTTGATCGATTTGATTTGTTTCAAAAGTTCTTTTTCGGAAACAAAAATGTCTATAATGTTTCCATATGATTTGCTCATTTTTTGTCCGTCTATACCGGGGATCGTCATTACCTGTTCTTCGATCTTTACTTCTGGGACGACGAAGGTTTCACCAAACATCGAGTTGAAAGTAGAAGCGATATCACGCGCCATTTCGACGTGCTGTCGCTGATCTTTTCCAACCGGTACAAATTCTGCATCATACAAAATAATATCTGCCGTCATCAATACAGGATAGGTAAATAATCCAGCATTGACATCCGCAAGCCGCTCTGATTTATCTTTAAAGGAATGCGCATTTGCTAACATCGGAAAAGGTGTAACGCAGTTTAAATACCACGTGAGCTCACATACCTCGGGAATCCGGGATTGGCGGTACAAAAAATTCTTTTCAATGTCAAACCCAAAAGCCAGCCAGGCAGCTGCAACGGCCTGGACATTGCTTACCCGAACGTTAGCATCTTTTATAGTCGTTAAAGAGTGCAAGTCTGCAATGAAAAAAAAGGAATCATTGCCCGGCTTTTGCGATAGTTGAATGGCGGGCATAATAGCACCCAAGAGGTTGCCAAGATGGGGACGTCCACTGCTCTGAATACCTGTAAGAATTCTTGCCATAGTTTTGCAAAGAAATAAAATAAAGTGAAACGGAATTAGTTTTAAATTTGTACCAACTAATAAAGTAAGGATGATGCGTTTGATAACGGTATTCTATTGTTTCTTGTGGAGCTCGACTATATGGGCACAAGTTGCCAAGCCTCTGCAATTCCGGGAAGAGATATTTGATTTTGGGTCTGTAAAGGAGCAAGGAGGCTCCGTTATCCACGAATTTAAGTTTACAAACAACAGCACGCGACACATAAAGATCCTGAGCGTTCAAGCCTCTTGTGGATGTACCACGCCAGATTGGTCTAAAGAGTCTGTGGCGCCTGGAAAATCTGGTTTTATTCAAGCGAGCTTCAACCCCTTGGGGCGCCCCGGTTATTTCAACAAGTCGTTGACAGTTACGACAGATTTTGACGCCAATCCGTTGATGCTGCAGATAAAGGGACAAGTTGCCGTTGAAGGAGAAACAGGAAATACAGATTTCCAGGCTACCAATGGCAGCTGGAAATTAAAATCCGGTTCATTCAACATGGGTAAGGTCTATCTGAAAGATGAGTTTACCATCCGCGATTTCCAGGTTTTAAACGGAGGTTCTAAACCGGTAACTTTCTCTGGTAAATCAGTGGGCCCAGCGTATATTAAAGTGGATGTACAACCCAAAACATTAGCTCCCGGCCAGAAAGGTAACATTAAGGTCAGCTACAATGGAAAAATGAAGGGTATGTATGGATTTCAGTCTGATAACGTAGAACTTTTTACGGATGATGAATTGAATTCTGCCAAGTCGTTTGCAATATATGCCACGTTGGAAGATGAGTTTCCCGAATTTAGCGCTGAAGACCTCGCTAAGGCTCCAAAGCTACGCGTTCAATCTACCTCAGTTGATTTTGGGAGAATACGGCCCCATGCATCGAGCGTACGGGAAATATTGTTTTATAACACAGGCAAACAAGAACTTGATATCAAATCCCTGCAAGGAAATTGTACTTGCATAACCGCCTCAGCTGCAAATACTTCTATTAAACCTGGAGAAGGCAGTTCGTTAAAGATTTCCCTAAACCCTCAAGACCGCAAAGGAGCTCTTCAAAAATCGGTCACCATCTATTCGAATGATCCACAAAACCCCGTGCAACGGCTGACATTTTCTGCATACGTGGAATAGCTTACAGCAAACAGCTGACAGCTTACAGCGGAGCTTTGCACTTAACTTTGTGCGATATGGATAAATGCATTTAAGCTCAAGATTCGCACCAACAACCCGTTCCCCAAAGCACACCAGCCTTACGCTTTCAGCATTTCAAAAAGCAACCCGTTGAGTCCTGCTCCCAAGCTGTCAACTGTTTGCTGTGAGCTGTAAGCCTCATTTAACCTCAAGATCCGCATCAACTCGTTCCTCTAAGCACACACAAGCCTTAAGCCTTTTGCCTTAAGCTTTCAGCATTTCAAAAAGCAAACCCGTCGAGTCCTACGCCCAAGCTGTCAGCTGTTTGCTGTCAGCTGTAAGCTTAAGCTTCTTAAACAAACGCAGAGATTCCTGTAATCTCGTTACCTAAAATCAACAAATGTATATCATTCGTTCCCTCATACGTAATGACCGATTCCAGATTCATCATGTGACGCATAATCGGGTATTCGCCTGTAATCCCCATGGCTCCGTGAATATGTCTGGTTTCGCGTGCTATCTCCAGGGCTACATGCACATTATTCCTTTTGGCTAACGAGATTTGAGATGTAGTAGCTTTACCTTCATTCATCAATGTCCCCAGCCGCCAGTTTATAAGTTGCGCTTTGGTAATTTCCGTAAGCATTTCTGCTAACTTTTTTTGCACCAGTTGAAAAGAGGCGATGGGCTTTCCGAATTGAATTCTTTCCGCTGCGTATTTACGGGCAGACTCATAACAATCCATCGCAGCACCGATAGCACCCCAGGCGATTCCGTAACGGGCTGAATCAAGGCACATGAGTGGCGCTCCTAATCCACTTTTACCCGGCAATAAATTTTCTTTTGGCACTTTGACATTATCGAAGACCAATTCGCCCGTGGAACTTGCGCGCAACGACCATTTGCCGTGTGTTTCAGGTGTGGAGAAACCAGGCATACCTCGTTCTACGATTAAACCGTGGATTCTTCCCTGTTCATTTTTTGCCCATACTACAGCTACCTGAGCAAACGGAGCATTGGAGATCCACATTTTTGCGCCGTTTAGAATATAGTGATCGCCACCATCTTTAAAATTGGTCACCATTCCCCCGGGATTAGAACCATGGTCTGGTTCGGTAAGTCCAAAACATCCAAGCCATTCACCGGAAGCGAGTTTGGGTAAATATTTCTTCCGCTGTTCCTCCGTACCAAATTTATAAATGGGATACATTACCAGGGAACCTTGTACTGAGGCAGTTGACCGCATTCCCGAGTCACCTCTTTCAATTTCCTGCATGACGATACCGTAGGAAATGTAGTCAAGTCCGCCACCTCCGTACGCTTCCGGAATGGTAGGACCAAACGCTCCGATGTCGCCAAATTTTTTTACGATTTCGTGCGGAAAATGTGCTCTCTGCGCCCAATCTTCCACATAAGGGGATATTTCGCGCTTAACAAAGTCTCGGATGGAACCCCGTATGAGTTTGTGTTCTTCGGTCAGCAAATCATCGACGGCGTAAAAATCAGGATGGTCAAACAGATCCTGTTTTTGGGATTTTTTAGTATTTGTCGATGCAGATGGAATATTGGCTGACATAATGATTTGGATTATTCGTAATTATGGCCTCAAATTTACACAACTAAAATAAGGGCGCCCCGAAAAATGCTACTTTATCATTCGTTACAAGCGAATGAATAAACTAGGGTTTAGGCAAGCTCTTCAACTTACTTTAACAAAGATGGGCGAAAACGCTGTTGATCCGAACCTGGTCGAGCAACTAAAAAAACTTCAGGCAAAATATAACGTCATGGGGCAAGATCTTTCATCTTATCTCGATGGATTATTGTATTCTGACTATCTAACTTATTGGGACTACATTCATCTGGATACTTTGCTTAGTTTGCAAACACCAGAAACCAGTTTTCCGGATGAAAAAGTTTTTATTCTCTATCATCAGATTACGGAACTTTACTTCCGATTGACGCTCTTAGAGCTTGAGCAAATTTCGAATCGTGCCAACATCGATGCAACATTTTTTATTGAAAGGGTTACGCGTATTATCCGGTATTTCCAAAATCTGGTAAGTTCCTTTGACATTATGGTGGAGGGTATGGAAAAGGAACAATTCCTAAAATTCCGCATGGCGCTACTTCCTGCTAGCGGGTTTCAATCTGCGCAATACAGGTTAATTGAAATCGCTTCTACCGACATGATAAATTTAGTGGGCGTGGAAAGTCGGGAAGGCTTAAAAGATAACGAACTCAGCGCCATGTTGGAAAAATTATATTGGCGTAGTGGTGCTACCGAATTGGCATCAGGCAAAAAGACCTTGACGTTACAGCAATTTGAATCAAAGTATCTTGCCGATTTTCACGAAGCCGGTGTGAGATACAAGGAGAAAAACCTTCGCCAGGTTTTTTACAAGAATTTCTCCAACAGCGATCGGAAAGGTGAAATCATCGAAAAACTCCGGACGTACGATGCGTTAGCTAATATAAAATGGCGTTTTTCGCACCTGAGATCGGCGGGGCACTATTTGCATAAAAATCAGGAAGACATTAAAGCAACAGGGGGTACGAACTGGCAAAAATACCTTCCTTCCCGATTACAGAAAGTGATGTTCTTTCCTGAACTATGGAGTGAACAAGAACAGGCAGATTGGGGCAAAGGCGTACTGGCAGCCGTCCATTAAAAGGTAACCGGTGTTCAGTAATCGGTCTGTCGTACCGATCACCGATTACCAGATACTGATTGCAAATTTCAGTCGCGCTAATTTCGCTATCTTTAGCCAGGCTAAGACACTGGTATTGAGAACTTTCATACTCACTCTATTATTTTTTTGTGCAGCCTGCTCTCAGATTTTTGCACAAGGCTTTATGCGACAGACCTACCACGACCCGGAGAAAAAAAATCTCAAGGAGGTCTACCAGGTTAAGGATACTATTAAAAATATTCTTAACGGTCGCTATAAATCATATTACCTCAACGGCAATACAGAATCCCAAGGCGAATTTAGCAACAACGAAACTTCCGGAGTTTGGGAATTTTTTTACGAAACTGGCAAACTTAAGATGCGAGGGATCCTTTTTAAAAGTGCGAACTACGGCCTTTGGGAGTATTTTTTCGAGAGCGGCCAAAAAAGTATGGAAGGAATTATCTACGGAAAAAACAGAGAAGGAGAATGGAAAACATTTTATGAGAATGGACAAGTTAAAGAGGTCGGCGAATATAAAAACAATAAAAGAGTTGGCCTCTGGAAAGTGTACTTCGAAGATGGGATATTGAAAGGCGAAATTGATTACACAGACGATTTCGGAAGATATACGGAGTATTATCACTCTGGAAAAGTTCAGGGTGAAGGCCCTAAAGTGGGAACGAAGAATGCCGGTTTCTGGCGATTTTTTGCCGAGGATGGAACGCTGGAGCACGAGGGTGAATTTGTTGATGGAAAGAAAAATGGTAATTGGATGAACTACTACTCTTCCGGGAAAATTTCCTCGAAGGGAAGTTATAGCAATGATAAGTTCTCCGGAGTATGGGAGTATTTTTTCGAAGACGGAACATTAAGTTCTTCAGGAGGATATAAAGAAGGTAAAAAAGATGGATACTGGAAAACGCTGAACGCAAACGGCACCCTGCAAAGTGAAATAACCTATGTGAGTGGAACCGGAGAATACCGGGAATATTATGCCAGTGGAAAACTGAAAAGAAAAGGTAACATCGTGGACGATAAGCGCCAGGGTAAGTGGGAATATTATTTCGAAGATGGTAAACTGGAAGGGACCTGCGTTTATGAGAAAAGCAAAGGAACTTATTTTGGATATTTTCCGAATGGGAATTTGCAAACCAAAGGTTTGCTTGACGAAGATCAAAAAACCGGCACGTGGGAGATTTATGAAAATGATGGCCAGTTGTCAGGCTATTATAAACCTTTCTACGACGACCAAAAATTGAGCAAAGAAATTACCACGTTAGCTGGGAAAAGCAGCATCGAGAAAAAGATTATTAAAGGAAAACATTTTAACTATTTTGATCCGCGGTTCAATGAATTTCAGGGCGTGATCTTCGGAACAAATCCGGTATGGCTAGCCGCCGGACGATTGCCTCTCGGAATTGAATTTTATTTAGAGGAAAGAATTGGTCACGAATTTGAATTTATAGGCATCCGCGATCCTTTCTTTAAAGCGGATATGAACGTGGCGCCCGGCAAAAAATTCGAAAGGGGATATAGTATTAGTATTAAGCAGAAATTTTATAATCCTTTAAAAGCGGGCATGTGGTACTTTGGGCACGAGATCCGGTTTACAAACCTGGGGCATTTCGTCAATCAGATACAAGTTAATAGTCAAAATCCAGATAATATTTTTACATTCAATGCCGTAGAACAACGAATTGAATGGGGATTGATACTTGGTTATCGCATCATGAGAAGCAACGACTCTAAAGGGTTTACAATCGACGCGTTTGTCGCAGGTGATCTCGGATATCGGGCAATTGATGTGGACCCCGTTTTTTCCAGTTACTTTGAGAACATTAACCAGGATAAATTTTCAAAAACCTTTCACTTTGGTTTGAATTTAGGGAATGTGTTTTCATTCAAATAAAAAAATTAGTTTGAAGTTTCGAGTTTCTAGTTTCGAGTTCGCCCGATTATCGATGGTAATTCTTTTCGGCCGCACCAACTCGAAACTTTAAACTCTAAACTCGAGACTCATCATGCGAACAGTAGAACTTGTTTTAACGCCAGAAGAGGCGTTCGACGAAGAAAAATTCAATACACTCCTTTACAAAAAACTGGGGCTTAAACAGGACGGAAGTGTTTTTGTAAGGCTCGCCAAACGCTCTATTGACGCTCGGTCCAGACATGTAGTGGTTCGTATTCAATGCGAAATAATATCTGCTTCTGACAAAAAATCTTTAATAACTTATTCAAAAGAACAAATCCAGGACGTTAGCTCCAGGCCCCCCGTTGTTGTTATTGGTAGTGGTCCTGCAGGTTTATTTTCGGCCTTGCGACTAACTGAGCTAGGGTATAAACCAATTGTTCTGGAACGGGGCGGGGATGTGCAAGCGCGAAGACGCGATTTAGCAGCCATTAACAAAGATCATATTGTCAATCCAGAATCCAATTACTGCTTTGGAGAGGGTGGTGCCGGAACTTATTCGGATGGAAAACTTTATACGCGATCAAAAAAACGGGGAGATGTTGAAAGGATATTGGAAATCCTGGTGGCTCATGGTGCGAAGAATGAAATCTTGTTTGACGCTCATCCGCATATTGGCACAAACAAGCTTCCTCAGCTTGTTGTCGAACTTAGACAAACCATTTTACATGCAGGAGGTGAAGTACACTTTAATACGAAGGTTACTGACTTCATCATTCAAAATAACTCAATCCTTGGAGTGGTAACTCAAAAAGGAGATCAGATTTTAGGGGAGGCAGTGATCGTGGCCACGGGTCATTCGGCCCGTGACATATTTTATTTGCTTCACCAAAAGAATATTCTAATAGAACCTAAACCATTTGCGTTAGGTGTTCGTGTCGAACATCAGCAAAGTTTAATTGATCGGATACAATATCATTGTTCCGGAGAGCGGGGTCCTTTTCTACCGGCTTCATCCTATTCATTGGTTCATCAGGCAAAAGTGGACGGAAAGGAGCGAGGTGTTTTTTCGTTCTGTATGTGTCCCGGAGGTTTTATTGTGCCTGCCGCTACTGCGCCTGGTGAGGTAGTTGTAAATGGCATGAGTCCATCGCGCAGAGATTCCAAGTTTGCTAATTCCGGAATCGTGGTAGCGGTTGACGAACAAGACTTTATCGATTTCAGACAGCATGGACCACTGGCAGGCTTGCACTTTCAGGCTTCTGTGGAGCAGAAGGCATGCTTGTTAGCCGGTACGACGCAGGCGGCCCCGGCACAGCGAATGATCGATTTTGTCGAGAATAAAGTTTCTGATTCTTTGCTGGAGACATCCTATCAACCCGGGTTGAGCTCCGTTGATCTTAAAGAAGTCTTGCCGCTCCATATTGTTAACGCATTGCAGCAAGGCTTGCGGAATTTCGGTACGAAAATGAACGGTTACTTTACGAATGAAGCGCAGCTTGTCGGAGTTGAAAGCCGGACTTCTTCTCCCGTTAAAATTCCACGCGATAAAAATACCCTTGAACACCCGCAAATTAACCGGCTTTTTCCCTGCGGAGAAGGAGCGGGCTATGCAGGAGGAATTGTATCGGCTGCCATGGATGGTGAACGCTGTGCCGAAGCTGTCGCGTTAAAACTCCAAACTCCCTAAGTCTTATTCGCTGATCCACGCTTTTCGAAGCGACAACTGTTGGGGTGAAGCTTTTTCATTTAAGCCAAGCACATGCCGGACTTCCCGATCGATCATAATAATGGGGCTCGTAAGTTCCACCTCCGCGCTTACCCCCGCTTCATTTTTCCGTAAGACAGTATAAGAGAGAGTTTTTCCTTCCACCAGACTATTTTGCTGCCGTTCAAGAAAGCTGCTGAACTGCTGATTGTATGGAATTAATTCACCGTTTATTTTTAGCAGGATATCGCCGTTTTTGAAAGCTAGAAGTTTACCTTGTGCATTAAGAGCTTCAACATTCGAGACAGCAAGTTTTGGACTGCCTTCCGCCTGTGTAATAGTAACTGCATTGCTTTCCAGGCCAAGGTTTACATCAGGGGCGATCAACTTATCCATATAGTTTACCCCGACCATATCAAAAGTTTCTTTTATAGGAAGCTTTTCGGAGCCCCCGACATATCTTTTTAAAAATTCTCCAATTTCAGGATACGTCAGGGCTGTAATTTCATCAAAAAGTTTGTCGTCCTCAAAGGCTTTCGTCTTTCCGTATTTTTTCGATAAGTCAGCGACCAAATTTTGAAGACCGTATTCGCCTTCTGAAAGTTGGCGAAGCTTAATATCCAGGCACATTCCGATCAAGGCTCCTTTTTGATAAACATTATAATATTGATCCTTGTATTCGGTGAGGGTAAACTTACTGATGTCGGTGAAAGGAACGCTATCTTTAAAATTATCGGCGGTCAGAATTTTTTCACGCAGAATATCCAGGTATTCTTCAAGGGTTATTAATCCATATTTTACCTGCACATTGCCGGCAAAATATTCTGTAACTCCTTCATAAAGCCACAAGTGCTTTGACATTTTCGGATCATTAAAATCAAAATTGTGTATCTCTTCGGAGTGAATGGTGAGCGGTGTTACAATATGAAAAAATTCGTGAGCAGCGAAATCCCGGAGCTGCTGATTCATCTCCTCAATGGTTTGCTCAGGCATAAAATAAAACGAAGATGCCGAATGCTCTAAGGCACCATAAGAATATACAGGTTGATCGGTAAAATAAAATATGAATGCATACTTGTCCACCGGAAGCTTTCCTCCTAGATATTCTTTTTGGGCCATTAATACTTCACGAACACTGTTCGCTATTTCTTTGGCTGTAATTTTTTTGGTAGGGGAATAAGAGCCTATCAACACTTCCGTATCGCCTACTTTAATGATCGCCGTATCCGGCTGACTATACATGATAGGAGAATCAACTAATTGGTCGTAATCCTCTGCTATATAAGTGTCAATTTTTTTCGAATTGGCGGGAGTTCCTTTTTCAAGTTTAGCAGAGGTTACCGGTTCGCCCGTTGTTTGTGATATCAATGCCGTAGACCCATATAAATCCTGGGGTCGAACGATTTTTAACACAACGGGGGTGTCTTTCATGTTTTCGAAGTACCCGAAGTAGCCGCTGCTGTTGATGATATAATTTTTATTCTCTTCAATATTGGTGCCCGCAGGTTGGAAGATAGTGGGACCTTTAATTTCACCATCGTAAGTGTCGTTGACCCAATAGCTGATTTTGCGAAGTCGTTTGGCATTCTTTATTTTCCAAGTGTTGTCGTCTACGCGTTCAAAGGGCAACGCTTTACCTTTTTTATCGGTAGGTTTAAATTCGGTAACAAACCTGCCGTAATCTGCAATGGCATACGTACCGGGAATTATTTTGGGAAGATAAAAGGTAATTTCATCCGACGAGATCGGAGGCGGCACGAGTTCAACCGAAACTTTATCGTCTACGACACGCGTTAAGTCAACAGTATATTGATAGTTGTTGTTTTTCTTTGGCTGACCGGCAACTGGAAAGATGGCAACAGCACTTAGAATACTTATCAGGATGGTATTTTTCATAAACTGAAATAAAACGGCAAAGTATGCACTTTTATTGGAAACTTTAAACAGGTGTAACGATCCCGAATTGTAATGGTTTAAACAATAAACGAAGCAAATTGAAAAAAACAGTGTTAATAGGG
>CAZAHL010000225.1:0-12476 GCA_964484845.1 uncultured Chryseolinea sp. | reverse complement strand
CTGTACGATTGAGCTTAACGCGTTTTCACCGGTGTATATTTTAATATTTTCAGATGCCAGCTGGTCCTTCACAAAAGCATAGTGCGTTTCATTTGAAATCACTACAGCATTCGGTTTGAACCGCTTTGCTTGTTCTACTAAAAGTGCGGCGTTATTTTGTGCTGTCAATACTTCAACCTCGAAAGTTTCCGGATGAGCCTCAATAACCATCAGGGCTTGCTTACCGATAGACCCGGTGGATCCTAAAATGGCAATCCGTTTTTTATTATTGATCAAAATAAATAAGCTTAAGGATGAGAGGTTTCAGTTTGGAAATTCGCAAGCACGGTTGCAATATTTCGATCATTTGAAAGGCGAGGCACTTTATTTTGTCCCCCCAATTTACCCAACGACTTCATATATTCAATAAATGCGCTTTTGTGCAGACTTTGGATGTGCAGTTTCCGCAAGATATTTCCTTTAATCAAATCATCATAGTAAACATTCAGTTTACGCAATTGGCTATCCAGCTCAAGGGAAAAAGCATCCAGATCATGGGGGGGCTTTGCAAATTCCACAAACCATTCGTGATGTGGCAATCCTTCCAATGGAGTCACTTGGGGTGCTACGGTAAATTCAACCAATTCGACCTCAGGAAATTTTCCCATCGCAAACTTCATCGCTTTTTCCACTTCTTCGCCGATCACATGCTCACCAAAGGCGGAAATAAAATGCTTAATCCTTCCTGTGACAACTAACCGGTACGGATTTTTTGAAATGAATTTAACGGTATCTCCAATCGAATATCCCCATAAACCAGCATTGCTATTGATGATAAGTGCATAATTTTTATTTATTTCTACTTCTTCAATATTCAGTCTGCTGGGGGTTTTCTCGAAGTATTCTTCCGCCGGTATAAACTCAAAAAAAATCCCACTGTTTAAAAGCATTAGTAACCCTTGGTCTACCTGCGAATCCTGATAGGCAATAAATCCTTCAGACGCGGGATAAGTTTCTATGGAATCAATGGATTTTCCGATCGAGTCAAATAACTTAGCTCGATAAGGTTCGAAGTTTACGCCTCCATAAACAAACAGAGAAAAGTTAGGAAACACGTCTTTAATCTTTTTTCCTGTCCGCGCGTGGATACGATCAAAATACATTTGAGCCCAGGGGGGGATTCCGGAAATCAATGTCATGTTACTGTGAAGGGTTTCATCAATGATCTTTTCCAACTTCTGCTCCCAATCCTCCAGGCTGTTCGTGTCATAACTGGGTTTTTGATTGGAGCGTAGATACTGGGGCACATGATGGTTCACAATACCCGACAACCTCCCCGTTTTTATTCCCGCCTTTTCTCCGAGCACGGGGCTTCCAGAAAGGAAAATTAATCCACCGTCTAAAAAAGAGGCGTTTCCGGTTTCATGAATGTAGCTGAGCAATGCATTTCTTGCACCATGAATGTGATTAGGAATAGAATCCTTTGTAATGGGAATATACTTCGTTCCGGAGGTCGTCCCTGAAGTTTTCGCCAGGTATTCAGGTTTACCCCTCCATAATACGTCAGCTTTACCTTCCAGAACCTGTTTAATATATGGTTGCAAGGCTTCATAATCACGTATAGGCACCTGAGCCTTAAAATCAGCGTAATTTCTAATCGAGTCAAAATTATGATCGCGGCCAAAAATGGTGGACCTGCCTTGTTGTATCAGTTCCGCGAAAATGTTGTGCTGAGAACGGAAAGGCTCTAAAGACCACCGCCTGGTTTGTGATGCAATAATGGAAGCAAATGGTTTTGCAAGTAAAGAGCGGATACGCATAACATGCAAAACTAAGAAAATTGGCAATTGGAATGAGCGCACAAAACTTCTTAGTTTTAAGCGCGTTTAGAGTACGATACTTTTAATGCTCAGTTTGCATCCATATATGTTAACATTTAACTCATTCAAATGAAACTCACGCTTAAAATTGTTGTCATCGGGTTTATTGCAGGGTTTGCAGGAGCGTATACTTTTTACAATTATTTTATTAAGGCATCGCTAAATAAACTTGAACAAACAGCTGAATTTACCCCCGTAAATTACAATTCAGAGGAAGTTATTGCACCCCATTCAGGCCATACGGGTATTCCTAGTTCATCTCTCAACGTGGCAGCGGTGGATTTCAGTGAGGCTGCTTCCAAGGCTACTCAAAGTGTCGTCTTTATAAACAGCATCTCTCAGGGAGCATCCGTCACCTATTGGGATTGGTTTTTTGGCGAAGGGTCTACTAGCGGAAGAACCCGGGTGAGCGGCGGCTCAGGAGTCATTTTCTCTTCGGATGGATACATTGTTACTAACAATCACGTTATTGAATCTGCAGAGCGCATTGAAGTCACCTATAACAAACGCATATACACTGCTGAGCTAATTGGCACAAATCCCTCAACCGATCTGGCCGTCATCAAAATAGTTGAAACCGGGTTGCCTGCGATCACTTTGGGTAGCTCAAAAAATGTTCAAGTGGGCGAATGGGTAATTGCAGTCGGAAATCCCTTTTCATTGTCCTCCACGGTTACTGCCGGTATTGTTAGTGCAAAGGGAAGAAGAATAGGAATCTTACAAGACAAATTTCCAATTGAGTCCTTTATTCAAACCGACGCGGCTATTAACCCGGGCAATTCAGGAGGAGCTTTGGTAAACAAAAGCGGGGAGTTAGTAGGAATAAATTCCGCTATACTCAGCAGGACTGGATCTTATACCGGATATGCCTTTGCAATTCCCGTTGATATTGCCCGAAAAGTTTTTGAAGATCTCCGCAAATATGGCATTGTTCAGCAAAGCTTCGTAGGCGGATCCGTCGTAGAATTTAATTATGAGAACGCCAAAAAATACGATTTAAATACCAACGTCAAGAATTTCAACGGCGTATTGCTGGAAAGCATCGAAAGAGACGGTCCTGCGATGGATGCCGGTTTAAAGCCTGGTGATATCATCATTAAAGTAAATTCAACCGAAGTAAATACGCAAAGCGCCTTTGAAGAAGAATTAAGTTATCACTACCCGGGCGACAAAGTTTCTATTTCTTATTTACGGGATGGCAAAGTAGCAACAACACCGCTAACTCTCGTAAACTTAAATGGCACCACGGAAATTATAAAAAGAAATATTTATAGCAATGATGCACTGGGAGCTCAACTTGAGGCAACACACTATGGTGTGAAGGTTTTCAATATAAAAGACAACAGCGTTCTAAGGAAGATCGGAGTGCCCGAAAATTTCACCATTATCGCCATTAACCGGGAACGGGTAAAGGAACCCGAAGAGATCGTAGAATTTTTTGGAAAATTTAAGGGCAGAGGGTACTTACATGGAATTAATAGTTCTAAGCAACAGGTTGAAATTCCTTTTATTGTAAGGTAAAATTGGTTTGAGGTTTAAGGTTGCCGTTTCTAAAAAAAATTACAGCTCTAACAAGGTTGCAGCCTCTAAACCTTGAACCTGAAACATCGAACTTATTAACTCACCCGCATCTTCAATTTTTTTCCCAGATCGTCGACGGTTGCTTTAAAGTTGGAGTCCGTTTTCATCATATCTTCTACGGATTCGAGTGCGTGGATTACCGTGCTGTGATCGCGGCCACCAAAATTTTCACCTATTAATGCCAACGTAAGTTGAGTGTAGCGTTTGCAAAAATACATTGCTACCTGCCGGGGAATCACAATCTCACGTTTTTTTACTTTGCCTTTCATTGCGTCCAAATCCACTTTAAAAGATTCAGCTACCGTTTTTTGAATGAAATCGACGCTTACATCAGATTGAATTTCTTTAATAATATTCTTAAGTACTTCTTTTGCCAGTTCGAGATCAATTTCCTTTTTGAGAAGAGTTGCATGAAATATCAGGGAGTTTAAAACCCCCTCCATGTCTCGAAGGTTTGTATCAACGCTGTATGCCAGATATTCAGATACTTCAGTCGGAATTTGAATACCATCCGCTAACATCTTTCTGTTGATGATGGCGAGCTTAGTTTCAAAATCAGGTTCTTGCAGATCGGCAGTAAGACCCCACTTAAATCGGGAAAGCAATCTTTCCTGGAATCCTTTCATATCCCTTGGCGGACAATCGCTGGTCATAATAATCTGTTTTCCAGACTGGTGCAGCTGATTGAAAATATGAAAGAACATCTCCTGCGTTTTCTCACGCCCAGCGAGAAATTGAACATCATCCAATATCAAAAGATCAACCTGCTGATAAAAATTTTGAAAATCCTGAAGCTTATGGTTTTGAAGAGCATTCAAAAACTGATTTGTAAAATCACTTTGATCCACATATAACACAACCTTGTTTGGCATGTTATTTTTAATTTCGTTGCCGATAGCTTGCACTAAATGTGTTTTACCCACACCGACACCACCGTACAACATAAGTGGGTTAAAAGAAGTGATACCGGGCTTTTTAGCTACTGCTACACCCGCTGATCGCGCGAGTCTATTGCAATCACCTTCAACAAAATTATCGAAACTGTATGCCGTATTAAGCCTTGAATTAATGGTATTGGGATTCAACGCTTTAAAAGTAAACGGAGAATAATCATCCGAACCGAAGGCACCAGAACTCACGCCACTTCTGCGATTTCCCGCACCATTAACCGGATAATTGACGGAAACCGCTGGCGTTTGTTGATTACCACTATCTACTACCACGGAATATTCAAGACGACCTGTAGGTCCTAGCACCGTATGAATCGCACGCTTTAGAACCGGCACATAATTATCCTCCAGCCACTCATAAAAAAACTGCGAAGGAACTTGTATGGTAAGAACGTCACCCTCAACACGTAATGGGGTAATTGGCCTAAACCAGGTATTAAAATTTTCCTCCCCAACATTCTCGCGAATTACATCTAGACAATCATTCCATACTGTTCCGCAGCTAACTTCCATTGATCTCTTAATCTAATTTTTTTTAAGGTCTGTTGAGAAAGGGAGACAAAGATGTAAAAAAAGAGATAAAGAAAACAAGCAAGTCACTCTTGATTTTGTAGAAAAAAAATCATAGTGAATTTTAAAATTAAAACGCAAGCAGTTGTGAAACTTAATTAAAATTGAATAGATTTTATTTTTTAAGAGATGTCAGAACATTCAATACACAGCATTTTAAAAGAATCATTTTCAAAATCAACCAAAGAAGATTGGCATCGCATTGCATTACTGGAATTGAATGAGAAATATTCTATTGAGAACTTAACATGGAAAAGCGGCAACTTAAATTTTTCTCCTTACTATGACCATCGAGATTTAATTGACCGCAGTTATCTAAAAGAAAACGATAATCCTTCGCACCGAAGATTGCCGCTAGACATAGAAGGCTGGCAAAACCTGACCAGGATAACTGTTACAGACGAAAGAAAAGCAAACACAGCAGCTTTGCAATCCTTGGCTATAGGCACAGAAGGCGTATTATTCGACATTTCCAGCTATAGCGATGTGAATATCGATATGTTATTGGAAAAAATTAATTGGGCTTATTGTAACATATCTTTTGTCACATCAGCGGAAGACAAAAATATTTCCTCAAAAATTTCATCTTATGTCGAGCAACAACATTATGACCCATTGGCCATAAAAGGTGCAATATTTTGGCAGCAATTCCCTGAAAGCATTGACAAAAGAATGCATGGGTTGTTTAATTTAAAAAAATTTCAGCCACTTGGTTTTGTTATTTATCCCTCATTACCGGTCGATGAAATTTCAAAATCACTTTTATATGGAGTCATGTCCATGGAGCATCTTACCAACCTTGGGATAGAAAAAGATTTAGCATTTCAAAGTATTACTATATCTCTTCCCAGCGACGAAAATTTTTTCGTAACGATAGCAAAATGTAAAGCCCTCCGATTACTTTGGTTTCAATTGTCACAAGCCTATAAAATCACACATTATCATCTGCATCATTTCCAGCTTCATGGACGATCGGAAAAGTGGCGTTATGAAAAATTGCAACCGCATGCGAACATGTTAAAAAATACCTGCGATGCGCTCGCATTTGTTCTCGGAGAAGGAAACGCCCTGACCATCTGTCCCGAAGAAGAAGACAACGCAGCCATGCAGCGTGCTACTCTTCATGTTTCCAACATTCTGAGAGAGGAGTCACAACTTGATAAAGTGACCGACGTAGTTGCCGGAGCCTACACATTGGAAAATATGATAAGGGAATTTTCGCAAGCTGCCTGGAAAGATTTTCAAAATAAAGTGAGCGATTTATGAAGCCGGATTTTGCAAACATAAAGTTTGATCAATTCGCACCTTCTTTTTCAACCGAAGGAAAAAAAGCAACTTCCTGGGTCAGTCCGGAAAATATCGAAATCAAGAGTTTCTATAATGCACAAGATAATGCAAGTTATAATCTTGATTATGCCGCTGGCATTCCACCGTACCTTCGCGGACCCTATGCAACCATGTACACGGTTAAACCCTGGACAATACGGCAATATGCCGGATTTTCTACCGCGAAAGAATCCAATGCTTTTTACCGAAAAAATTTGGCTGCAGGACAGCGTGGACTTTCCATAGCGTTTGATCTTCCTACGCATCGCGGCTATGATTCTGACCATCCACGCGTGGGAGGCGACGTTGGTAAAGCAGGTGTGGCTATCGATTCAGCCTTGGATATGAAAATTTTATTTGATGAGATACCGCTGGATAAAATGTCTGTTTCCATGACAATGAATGGCGCTGTTATTCCTATCCTGGCGTTCTTCATTGTAGCTGCGGAGGAGCAGGGGGTAAAACCTCAGCAATTAAGCGGTACCATACAAAACGATATCCTCAAAGAATTTATGGTTCGCAACACATACATTTATCCACCGGAGGAATCGATGCGTATTGTATCCGATATATTCGAATACACTTCCAAACACATGCCTAAATTCAATTCCATCAGCATTAGTGGTTATCATATGCATGAAGCCGGTGCGCCGGCGGATTTAGAGCTAGCCTATACGTTGGCTGACGGACTGGAATATATTCGGGCAGGACTTAAAGCGGGAATTGCGATCGATGATTTTGCACCACGCCTTTCCTTTTTTTGGGGCATCGGTATGAATTTTTTTATGGAAGTTGCTAAGTTACGTGCGGCGCGGTTATTATGGTCACAAATCATGAAACCGTTCAACCCTAGCAATGTAAAGTCGCTCGCGCTAAGAGCACATTGTCAGACTTCGGGTTGGAGTCTTACTGCTCAGGATCCTTATAACAATGTAGCACGAACGTGTATAGAAGCAATGGCTGCGGTACTAGGCGGAACACAATCACTTCATACCAATTCCCTCGACGAGGCTATGGCATTGCCGACTGATTTCTCAGCACGCATTGCGCGTAATACACAATTGTATCTGGAACAAATAACGGGAGTGACTAAAGTTGTTGATCCATTGGGAGGCGCGCATTACTTGGAAAATTTAACCGGACAGCTTACTCAAAAAGCATGGGATTTGATGCAGGAAATTGAAAAGCTTGGAGGTATGACGAAAGCCATCGACAGTGGAATTCCTAAAATGCGCATCGAACAAGCTGCAGCTGCTAAGCAAGCCCGAATTGATTCCGGACTAGATGTAATTGTTGGCGTGAACAAATACCAACAAAATGAAAAGCCCGATTTTGATATTTTAGAGGTTGACAACACAGCGGTCCGTAATGAGCAGGTGAATAGGCTCAGGGAGCTTAAAGCAAATCGTAATCAATCGGCAGTAGATGATGCACTGAAAGCTCTGACGTATCATGCCCGAAGTCGAAAGGGAAATCTGCTCGAGCTCGCCATTGATGCGGCACGAAAGCATGCTACCTTAGGAGAAATTTCAACGGCGATGGAAGTAGTATTTGGTCGATACAAAGCTACAATCAAATCTATTTCCGGTGTTTACTCGAGAGAAATGAAAGACCAAAAAGAAGTAGAAGAGGTACGAAACCTTTCCAATCGTTTTGCTGAGCTCGATGGGCGTCGTCCCCGAATTTTGGTTGCCAAGATCGGTCAGGATGGTCATGACCGTGGCGCCAAGGTTATTGCAACGGGTTTTGCAGATCTTGGTTTTGATGTGGACATCGGCCCTTTATTTCAAACTCCGGAAGAAGTTGCAATGCAGGCAGCCGAGAATGACGTTCATATGATCGGCATTTCAAGCCTTGCAGGCGGGCATAAAACGTTGATTCCAGAGCTAATCAAATCACTCGAAAAAATTAAAAGAACTGATATACTGGTGGTAGTAGGTGGAGTAATTCCACCTCAAGATTATGATTTCTTATATCAGCAAGGAGTAATTTTTATTTTTGGACCTGGGACTATAATTACTACAGCTGCAAAAGACATTCTTCTGAAGCTTATGCAAGAATGACCTGGTTGCAGGTGATATTGTAACAAGTAAATGAATAATGCCCTTAACTTACCAATGTCTTCAGACCGGCATTAATCCATCGAAATCGCTAGATTACTCTAAATTTAAACCCCACTGCCATGAAGATCATCAGGCTGGTAGCGTTGCTGTTGCTTGTTATCATTCAACCCTTATTTTCACAAAATAAGAAAATTGACAAAAGTCTAAGAAAAGTTGACGCCTATTATTCGGAAGGAAATTTTCCAAAAGCAAGTGCGTCGTTGAATAAGATAAAAAGTTCTGTTATTGCTACCATGGGGCAAAAAAACAGCTATGTCCCCGGTCTTTATATACGGGAAGCCCGCATCAATCTCGCTTCCGGACTGCTTAAAGATTTTGATAAGACGTTAAACAATGCACTGCTCAGTAGCGTCAATACATTTGGAGACAATAGTACAAGTTACGCCGGTACGCTGATTGATGTTGCCGACATCTATAATCAATACGGCAACTACCGGCTATCCAGAGTTTACCTTGATCAAGCAAAAGAGCTTTTAAAGAGATCAAACCAATTCACCGACCTTTTAAAAGCGCGCATAGCCATCGTCGAGGCTGAAGCCATGACTGGCCAGGGGTTTAGTAACGAAGCCATTAGTCTACTCCGAAGCCAGGAAACTTATTTTGCAGGCCGGGCTGTCGAGAAGGAAACGCGAGTCGATGAATCAAGCATTAAAACGGTAAGGGTACCCGACGATGAACTTGCGCCCCGATACAGTGACTATGCAAAATTGCTCACATTGCTTTCCAATGCTTTTAGTAAAAAAGGAAATCTGCTCTCAGCAGATTCAGCTTTTAAAGCATCACAAACCTGGATCCGAAAGAACCAGCGATTCATGGGTGAAACAACGCTAACCCTGGTGCAAAATAACTTTTCGTATGCAAGGATGCTAGTAGATAATGGTAACGAGGAACGTGAAAGAGAACTGCAATTCGATAATATTCTCAGCGATTTAAAGAAAAGAGCTAACCCTACAAATACGCTTGCTCATGAGGTTTACTTAGCCAACCTGCATCAATTATTGGAAGACAATAATCGCAATCGGTATCTTAGCCTTAAACAGGAATATGAAAAGGTTATTGACAAATACTTTTCTAGGTCGAGCCTTGTGCGGATCAACCTGCAGGCTATTGAATTTGATTCTAAATTGGAGCGGGACAAAACAAGAGATCTCGAAAAGGACGCCCTTTCCGTTATTAATTCCGAATTATTACCTAAAAACTATAGGACCTCGGAACAAATTCTAAACTTCTTACATGAAGTATCACAAAAGGAAAAAAAATATGAAAGCGCCGAAAAGTATTTAACGCAGGTAACGGAGATCCGGAAAGAATTGTATGGCGAGCTTTCACCCGAATACCATCTTTCGATGATACGTCTTGCCTGCTATTATCTGGATTACACCAACAAAATCGAAGAGGCCGAAAAAATCTTTGACACAAGCTATCATGGAATTGTATCAAAAGAGATTGGCCCTTGGCAAAAAGACCATTTAAACATATTAAACCATCTGGCAACCTTATATGAATTCAGGGATAAGTATGCCTTGGCATCAACCACGCTCGACAAGGCTTCAGACGTCGCCCGTTCAAAATTCAGCGACAAAGATCCAGAGTATGGAGTGGAACTGGATCATATCGCACAGCTTCAAATAAAATTGGGGCAGTACGAAAGGGCCGAACAAAACATACTTAAATCGTTAAAAATCCTAGGGGAGTTTCGGAAAGATGATAAACGTATCGCTGACTATGTTCATGCCATTGAAACGGAAGCAAAGCTTTTTGGTATTAAAGGGCTATTCGATGAAGCCCAAGAAAACCTTGACCGATCGGGAAGACTAATTGAAAGATCCGATGTTATTATTGGAAGTGAACTCTCGGCGGCAGAAGAGCTGACATCGCTGTTTATCCAGCTAGGTCGTTACTCGGATGCCGATAAGCTTTTGGCAATACAAATTCCAGCGTACGAAAAACTGTATGGGAAAAACTCCTTAAGACTAATTGAGCCGCTCGTAAATGCAGGCCGGATTTTACTGGCGAAGGGCGACTACACTGAATCCGAACGGACTGCCATGCGGGCCAATCAAATTGCCATTAGCATCTACGGAAATATATCAACAAAAACAGCACCTACTCAGAAACTGCTAAGCGACATTTATTATACGTTAGGTGATTATGACAAAGCTCAAGCCAATGTCAGTCATGCTATTGCCAGTCAAGAGAAACAGTTCGGAAGAATTCATATTGAAGTTGCTAAATCCCTCTCTCAATTTGCCCTTATTAAATTTTACAAGGGGGATAACCGTGCAGAGGTTGAGAAACTAATGCTTGAATCTCGAGATATCATGGAGACTAAACTTGGAAAAGCAAGCCCTCAGTATGCTGAAGTTCTAAAAAATGTTGCTGTGGTGTATATCTCTGAAAAAAAATTCGATATCGCTTTTAATGCGCTCACTATTGCGGAAGGAATCTGGCGAATCAAAACAGGGACAAAATATAACATTAACGCTGCCAGTATCTATACATTAACCGGGGATGTATACTATCAGCTTAAAAATTATTCGAAGGCCGAAGAGTTTTATAATCAATCAAAAAATCTGTATGAAAAATTTTTCAGCATCACACATCCTGAATATGTTAAGGTCCTGTCTAAGTTGAGCAAAGTGCATTACATGCAGAAAGATTATAAGCGCTCGAAGCGCCTCATTGAGGAGTCATTAACGAATTACGAAAATTTTATTAAACAATTCTTCCCCGCGTTGAGTGAACGCGAAAAAGCAAAGTATTGGAATACGATTAAAGCAGATTTCGAGTTCTACAACACGCTTGCGTTCGGTAACCTTGATGACTTTAAAGACCTCTCAGGAAAAGTTTATAATTATCAACTTTTAACCAAGGCATTGTTATTAAGTTCATCTATAAAGATACGCGAACGTATTCTAAACAGCACGGATGTTGAACTTAAATCACAGTATAATACCTGGGTACAAAAAAAGGAAATGCTGACCATTGCGCTTTCCATGAGTCCTGTCCAACTAGCTGAAAATCAAATTGAACCCGTTGAATTACAACAGGAAGTTGAACGGCTAGAAAAAAATCTAAGTGAAAAATCCGAACTCTTTGGCCAAAACTTTGAAACGAGGCGAATTACGTTTAGCGATGTTAAAAAGTCCTTAAAACCGAACGAAGCCGCAGTTGAAATGGTTCGCTACCGATATTTCGACCATGATTTTACCGATTCGGTAATTTATGCAGCGCTCTACCTAAACTCGGAGATGTCCAAACCAAAAGCGATACTATTGAAAGAGGGAAAAAAAATGGAAACCCGATATTTCAAGTTTTATCGCAACGCAATTAAAGGTAGTATCCGGGATGAAATTTCATATGGAATTTTTTGGAAGCCTATACAAAATGAAATTGGACAGGCCTCTACTATTTATTTTTCAGCGGATGGCATCTATAATCAAATTAACCTGGAGGCTATACCAACGCCGGATGGCAAATACGTTATTGATAATGCAAATATTGTATTGGTGAGCAATACGAAAGATATGTACTTAAGAAAAATTTCATCAAAAAAACCACTACCGGAAAATACGGCGTCCATGTTTGGAAACCCTACGTTTTATCTCACAGCCTCTGCCGGCCAATCGATAGCTTCTTTGCCTGGTACCGAAAAGGAAGTCAATCAGGTACAATTCATGCTTAAACAAAAGGGTTGGATAACTTCTGAATTTGTCGAAAAATCTGCGTCGGAAGAAAACATCAAAGAGATCAACAGTCCCAAGATCTTTCACATCGCTACTCACGGCTTCTATAAACCCAGCCAACAGGGAACCCTAAAAGACGAAATTCAAGGGAACGAGTCGGCGCTGAATCAAAATCCTTTGATGCGAACTGGGCTATTATTGAAAGGCGCTGGCGATCTAATGGAAAAAACCGAATACAACTATAACATGGAAAACGGAATTCTCACAGCCTATGAAGCCATGAGCCTAAATCTGGATAAAACGGACCTTGTCGTTCTTAGCGCCTGTGAGACAGGTCTTGGCGATTTGGAAGCAGGTGAAGGAGTGTATGGGTTGCAACGC
>CAZAHL010000224.1:3894-12542 GCA_964484845.1 uncultured Chryseolinea sp. | reverse complement strand
GTGTTTTTCATACGTAAACCCGTCCTCCTTAAAACGCTTCTTACTTTCAGTAATCGTTAAGTAGTAGTCGTTAGACCGAGTTGACTTAACATCAAAAAAGTAGGTTCTCTTGCCGGCTTTTACTTTCTCAGAGTAAATTTCATCCCTGCCATTTGTCTTATTTTCTTCCACGATCCTTCAATTTTAAGGTTAGATTTAAGTTTGGTTCAGACTAAGGTAGTATTTTGAGAAAGGATTGCAAATAACTGGCTATTTTATATTTTTAGGAATGACGAAGTTCATCCCTAAATATGGCCATACAAATTCTAAAACCTCGTGAAAATTACACAAAACGATATAAAACAGAGCACCAGCCTGGAATTTCTCGCGCGTCAATTGGTGGAGGGATTTATCACAGGGCTGCATAAATCGCCTTATCACGGTTTTTCGGTTGAATTCGCAGAGCATAGGCTCCATAACGAAGGGGAAAGCACACGGCATATTGACTGGAAAGTATATGCGCGTACCGACAGACTGTTCACGAAACGTTATGAGGAAGAAACTAATTTAAGATGCCTGATAGCGATCGATACATCAGCGTCGATGTATTACCCGACACAAACAAAAGGAAAGATTAGGTTTGCGAAATTTGCAGCCGCCGCGCTGAGCTACCTGCTAAACCGGCAACGAGATGCCGTCGGACTGTGCCTGTTTGCCGACAACATTCAAACCCTGACACAGGTTAAGTCAACACCCAATCACCTTGATAAAATCCTCAGAACTCTAAATGAAATAGAGACGCAGGGTTCTGCGCCCAGAAAAAAAACCAACGTAGCCAAAGTGTTGGATGAACTGGCTGAAAAAATTCATAGACGCTCACTCGTTATAATTTTCAGTGACATGTTTGACAACTCTGAAAATACTGAAGATTTATTTAAGGCCCTGCAACACTTAAAACACAACAAGCACGAGGTTGTCGTTTTTCATGTCATGGATAATCAAACAGAATTGCTCTTCAATTTTGAAGATCGTCCAATGGAGTTTATCGATCTCGAAAGCGGCGAACGACTGAAATTAAATCCGGGTGATGTAAAGGAAAACTACAAGGCTTCTATCAATCAATTTCATAAAGCGTTAAAACTCCGTTGCAACCAATACAAGATTGACTTCATTGAAGCGGATGTTCAAAGCGATTTCAATATTATTCTTCAGACGTATTTGATTAAGCGAGGGAAGATGAGATGAACGCAGTTAATTGTTAGTCGTTAAAAGTTAATCGTAGCTAAAAGTCGTTCACTTCAAACTATTAACGAATAACCATTAACGAACCTCACGCAACTTCCTGATGAAGCCAAGCTTTCTTAGCAAGAAGTTCTTCCTTAATCTCTACCATGTCTGGATCAGGTACGCAGCAATCAACAGGACAAACTGCCGCACACTGAGGCTCCTCGTGAAAACCTGAACATTCAGTACACTTTCCACTAACTATATAGTAAAATTCATTAGAAACAGGGCCTTGCGGGACTTTGGCGTCGATCGCAGATCCATCTTCTAATTCAACTTGTTCTAATTTAGTGCCCCCAGCCCAGTTCCATTCCTGACCTCCTTCGTAAATAGCTGTGTTGGGGCATTCCGGCTCACATGCACCGCAGTTGATGCATTCGTCGGTAATCATTATTGCCATGGTTTTTCTATTTTTGACCCTTTTCCAATACAAAAATACATCAAACTATCTAAACGGACACACGCTTATAAAAGTTTAATCGGCATGACAATTGAAAACAGGGTTAAAGTATTCACCCAACTGGGAGCGTTTTTGAATACTTTGGGTGAGGAGGAATTTAAATCGATAGCGGAACGTGCAAAGATTGAAAATCCGTGGTTTACGGAAGGTAATTTACGAATGGCCGTTAGTAATCTCTCGGTTTTTTTAGAGGAGAAAAATTTAGTTCAGTGGCTTTCAGCTTACCCGTTGACAACCCATCCTCCAAAAACTATCGCTTTAATCCTCGCTGGTAATATACCGATGGTTGGCTTTCATGATATACTCTGTGTCCTAATTAATGGTGACACTGCACTTATCAAACTAAGTTCAAAAGACAAGGTTCTCATCAAGTGGTTAAACGAAAAGATTAGTCAGTTTGACTCCCGCTTCGGCGATAAAATAAAATACGCTGATCAACTAAAAGATTTTGATGCAGTCATCGCTACCGGCAGCGACAATTCCTCCCGCTATTTTGATTACTACTTTGGAAAGTATCCGCATATCATTCGAAAGAACAGGACTTCCGTTGCTGTATTGGATGGAACTGAAAGTGAAAGTGAAATGACCCAACTCGGTAGTGACGTCTTCACGTACTTTGGACTTGGATGCCGGAATGTTTCAAAACTATTTGTACCTGCCGGCTATAAATTTGATAAACTTTTCGAAAGCTGGGAGTCTTATTTTGAAGTTATCAACCATCATAAATACTTTAATAATTACACGTATCAAAGAACCGTCCTGCTCCTTTCAAATACACCCTTTCTGGATAATGGTTTTGTTTTGCTTCAAGAGAGTGACAAATTTGTATCGCCAATTTCGATTGTCTATTATGAGTATTACGATACAACGGATGAGCTAACTGAAAAATTAGCCGCCTCACAACACAAACTTCAATGCATTGTGGGAAAAGCACCGCCTGCTAAAATAGAATTTGGCCAGACACAGTGTCCGGGCTTAAATGATTATGCTGACGGGGTTGATACGTTGGAGTTTTTAATCTCTCTCAGGGGTTATGAGTAGCGAAGCATACTTTGGAAAACCGAAGAACAACTACAAAACCAAACCTATGAAACCGTCATACCGGCGCTAATACAAGTTGCTATAACAAACGCCCTGAACTTTGGCAGCATCCTGTTGACAGGACATGTTCAGCCGGAGTGCTTTCACGTTTAATGAAGGGACCTATCCACGGGATTCCGCTCAGGATCAGGCATCTCACGGAGTAAGCTAGAAGCCGCGGAATGACGGTCTCGATGGAAGAGTGTAGGTCTTGCTGAGTTATTTAGAAGAGCGCAAAGGTCGCAAAATATTTTCTGCGAACTTTGCGTGTTTTTTCCTTTGCGGCCTTTGCGTGAACCTGACTTTATAGGCAAAATATCACTAGTCTAAGGCTCAGTCCCTCTCAAAATCTCCACCCAACCCGTGAAAGTCTCCCCTCCTTCTACTTTTAATCTGTAATAATATATTCCGTCTGAGGCACCTTCCGCATTCCAGAAGTTTCCTTCGCGATAATCGTTCGAGGAGAATACTTGATTTCCCCAACGATTGGTTATGATGAGCTTATGCTTTCCTCCCAATGGAAGATTCAAAACCTCAAACTCATCATTCTTTTCGTCATCGTTAGGTGTAAAGATATTGGGAACGTAGACACTTGGGTCCAGGGGAACATCTATATCTTGAGTAGTTTCGCAACCTGATGCGTCCCTTACTTTTAGCCTGTAGACCCTGGGTGGTAAGAACTCATACAACACAGTGAATTTATTTTGACCATTTAACTTCACCTGCTTCCAGTCGAAAACTACAATGTCGTCATCTGCTGTGGTCAGGGAAACTTCATAATACAATTCATTAGTTCCTGACACGAAACGCGTACCGCCAAGAATATTTTCTAATTCAATACTTCCGGTTCGCTTAGGATCAGGGAACGAAGGAGTAACCTGGCCTAACACAAGTGCCACCTGTTGTCGCACATCGTAGACAACTGTATCGGAAACTAATGTACAAGTACCTGCTCCCGTCGTTTGCGTCTGAACCATCACAAACCGGTAGGTTCCTTGTTCTGTGAGGAAACTATGCTGAAGCGGTGCATTGTAAATAAAGGAAACGGAATTTGACTGCGGAATGGCCAGCGCTGTCAAGCTATCAATTTTGAAAAACTTATCATCATTCGAGAAGACACGTATTACAAACGGAGAATCTTGCTCCCCGGTAATATTATTCAATGTCAGGTTTATATTCTCACAATTAGAGATGATATCAAAATCACCGACGGCATAGACACCTCCAATGTTAATCACATCCGATCTGGTCGGGCATGCTGTCGTATTCGACTTGATGTATAAAAAGTATCTTCCACGAATAAGATTATTGAACAATAGGCTTGGTAAGCTCGGTGAGTTATATTGAACGAAATCCTCATCTGCAGGAACATTCACCTGATCCTGGCTCACCGCTACTTCATAAATGCCTGCCTGATTAATCGTCACCTGGATAGAACCGCTGGCACCTTCATTTGCACAGGAAGCGTCTGTAGGAATTATATCCACTAAGCTAAGGGGAACTTGTCCTGGAGCTTGAATAGCGATGGGCTTACTTTGAATACAATCAATTTGATCTTTTATATCTACAATATAATTGCCTTGAGCCAGGTCGGTATATTCCAACGCTCCTGAAACCAGATTTTCGAAATCAGAAACCACGATGTATCCGGAAGGATCTGTACTGAATGGCACTTCTTTCTTAAGCCTCACTTGCAGTCCGCTCGTGCTTGTATTTCCTCCTGTAGCACCGGTAACCTGGATAGCACCATCGGTACCGTTGCACGTCGTTACTTCCGTTGAAGCCACTGTGAAGTCGATCTTAGGGAAGGCATGTTTAATTCGTACCATGACGGTATCAGGACAAGAGAAAGCAAAGGTTTCATCCACTTTGATAATAATAAAGTCGTTATCGTCTGCGGGTAAACCACCCGGTAGCGGAGCGCCTGGAGTAAATGTTTGAGCAACTGATTCCTGTCCATCAAGAACATATTTGTACCAGTATTCACCCGTTGTGGTACCATCCACAGTGAGTTTTACATTACCGTCGGTTCCATCAAAGCAACTCACGGTTGAAAGGACTTCTTTGTCTAATATTTCAACTTGCGTTTTAAGATCGAGGAAGAAATCGACCGGGCCGCATGACTTTCCATTTCCTTCGTCAATGATGGTGTATCTATAGAGGCCGGAATTCAGATCATCAAACGATACCGTACCTGAAGTAAATTTGGTTTGAGCCGTTCCATTGTAAGTCCAGATTACCCGGAAGGTCGTAGGGGTTCCGTTGCTTCTGCTGATTGTGAACGATACCTCTCCGGCATCGCGATCATTACAACTTGGTTGGGTGACAATAGTAGGTATGATAGCGCTGAAGTTAGCACAGTCAGATCCACCAGGCCCACCAGATCCACAAGCCGGATCGCCTATCGGGCGAATGGCAACAGAAGCTGTAGCCGTAAGCTGAGCTGAGCAACCGCCTAAGGTAGCAAACACATTGAAGGTTGTACTGGTTGTTAAATTACCAGTAGGTAAAACAAGATTTCCACCTGAGCTGACAACGGCTGCGCCAATGGCCACATTACCCGTGTTATTTCTCAGTTGATAAGTGACACCACTTTCGGAGGCAGTGACAACAATGTTCGTAGAAGTACCCGAGCAAATCAAACCGGAAGCAGGAGCTACAGCAAGGGTTATGTCGGGTGCAGGGTTTACTGTTATTGTTTCGGTATCGGTAAGCTGGATTGAGCAAGCGCTATTGCTGGCTACGACATTGAAAACTGTAGTTGTAGATAAATTTCCTGTAGGAAGATTTATAGTACCACTATTTCCGGCAACAGAAGTTCCTATATTAATATTATTCTCATCTCTTAATTGATAACCTACGCCAGATTCAGAAAGTGCCACCTGAATAAACGTTGACGTTCCTTCACAAATAGGATTGAATGAAGAAGTGACATTTAAGCCAGCGTTAATAGTTCCCGCTACAGTTATGGTTACAGTTTGGGTGAGTTCTACTGGAGAACAAACTCCACTGGTTGCTAAAACATTAAACGATGTAGTGGCATTTAATATATCCGTAGGTAAGTTTATCGTCCCGCTGGTTCCCGCTACTGGCACTCCAATATTAATATCGCCTGCGTCATTTCTCAATTGATAATCTACCCCAGCCTGAGAGAATGCTACTGTTACCGCGCTTGCTCCACCCGTACAAAGCGGGTTTAATGTTGCTGACACAGCTAATCCCGCATTCGGAGCAATGTCAACATTTACTATTTGAGTATCTGTAAGTTGGATAGAGCAAGTTCCATTTGAAGCAAGCACGTTGAAAGTCGTAGTTACAGCTAGACCAGCCACTGGTAAATCGATGGTTGATCCGGTGCCTACTACTGCCGACCCTACTGGGACATTTCCATTTCGTAATTGATAGGATATTCCGTTTTCAGAATTGGCAACTTGAATAATAGTCGATGCACCCTCGCATATCGGAGTTGCTGTTGCCGTAACTGATAAGGTTGCATCTATGGTTCCCGATACATTTATTGTAGCAAGTGCTGTCAGTTTTACTGCCGGGCAAACGCCACTCGTTGCCAGAACATTAAATGTAGTTGAAGCATTTAACGGTCCTGTTGGCAGACTTATGGTTCCCCCAGTGCCTGCAACAGCTGTTCCTACATCAACATTTCCAGGTTCAGTCCTTAATTGATAGTTGACTCCTATTTCTGATAGTGCAACAGTGACGGCACTCGTACCACCAACACAAATTGGATCTAGTGTGACTGCTACTACCAATGCAGGATCAGGATTCACATTTACGTTTACTGTTTCAAGGTCTGTTAATTCAATGGAACATGTACCGTTGCTCGCAAGCACATTAAATGTTGTTGTGTCACTGAGAACTCCCGTAGGTAGATTAATTGTTAAACCATTGCCTGCTACGGTACCGCCCACTACGCTATTATCAGAATCGTTGCGTAATTGATACAGTACACCATTTTCAGAATTGGCAATTTGAATAAGGGTAGGCGATCCTTCGCATATAGGATTTGGCACTGCGGTAACCGCCAAGGCAGCGTTAATAGTACCCGTTACCGTTACATTGGCCAGGTTTGTCAACTGAACAGGAGCACAACCTGTAGCAGTAGCCAACACATTAAACGTTTGACTTGCTACAAGAGAACCTGTAGATAAGGAAATCGTAACACCGGTACCAATGACAGGAGTGCCAACCGGAATATCACCAGCATCATTTCTTAATTGATAGCTTACTCCTACTTCTGAGTTGCTTACCGTAACATCCGTTATGCCTCCCGAGCAAATCGGACTTAACGCTACACCTACTGGCAGGTTTACTTGAGGATTCGGATTAACAGTAACAGTGGCAGAACTTCCAGGAACGCCAGTACAGCTTGCATTGCTTATTGAGGTAATCGTATAAGTTGTCGTAACAGAAGGACTTACAGGAGGTAACGTAATTGTGTTAAAGAACGAGGGGATCACCGGCGAAGTAGTCGTTCCATCGGAATATTGAAAGGACCATGGACCAGTACCTGTGAAATTAATTGTAAGATTTGTAGACGAGCCATTGCAAATGGTCGTAGAACCTAAAATTGTGGCAGTCGGACTTGGGATAATTGTAACGCTTATCGGCAAAACGCTGCTTGTACATCCAGAGGCGTTATTGATTACCATCAATGTTCCTGTATATGTTCCGGCAGCAGCGGTTGCTGGCACCGTGATTCCAATAGGACTGGAAGGCAATGCAATATTTGTTACATCAGAAAATCCTTCAGCTTCAGCCGCTAGGTTAAAATCAATTGTATACCGATCAGGGCTACCTGTAGTTGCACTATAGCTCAGATCAGCACTCGTAGTACCCGAGCAAATCGAAGGATCGGGTCCCAACGTTATGGTTGGACTTGTGCTAATGGTAATGGTAATAGGTTGGGAGCTACTTGTACAAGTACTGCTGGTATTATGGACGGTCAATGTTGCATTAAAAGTACCTGTCGTTACTGCACCCGGCATTGAAATAGAAATCGGAGATGTCGGCAAAGCTACGTTTGACACATCTACAAATCCTTGAGCTTCAGCTGCCAGATCAAAATTGATACTATATTGATTAGGGCTTCCTGTGGTTGTCGAATATGTCAAGCTAGCAGTGGAGCTTCCGGTGCATGCAGATATACTTGGATTTACCGTAATAGTCGGAGTAGGCAAGATTGATATCGTAATTGGTACCGGTGTATTTGGGCAGCTCGCTGAGCTATTTGAAACTGTAAAAATAGCATTGTAATTATCAGATATTGCTGAAGCTGGAATTGTTATGAGAATTGGACTTGGAGGAAATGGATTGTTCACCACATCTACGAAACCCTGGGCTTCTGCAATTAAATCATAGTCAATGCTATATTGATCTGGCGAACCCGTTGTAGATGTATAGTTTAAATTGGTTGAAGTACTTCCCGCACATACAGACCCAACGACAACGTCCGCAATGCTAGATGCAGAGTTTATCGTAACTGTAATTGGCTGAGAAGTGCTTGTGCATCCAGCTGCGCCATTTCTTACTGTTATGGTTGCATTGTAAGTATCCTCCACCGCCCCTCCTGGTATCGTGATTACAATGGGCGTGGCAGCTAACGCTGCATTCAATACATCAACAAAGCCTTGTGCTTCGGCCGTAGCATTAAAATCAATACTATATTGATCTGGACTTCCCGAAATGGCTGAATAAGGCAAGCTTGCACTGGTACTGCCTGTACAAACTGTAGGATTGGCTCCTAGGGTTATCGTTGGAATCGGGCTGATCGTGACACTGATCGGTTGCGATACACTGATACATCCTGTTATAGTATTACGAACTGTCA
>CAZAHL010000224.1:0-3794 GCA_964484845.1 uncultured Chryseolinea sp. | reverse complement strand
GCAAAACCTTGAAGTTGGGCCGCTCCATTAAAGTCTATACTATATTGATCAGGACTTCCTGTTGTTGAGGTATAAGGTAAATTGGCTGTGGTGCTTCCTGAACATACTGAAGGATTGGGGCCCAGTGTTATTGTCGGGTTAGGACTAATTGTAACCGTGATAGGCTGTGAAGAACTTGAGCAAGTAGACCCCGTGTTTGTGACGGTTAACGTTGCATTATAGATATTTGGTATTGCAGCCCCGGGAACCACAATAACGATTGGGGTGGCAGGCAATACTGCATTCACGACATCTACAAAGCCTTGCCCTTCTGCACCAAGGTTATAATCGATGCTATATCGATTCGGACTTCCCGATGTCGCTGAATAAGGCAAGTTCGCACTAGTCGTACCGATACATACTGAAGGATTTGCTCCAAGTGTAATGGTTGGATTCGCTAGTAAGGTGATTGTTATTGGTATGCCGACGCTTATACATCCAGTTGTACTATTCCTAACAGTAAAAATGGCATTATAGCTTCCAGCGCCTGCCAGTGCAGGTATACTTATCGTTAGAGGGCTTGCTGTAAGGGCTGAATTTACTACATCAACAAAGCCCTGTCCTTCTGCAATCCCATCGAAATCAATGCTGTATTGATTGGGGGAGCCTGTGGTAGACAAGTAATTTAAATTCGTAGAAGTGCTTCCTGCGCAGACAGATCCCACGACAATCCCTGAGATAGTAGGAAGAGGTGCAACTGTAACATTTACAATTCCATTCATGGTAGTCGGCGTACAAAAACCATTTGTCGCGGTAATTGAGAATACATCACTTGAGACAAATGTTCCAGATGGGACGACAAATGATAGTGCTGCACCGGTGCCAATTTGGATTATCCCAGTCGGATTACCGTTTTTAATTACTTCGTAAGACACACCCAATTCAGATCCACTTAGATCTAAAAACAAATCACTACCTACGCAAACCGTTTTTGCAAGAGGCAGAGCAATGTTGAAAATTGTTGGAGATGGATCATTTATGATAATGGGTGTTAATGTAAAAACGCAATTCGTACTTAGGTCAGTAACTGTAAGTGCATACGCTCCACCGGCTAAACCTGTTATATCATCCGTTGTAGCAGTGTAACCGCTAGGGCCAGTCCACGAATATGTATAGCTACCAGAACCCCCTGATGCGGTAACTGAAATTTGGCCATTGGGTGTAATACAACTCGAATTGTGCACTGGATATCCTACATCTACAGATGCAGTAACCCCGGTAACTGAACCAATAATAAACGAAGTGTTAAAGTTTGGTCCAGGATCACCGTCATCAACAATTAAAATGTAATTGTCCGGTCGAAGGTTGGGAACTACTAGAGGAACGCCGACATCCAAAGGACCTGAAGCACTTTGAGAAAAGTTTATCCCTATAATGAAATAGGACAGGTTTTCAAGCCCACTTGTAACGGTTAATCTTATAGAACCATTGAAAAGCCCATTACAAGCATCCTTTTTTTGATCTAGGGTTACAATAGCTTGCGCTAAAACCGTAGAAAAGGTAGCAAATGTGATTAAAAAGGTAAATAAATATTTACGTATAGATAACAGCATGCTCAATTATTTTAAAACTACTGTTAGTTGCTTGACACAGCCCTTCTTAGTTTTATCCATAATTAAGAAGTCGAAAAAACCAGATTTGAGATTGGTGATCCTTCCACCCTCTATCTCTTCTTTACCTGTTTTGTCTGGACCGGCGTTCAATAAAAAAATTTTGTAGTTCTCAATAGCTTTTGAAAAAATCAAATCGATGCTTCCGTTAGATTGATTGATTATGGGAGCAACCGTTTTCACCTCAACTTTTATATCATCACAATCAGGCACGGCGCTTTGTGCTCGTAGATTACAGGTAGCCGCAAGCAGCACCAGAAGGCCAAAAACAAAAACTTTAGGGTTTTTCATTTAAGTAATGTTCAAAAAATCACGCTAGTATATCGTCTTTAAAAAATTTATGTAACCCTTTCGAAAAAAGTAAAGATCGGTGTTACACTAGTAAGCGCAAAAAGTCAGTCGCTCTAAAAAACCGGTTTACTGAGCCGGGTAATATTTAGGTTAAAAAATCAAAATTTCCGTTGCAATATTTCACTCAACACGATGGCTTTCTTTAAGCCTTCGGGGTCATAAAAGTCTTTGAGATACGTTCCCACGTAATCAGGCTTGGTTTCCTGATCGAAGATCTTAAACTTTCCGAACTTCATATCGGTATCGCTAACATGCATGGTTTCTTCCAACGATGATCTCGAAAAAGCGTGCTTCTTAGCATCTTCATACTCTACAACAACTTTATCTTTTCGATAATCATAATTAACATCTTCAAGGTCCTGTTCTTCCTCCGGGATTTCCTCATCATAATTAACATATTCCGTCTTAGGCTCAGGTTTAGCCTGTGTTTTTGACTGTGTGATTTCTCTCAGTAATTCTTCAAATGTCAATGCCCGTGACGGTGATGCAGTTGGCTTTACAGGCGGCTGTTCAAATCGAGGTGCAGGTTTCTCTGGTCGGTAGTCGGGTACATCGGTTGGTTTCGTTGCTGGCTTTTTAAAAAATCGACTCAGGATGTAAATCGCTCCTATAATAATATACAGCCAAAACTGAAAATCCCGCATTTAACAAATTTATGAAATTAATTGAAAAACACTATTTAACGGCCTCAGCGTGTGGAAACGGGCTTTCAATTTGTGTGTAACTTTTATTTTGAATTGCCGAAATGAGTGGCTTATCTTTGCCGACTTTAGCAGTTTTAAAGTTTCGGGTTTCGAGTTTATAGTTGAGCTACATATGTAGCTGGACAGCAGTTCCCTAGACCTAAGCCGTTAAACTTTATCATTTCACCCACTATTTCAAACCACTATAAAAGCATGCAATTAGCGAAACTGGAGATTAAGGGTTTCAAGAGTTTTGCCGACAAAATCGTTATCAACTTTGATGAAGGCATTACGGGGATTGTTGGGCCAAATGGATGTGGCAAATCAAATATTGTGGATTCCATCCGATGGGTGCTTGGCGAGCAGAAAACCAGTGCATTACGCTCGGAGAAGATGGAAAACGTCATTTTCAATGGCACAAGTCAGCGGGGAGCGCAGCAAATGGCGGAAGTTTCGCTTACCATCAATAATACGAAGAACATCCTTCCAACAGAGTATTCGCAAATCACGATCACTCGAAGACTTTACCGCTCGGGCGAAAGTGAGTACCTATTAAATAATGTAGTCTGCCGTCTGAAAGATATTACCAATCTTTTCCTGGATACCGGAATTGCCTCTAACAGCTATGCCATCATTGAGTTAGGGATGGTAGATGACATCCTGAACGATAAGGACAACAGTCGCAGAATGTTGTTTGAAGAAGCAGCGGGGATCTCTAAGTTCAAAAAACGCAAAAAGGAAACGCTAAAGAAACTGGAAGATACCGATACCGATCTTGAACGCGTTGAAGATTTGCTTTTCGAGATTGAAAAGAATATGAAAAGCCTGGAAAAGCAGGCGAAGCAAACCGAAACTTACTACAGAGTAAAGGAAGAATATAAACAAAAGAGCATAAACCTGGCTAAGGTTGTTGTAAACAAGCAAAAGGATAAGTTCAACAAGCTCAATAAACAGATTGAAGAAGAAAACGATCGTAAGATCGGTTTGGCCGCTGAAATCTCCGAAAAGGAAGCGTCCATCGAAAAAGCGAAAGCTGAACTTCTCATAAAAGAGAAAACACTCTCCACGCGCCAAAAAGCGATCAATGAATTTGTTTCAAAGATCAGACACT
>CAZAHL010000223.1:0-12701 GCA_964484845.1 uncultured Chryseolinea sp. | reverse complement strand
GTAGTTTGAATACGGCAGGGGGTGAAAATCGATTAAATGTTGCCGTGACCAGGGCCAGGGAAAAAATAATTTTGGTTGCCAGTATTTGGCCTGACCAGCTAAGGATGCAGGGAATTAAGAATAATGGCCCGAAGCTTTTGCGCAAATACTTGAGTTTTGCAATGGAAGTAGACCAGGGTACATACAAGGCTTATTCCAAACCTGCTCTTACAAAAAACAAAGGATGGTATTTGAGTTCACGTATCAAGGAATGGGGAGAGGATCGTATGAGTAAATTCACGTTTAACACCGATGCATTGCCATTTTCGGATGTCAGTGTCCTGTTTGAAAATCAGCATTTGGCGGTTATACTCACCGATGATGATAACTATTTCTCCAGCTTGTCGGTAAAACATTCGCACGCCTACATACCCGCTATTCTCTCGCAAAAGAATTGGAAGTATCGAATGATTTACAGCAGAAACTTTTGGAAGGACCGCGAGAAGATGGAGCAGGAACTGTTGTTTTTTATCGGCTCAAGGGTATCCCCATAATTTAAAGAGTTACGAGCTTTGAGCCGCGAGTTTCGAGCGATTGCCTCAAAGAACAAAGCTCATGGCTCAAAGCTCATGGCTTAAGTTTTTTACCTAAAGAGTTATCCGGATTTATACGGAGAATTGGTTGTGAGATCTAGAAAAAGCGGTTAGCCTTTTTAAAGGTGTTAAATTGGGAATGTGAAAGAGCAGAAGGCTTAGAAAGGATAAATTATTTTTGGAGAACGGTATTTAATGGATTGAGCTTCGCCGTTTATTTTACCGTTATGCGACGGATAATAGCAATACAAAATAGAGTTTACTTTTTCCTGACCCTGAGCCACCCGATTTACTTTGTCTTGAATTTTTTTATCCAGGATTTGAAACAAGGGTTGGTTCACTTTTACCAAGTCGGGGAAAGAACTTAATAAATTTTCATCCCAGATATCGTAGTAGCGGAGCAGATCGTCCGGATAAACTACGTTTCGATTTGTGCCTTCTTCGGGCAGCACCTCAAACGGTTCCAGGATATTTAGATATCCATAATCATCCGTTAGCTCTTCACCAGGATAAACATCACGGATGGCAATTTCAAATTCATATGCTGTTGTAAGGCAGTTCGATTTTGAACTATGGTTTACAAACCTCGCGTTGTCCCAACATAGGATATGATTCCCCTCAGCGTTCCGATAGGTATACTTGTCAAGAACCTGCTGATAGAGGGGATCCAGTTTCTCCACATCCTCGGGAGAAAATATCCGGTCCAGTTTATCGAGCGCCCAGGTGATTGTTCCTTTAGGTATGAGCTTAGTAGCGACTACGCCATACCCTATCTGATCGTTGATGAATTGAAGTTCGGTATCAGGGTGGATCATATGTTAAACTCTTGTTAAGTTATCGAAAATAAAAAATTATTAATCAAACGTAATGGATAGTCTAATTAATTACAACTAAAATATTTCTCAGTGATGGATCCCGATATCTTTGAACGTCTTAGGTGTGAGATCGCCTTTGTCCAGGCGGAAGCCTGCGCCCAAACCAAAAAATATTCGATCTGATTCCAGAGCATCTTGCTTACTCACGTAAAGGTCTAGCTGAAAGCACGGCTTTACGAGAGATGTTTTAACCGGAAGAGCTTTAGTTGAGTCGAGTTGATGGTAACTTACACCAAGTCTGAACTCAGCCTTTTTCCCCAATCCTGTACGAAGTAAAAAATTTGCAAGATTGTGCTCTTTTATAAAATCGTTTTTGGCAAACTCAAGGCCAAGATTTGATAATGTCTGGTATGAACGGTGGTGGGTAAGTTCGAAATGTCGGGGCGATCGATTGAAGATTTTCAAAATTTTTATGCTGAGCAAATAATCTTGTATTGAAGGTAAGCCGTTGGAAAAACCTTTATCCCAATATTGATTTCTGCTGTGCGGTATCAGCAATATGATTACCATTCTCACACGGTATTAAAATTAATACTGATTCATAAAATCATAAAAAAAGAAGCCGGGCATTTCTACCCGACTTCAAACTACAACCAGACGCCCTGAAAGAAAAATTTATTTATCGGCCATTTACCGTTGCATACGATCCAACGGTCTTAACGGTCTTGATAATTCTTGCTGCTACCTTGTAAGGATCGGCGGCGGAATTTGGTCTTCGGTCTTCCAGCCACCCTTTCCAATTGTTCTCAACGGTTGCTATCGGAATACGTATCGAAGCTCCCCGGTCAGAAACCCCATAAGAAAACTTATCGATTGACTGAGTCTCATGCTTACCCGTAAGACGTAAATGATTGTCTGCTCCGTATACGGCAATATGTTCTTTAACATAAGGAGCAAATGCCTGGCACACTGTATCGTATACATCTTTAGAACCACACGTTCTTAACAAATCGTTAGAAAAGTTAGCGTGCATTCCGGAGCCGTTCCAGTCAGTTGCTCCTAAAGGTTTACAGTGCCAGTTAATAGCGATACCGTATTTTTCCGCTGTTCTTTCCAAAAGGTATCGTGCAACCCATACTTGATCACCCGCTGCTTTAGCGCCCTTAGCAAATATTTGAAATTCCCATTGTCCCGTAGCGACTTCAGAATTTATTCCCTCTACATTGAGTCCAGCGTCAAGGCATAAGTCAAGATGTTCTTCAACAATCTCGCGGCCAAAAGCATTTTTAGCTCCTACAGAACAATAGTAAGGACCTTGCGGACCTGGATAACCGCTCGCCGGAAAACCTACTGGTTTGTCGGTTTCAGGATTCCAGAGGAAATATTCCTGTTCGAACCCGAACCAAAATTCGTTGTCGTCATCCTCAATAGTAGCTCTTCCGTTAGAGGGATGAGCTGTACCATCCGGATTGAGTACCTCAGACATTACCAGGAATGCATTTTTTCTTCCTGGATCTGGAAAGAGCGCTACAGGTTGCAAAAGACAATCTGATGCGTGTCCAGTAGCCTGCTCGGTTGAACTTCCGTCGAACGACCAGATAGGACAGCCTTCCAGCGTTCCATCAAAATTTCTAACAATTTTAGTTTTGCTACGGAGGCTTTGAGTGGGCTTGTATCCATCGAGCCAGATGTACTCAAGTTTTATCTTAGACATAATGTTAAATGTTTAAATTTTCTATTTTAGAATTTGTAGACAGCAGCCAGGTTTACAGTAGCCATCATATCTTTAAGTTCGCTAGAGTCGTCTTTAAAGAAAGAGTCCTCAGAAGTTTTGTCAATACGTACCTCTGGAATGAAGGTGAAGCCGCCTACTTTATAATTACCTGAAAGAGTTAATGCTATTACATCTCCAGCTCCATCATTATCTAACCCGATGATCCCTAAGTGACTTTCCTTAATTGCGAAATACTCAGCTCGTAAGCCTAATGCAAAACTTTCTGACAACGTTAATTTTGGATAAAGAGCAACTCCAAAGAAAGAAGATGCATCGTTTCCTCTATCAACCACGTTGGAATTATTTACTCTTTCTCCCTCACCTGTAGTTTGATAGGAAGCATTGGCACCCAAATAAAACGTCTCACTTAAATTGTATCCCAAAGTAAGGTCTGCTTGAAACAGGGTTCCAGCAGATACAGTCCCGTCGGGATCTACATCTTCATCCAATTTACCGTCTTGATCTCCATACAGGAAGTTCAACCAAACACCACCCGCATCGCTAGTCTTACCGATTTGAGCGCCGAAGGTGTATGTATTTACAGGATTGAATTCTACGATATCTGTTGGATTCATAACCGCTAACTTTCCAACCATTCCGCCTCCAAAATCAAAGTCTGCTCGAAGACCTGTGTGATTGAATGGTCCCCAGGAGAACAAATAAGAAGTTGAATAATGAAAATTAACTGCGGGCGAAATTACTTCATAGCCCAAGAACGTATTGAACTGACCCATATTTAAGGTTACGGCATCTGATAATTTATAGTAAGCAAACATTTGATTTATGATAGCTTGACCGGATGCCGTGCCAAAGACTGCCGCTTGCCCTCTTGGACCAAAAACAACATCAGCAACAAATCCAACTTTTTCTCCCTGATAAGCAGCAATCAAATTAACCATGCCGAGAGAAAAACCTTTTAAGTCAGCAAACGAGGTAGAGGGCGCATAGGCTGCTAGGGGAACTCCATCTTCATCGACAGGATATAGACTTTGAGTTCCAAAAGAGCTATGAAAATAAGTATCAATGGATCCTGATATTGTAAAAGTTTTGGTGGAATCTTCATCTTGGCTAAAAGCTGTTGAGGAGATTAGCAAAGCGAGGCAAAGGCTAAGACATATTTGTAATGTTTTCATATTTTTTTTTGGGGTTAGTAAACTAAGTAAGAAGCCAACGTTTACCCGGTGGGTACACATATCCCACCGGGGAATAGAATTCATCGCATTTAGTTTAGGTTATTGAGTGAGAATATTTTAAAGGCCCCGAATTCGAGGCCTTTAATTTTATTAGATAACTTCTTCTTTTAAGGTGCTAAAATCTGCCGGGAACAAATTCTCGCCGTGTTGGCTATAGTCTGATCCGACTTTCTTTTCCTCAGCGCTAACGCTTAGGCTAGAGATTAAATCGACAACTTTTAAAATCAACATTGAGCCACCAAAGGTGTAGGCAACTACAATGGCGAGCGCTTTCATGTGGACAATGAATAAGGCAGTTTCTCCGAAGAATAAACCGTTTCCTGTAGTGTTGGCACTGTTCACAGCGGTATTGGCAAGCAATCCGGTCATGATCATACCGACAGCTCCACCCACACCGTGGCAAGGGAACACATCTAACGTGTCTTCCAAAGATGTCTTTGACTTCCAGTGTACTACTACATTACTGATGATAGCAGCGAACGTTCCAATGAACAAGCTTGAAGGAATGGTAACAAATCCGGCAGCGGGCGTAATCGCTACTAAGCCGACAACCGAACCTATACAAAAGCCAACAGCAGAAGGCTTTTTACCTCTGGCAGCATCGAAAAGAATCCATGCAAGTCCAGCAGCAGCAGCAGCAGTATTGGTTGTAGCAAAAGCGGAAGCTGCTAAAGCACCTGCCCCTACAGCACTACCAGCATTAAAACCGAACCATCCGAACCACAATAAACCGGTTCCTAAAAGAACAAATGGAATGTTAGCAGGCGAGATGGTGGACTTCTTTTCAGATTTGTTACGTAAATACATTGAAGCAGCTAGTGCAGCAAAGCCTGCCGACATATGGACAACAGTTCCACCGGCGAAATCCAACACTCCCCATTTAAACAGGAAGCCATCTGGATGCCAGGTCCAATGCGCAAGAGGTGCGTATATTAATAAAGAGAAAAGTACTAAAAACAAGATGTACGATTTGAATCGAATGCGCTCAGCAAAGGTTCCTGTGATCAAAGCAGGGGTGATGATCGCAAACTTTAATTGGAAGAAGGCAAACAACACCAAGGGGATGGTGGGCGCCAAGGACCAAGGTTGGCCATCCAGGACGTTTTGAAACATGAAAAAGGACATTGGATTTCCTATAAAACCTCCAATATCTTCTCCGAAGGCCAGGCTAAATCCTACAACGATCCATAAAACGCTTATTACCCCCATGGCAATAAAGCTCTGTAGCATGGTAGAAATGATATTTTTAGTATCAATCATACCGCCGTAAAAATAGGCGAGTCCCGGGGTCATTAGTAATACGAGGGCTGTAGCGGCCAACATCCAGGCCGTGTCACCGGAATTGATGCCCTCGGTAACAATTTGCTTTGGCACTGCAGGCATAAAAACTGCCAAGACGCTAATGGCCAATAGCAGTACGAGAAAAATAACTGATTTTTTCATTGTGGTTGTAGTTTTAAGTGGTCAAGGGTAAAAATTTAATCATCTGTTAGTAATAATGACCTAAATATTTTAACAATAGGGTAAAATATGAATCACTTTTGAAAAAAAATTCACGAAATCGTGTTCGGTGACATCAAATTTTAATTGAAAACGTGAATAAATTACAAAATTTCTAAAATTCAACCGTTAGCGGAATGTTATTTCGAGGAATTGACAATAGACGTTTATTTGTTTGGCGTTTGCTGGAATATCGACTATAAACTGCCGGTAGGAGGGTGCGGTTTCCGTAAGTCGTTAAATCTCAGGCCAATCCGTTTTGGTAAGCAAGTCACGTATTAGGCTATACCCAGCATTAATCAGGAAGTGCAGCCGAAAAGACCCGCCATCGATAATCGAGCGAACTCGAAACTCTAAACTCGAGACTCGAAACTGATGTATTAGGCGATCATGTATTTTTTCCACCACCATTGAAAAACGATTAACCCCCAGATCCTGGCGTGCACATCTTGCGGATTTGATGAGAAAAGTTGCCGTTTTAATTTTTCAATTTCCTTATATTCGAATACACCTTGGTCGGTGATAAACTTTTCAGATAACAAATCCTCTGTAATAAGCGACTTCATTTCATTCCTGAACCATTTTAGCAAAGGCACTTCAAAACCTTTTTTAGGACGATGGTATAATTGTTTGGGAAGCATATCCCGAAAGGCATCCTTAACAATTCTCTTACGAACCGACCCTTTAATTTTATAATCACTGGGAAGGCTGAAAATAAAATTCACAAACTCATAATCCAGGAAAGGGGTGCGAACCTCCAATCCATTCGCCATACTCATTAGATCTACTTTAGTGAGCATGTCATTTGGAAGAACGAGGTTCATATCCGCCAGAAGAATATCATTCAAATTTTCTTTCTCGGGTATAGCCTGCAAAATAATTTTTCTCCGGGGAAAGTAATCTTTTAACCACATACCGATCCGAAGCTCGGGCAAAAACATCTGCAGTGTTTCCTCTTTGGTTGCGTAACCAGCCCATTGCCAGTAGCGATCCTTGGAGGATAGATTCATCCCTTCTTTAAATCGTGACAATTGCCTTACCTTATTAGAGAGCGCGCCACTTCGGGACTGGGGTAATATTTTCCATATAGGACTAAGGGTGCTTACTAAATTTTCTTTCCATCCTTTATTTATCACTCTGTTAAAAGCTGCGTGCTTGTTATAACCCGCGAGCATTTCATCCGCTCCATCTCCTGACAGGGCTACCGTTGCGTGTTTCCTTGTTTCCTTGCTCAATATATAAACGGCAATTGCCGACGAATCGGCAAATGGTTCATCCATATAATCGAGAATGGCATTAACATGCGCATACAAATCGTTGTTCGTCAGGGAAAATACAGTATGTTGTGTCTTAAAATGTTTAGCGACTAGCCGTGCATACTTTGTTTCGTCAAAGAATTTTTCGTCTTTGAAACCAATCGAAAAGGTATGAAGATCAGGTTTATACTTGCTTGCCAATCCAGTTACAATGGAAGAATCGATACCACCACTTAGGAACGAGCCCAAGGGAACGTCTGCAACCAATCTACGTTTTACAGAAGCTTCCAGAAGTTCCTTTACTTTATCTTTCGCCTGGGTGTACGAAATAAAGTTACCTTCTGCTTTTTCCCGGTCATAAGGTATTTGATAGTAAGATTGAACGTCCATCTTTTGCCTTGACACTTTCATATAGTGGCCGGGTAAAAGCTTTTTTACATTTGAAAAGATGGTATCGGGAGCAGGTATATAATTAAGCTGCAGGTAGGTATATAGTGAACTGTAGTCTAAGTTTTTTTCAATACCGTACTGCAGGATGGCCTTCATTTCAGAAGCAAACAAGAATTTATCTTCATCAAAAAGATAGAGCAATGGTTTAACGCCGTACCGGTCGCGCGCTAGAAAGAAAGTTTGTTCCTTCTTGTCATACACACAAAATGAAAAAAAGCCGTTGAGCTTTTTCAGGCAATTTTCTTTTTCGTGGATGTAAAGCTTTAAGAGAACCTCAGTGTCTCCCTGGGAAAAGAATTTTATTCCCTTCGATTCAAGAGATTTTTTAAGTTCCGCGTAGTTAAATATTTCACCATTAAAAACGATGCAATACCGATTGCTTTCGTCCCACATAGGCTGATTGGCAACGGCGGTTGTATCGATGATAGAAAGTCTCCGGTGACCTAAACCAATCCACTCATCAGTATAAGTATCTTGATAATCCGGACCGCGTTTTTGTAACGCGGTGGTAGCATTCACAACCTGGATCTTATTGAATTTCCCAACCAGGTTAAACGCATACATACCGGTAATACCACACATGGACTCTGACAGTTTAAATGGGAAGTTAGAAAGTTTGAAGGAGGATTGTATATTGAAATTCTTCTTAACGTATTTTAGGATGAAGAAAGAACAATTTGGCAGGTTAGAGTTTAAAAGTAGTGCCAGGGAACTCACTTTAGGTGTGGAACTGGAACTACAGGTATTGGATGGCGAAAACCTATTACTAACACCTCGCGCCTCTGAGATCATTGCCCTCTGTGCTGACCAAAAGATAGTCCCGGAGTTTTTTCAAAGCACATTGGAAATTGTGTCTGGAATTTGTCAAAATGTTCAGGATGTAGAGGCAGATTTAGGACCCTCTCTTAATAAAGTATCTCTCAAAGCAAATGACTTAAAACTAAAGTTAGGATCCACCGGTACCCATCCGCTAGCCGATTATCGTGAACGTCTGGTAACACCTTCACCACGTTATCATGATTTGATAGATCGAAATCAATGGCTCATCAGGCGAATGGCTGTCTATGGAATGCATGTTCACCTGGGGATGACTTCTGGCAACGCCTGCATTCGTTACAACTATTTTTTCATGCACTTTCTTCCACACATTCTGGCGTTGTCCGGGAGTTCACCTTTTTGGCAAGGCATGTACACGGGACTTTCGTCCTGTCGACCAACCATGTACGAAGCATTGCCCACGGCAGGTATGCCTTATCTTGCCAAGAATTGGTCTAAGTTTCAAAAGATGTATGCCTTTCTTTTGAATTCCCAAGCGATCAGTAGTATGAAAGACCTGTGGTGGGATCTCCGGCCAAGCCCTCATCACGGTACGTTGGAATTGCGTTTTTGTGATCAGCCTGCTACACTTCGGGAGGCCCTAGGCATTGTTGCTTTTATTCATCTTTTAGCTTTTTGGTTTCGCGATCATGAAGAAGAATGGAATCGCGCTCACAAACCTTTAAAACGTTGGATTTTCAGAGAAAATAAATGGCGGGTGATTCGATTTGGATTGCAGGCTGATATTGTGATAAATCAAAACGGAAAGGTGAAACATCTGCGAAAAGACATACAAGATTGGATCGAAAAACTTGAACCGTATATTCAAAAATTAAATTATGGTGAATATCTGAATGTCGTGAATGAAATTATCGGAAATGGAAACAGTTCACAAAGGCAACATAAGATTTTTGAATCTTCACAAGATCTGAAAGCAGTCGTGCAGCACAATGTACAAGAATTTGAGACGCGCAAACCGCTGTGGCTGTAAGGAGTGAAAATTAACTTGTTTTCTTTTTTGAAAATTGTATGAGCCCGACCAGCTTCGTACCCAACAAAACCGAAACCAGACCTAACAGCGCGACGTGTTCATTATAGCTGCCACCTACTTGAGGCAACTTACCTAAAACGCGAGGAAGGTAAGTCAGAAAAAAGACTAACCATACATAGTAAAGGAAAACGTTTTCCAGCACTGCAAAAGTTTTAAACGAAATTCGTTGTTGGAGTTTCGCAAGCACTGGCATTAAAAAAATAAAGAGATATGCTAAAAAACCTCCAGCAACACGAATGGGTACTAAGGATGGTTTAGAGAAGTATGCAAAAGATAGCAGCTCTATTAAATGTATACCATGAACAATGGCAAATAGTAAGTAAAATTTTTCAGACAGCCAGGCATGGATCGTTTGAGGCTTATCATGCAAGAGAAAAATAGCGCTGAATAAGAATAACGATAAACGTCCTGAAAAACGGGTAATGGTTTGTAAGGCAGCTAATGAATCTCCATCGATTAAAACGGAGATGAGAATTATGGAAATTTCCAGGAGTACAAATAGAATGATTATTTTTCTTGGACTCATGCATGATTGTGAATTTAGAAAGATAGGGATTCTCTTTTTTGTTAAAAAGAATTGGATCAACGGATTTACATTAGAGCATGAAGTTCGAATGGAAAGGAAGACTCGAACGTTTACTTTTCTTTTGTCTCCTTATCTTTAAGTCTCTTTTTCTTTAATCGACCCTCAATATCATTAAAATACCAAACCTTGCCGAAAGCGCCTATTCCTATAACTTTTTCTTCTCCCTGTACTTTTACCTTTGTGAGAGAAAAAATTTTGTAGTCTTCAATTTTAATAGCTTTCTCCCGAACTTTAACGGGTAAATTTTGTACGGTTTCCTTTAAACTTTTACGATGATCAGATTCTTTTGGATTCGTAAAAAATCCAAATATGATGATGGCTATAACCAGGAGAAGCACCCATTTTATAATAGTCTTGAAAATTCTGAAGATAACATATAGAATGACCAGGGCGATTGCAATGATAATGAGTGTTTCCATTTAGATTCTAGATAGTTAGCCCAAGGTAATCCAAATGGTTAAAAAAGGATAATGTTTAGAGGATGAGATTTTCGGGTTGTACTACGAACACAAATCAATATCTGGTTTTAAAATTTATACAGTTTACTAAACAAAGGCATCTTTTACTTCGAATTGTGAATCGTACTTTCTTCCTCGATCTATGTTAATCTGTGGAAGGATGACAAATAGTAAGCCGATGAAAGTTTTATCCAATGGAGGAGTTATGGGGTAAGAATCCACCAGATATCAAACCATTTCTGCCAGATGTGAATTTGGACTCCTTTTCAGAGTTTTTCCATCTCACCTTCAAAGTCGCTGGGGCCTATGTGATGTCCCCAATCATTCACATCTAAAAAGCCAATGATGTATCCCTCCTTAGTATCAAGCTTAAATTCCGAACTAATACGGGCAGAATTTCCCATACTTCATCAGCAGGTAAACGGCCATACCCTTGTTTATTTCGATAACGCAGCGACAACCCAAAAACCCAAGCATGTTATTCAATGTTTGACGGATTACTACAGGGGTTACAACGCAAACATCCACCGAGGTATTCATACACTCGCGGAAAAAGCAACACAAGCATTTGAACAAACACGTGAAACTGCCAGGGAATTTATTAACGCAGCACATGTAGAAGAAATTATTTTTGTTCGTGGAGTTACGGAAGCCATCAATCTGGTTGCTTCTTCCTATGGCGAATCTTTTATAGCGGAAGGAGATGAGATTATCATATCGTGTCTTGAGCATCATTCAAACATTGTTCCCTGGCAATGGGTATGCGAAAAGAAAAAAGCAACGCTGAAGATCATACCGATAAATGATCGCGGTGAAATTGAAATGGATGGATTTATGCGGCTGGTTTCATCGCGCACGAAACTGGTAGCGGTAAACCATGCTTCTAATAGTTTGGGCACCCTAAATCCGATAAAGGAAATAATTCGTCATTCGCATGCCAGGGGAGCCGTTGTGTTAATAGATGGCGCTCAAACCGGGGCGCATACTCAAATTGATGTACAAGATATCGACTGTGATTTTTATTGTTTATCCGCGCATAAGATGTATGGCCCAACGGGTGTAGGCATACTTTACGGCAAAAAAGAGCTTCTTGAACGGATGCCACCTTATCAAGGCGGCGGTGAGATGATCAGGGAGGTAACATTCAATCAAACATCATACAATGATCTCCCCTATAAATTTGAAGCAGGTACGCCTAATATTGGTGACGTCATTGCTTTTAGATATGCTATGGAATTTATTACGGAATTAGGGCACGAAAATATTGCAAATCATGAACAGGAGTTGCTGCAGTATGCTTCTGCGAAAGTTGGATCGTTACCCTTTGTCACCTTGATAGGAAAGGCAAAGGAAAAAGTAGGTGTTCTTTCCTTCATTGTAGACGGCGTGCATCCCTTTGATATTGGCCAGATGTTGGATGCAAGAGGAATCGCAGCTCGGACAGGACACCATTGTACGCAACCTCTCATGGCACGGTTGGGAATTAATGGAACAGTGCGAGTATCGTTTGCGGTATACAACACGGAAGCTGAAATTGATTTGCTGGTTGATGCATTGAAAGGGATAATAAACTTTTTAAAGCAGTCATGATGTCGATCAATCAAATTCAGGACGAAATAGTTGAAGAGTTCACGATGTTGAACGGCGATATGGAAAAAATATTATTTCATATCGTTAGCCTGGGTCAGATTTTACCTGTGATGTCGATAGAATACAAAACAGATAAAAATCTTATCAAAGGTTGTCATTCCAAAGTATGGCTAACCGCTAAGGAGGAAAGCAACCGAGTTTATTTTTATGGTGACAGTGATACGGTCATATCAAAAGGACTTGTCAGTTTATTGCTGCGTATCTTTAATGGTCAGTATCCGGACGAGATCCTATCGGCTGATTTATACTTCATCAAGCAAAACCATTTGGAAAGATTTATTGGAACCAAACGTTCTAATGGATTTTCAGCAATGATTGCTCAAATAAAATTTTGCGTAACGAAAAATACGCTTCATCGTTAAAAAATTTTTTCCGGAATTTAAGATTTTGAAGTTTTTACGGATTGATACACTGTTCGCAAAATTGAATCGATGTGCGGCAAAATCCTCAAATGTTCTGAGAACACTTCGAAGCATACTTATAGAAACCCAAGAATACCTACAAAACAAACCTATGAAACCGTCATGGCGCGCGAATATAATCTGCTATAACAAACTCCCAAATTTTCGCGCGCCATGAC
>CAZAHL010000222.1:0-12747 GCA_964484845.1 uncultured Chryseolinea sp. | reverse complement strand
AACTTTGGAAAGTAATTCTTCATCCGAAATAACGGGAAACTGTGGAGTTTCACTTACTGTTGTATAAAAAGTGGTAGAGAATCCCGAGAAGTTTTCTTCCAAAGCTCCTTTCAAAGAATTCGAAAGCGTGAACTCGTATTCGCTTAAATGTTTTAATGGAACAGAACTCGTAATGTTAACGGTCTGACTATCGTTGGAAAACGAGAACGAAAGTGCGGGAACATCTGGACCTGAGAGTTCACTGACAGAACCAAGCGAACTTTCTTTTACAGGAGCTGAAAAATGGATGGTCATTTCTAAATCCAACGGAACATCGGTTATTCTGTCCACACCTTCGATGTCGGTGCCTCCGATTTCAACGGAGATAATTTGAAGACTTCCCAACGCCGTTTTAAAACTAATTTCTCTTTGGGTAAATGGCTCTCCATTTGATCCTTGCAATTGATCAGACAGCCTCAGCGTGTAAACTGTATTGCTGACCAACAACCCAACAGGAAGTATAATTACAGTTTTATCCTGGGATGAAAAGTTGAGATCTATAGCTATCGGTTGTCCATCTTTTTCCAGTTTTATGGAATTGGTTGCTGCGCCTCGATTTAATGATGACGAGAATGTCATGCTAATGGTTCTATCTACAGGCAGGTCATCTGTTATGGGCCCAGCGAGATTAATTTCCGTCGAACCGACAAACATTTGCAGAAGCTCAATATTTCCGCGCACCGGTTCATCCTTTTCACAACCCAACCCAGTGGCAAGGGCAATAAGCAATACTATTTTTCTGATATGCATAACCTGATATAACAATAAGGATCTCGGAACAACCGAGACCCTTATTTGTGTTGACTCTCAAACTACGACTATTAATTTTCCATTACAGCCTGGACTTCTTCTTGCGAGAGTGCTTTGTTGAATACGTGTAATTCATCCATCAAGCTTTCATCCGAATGATGTCCCCACTCCATAAAGCGCGGAGCTCCTGACATAATAGACAAGACATCACATCCAGTCCAGTCTATACCGGGAAAATCCCCATCTGCTGCCACAACACCATTTATATAAACAGTAGCGTGACTGGCTGATATTGTAAAGGCTAAATGCACCCACTCACCCGCGGCAGGATCAACATCAGCGTTTGCTCCACCGTCAAACCAATGGTCTGCTGTGCCATCACCAACGTTTAATTTAAACCTCTGTTTTCCTGCGGCATTTTCCCTGAAAAATCGGAAGCCAGAAGTACGATTATTCGGAGTAGCCGGAAGGTTAGGGTCAGGAGGCCCTATTACTAAAATTCCGGCACGATCAGGGGAGTTATCCACCTTCATCCAGAACGCAGCACTAAACTCATCGCCTAGCAAATCCGTTGCAGGGAAAGTCAGGTAAGAATTGGCAGCTCCTGCGTACGAAGCTCCTTTTGCGCCTTGAGCAAAATCCGGTGTTCCAACTACTGTAGCAGGCGTTCCAGATAAAAATTCATTGTAGTTCCCATTAAAGGTCATGTAAAATTCTTCGCCCTCATACGGCTCATACTTGTCGTCAATAATAGTCCGTAGTTCCTCTTGAGTCAGGGCCTGATCGAATATGCGCAATTCATCCATAAGACTTTCATCCGAATGGTGTCCCCACTCCATGAAGCGCGGATCCCCTGACATAACGGAAAGAATATCGCACCCTGCCCAATTTACACCCGGCAGTGCTCCCTGGGCAACCACTTCTCCGTCAATGTAAACAACAGCCTTTGTACCTGATATCGTAAAGGCTAAATTAACCCATTCATCAGTGTTTGGAACGACATCAGCTGCCGGGCCGCCGTCAAACCAATGGTCCGCAGCACCGTCACCAACATTTAATTTGAACCTCTGTTTTCCTCCGGCATCTTCCCTAAAAAACCTAAAGCCCGCTGTTCGATTGTTCGGAGTGGTAGGATTAGCCAGATCGGGTGGCCCCATCGTCAACACTCCAGCCCGGTCGGGGGAGTTGTTCACTTTCATCCAAAAAATTGCGCTGAACTCATTGTTTTGCAGCGCCGTTGTAGGGAATGTCAAATAAGAAGACTCGGCTCCTTTATAGGCATTTCCTCCCGCTGCTCCCTGCCCGGCAAGGGCGGGAGTTCCCACTATTGTCGGATCAGAAAAAGTCACCAACTCTTTAAATCCGACCTCGGTATCAAAAGACATATAAAACACTTCCCCTGGATATCTAGGTAAATACGGCGGAGTTTTTTCAAAGGTAGCCGTGGTGGTAGTGGTTTTGTTGTCAATGTCCGTAGCCGTAATCGTCAGTGTGTGCTGTCCGTTTTCAAGCCCCTCATACATTAAATCCTCCACAATAACCTTTCGATAATCCAGGAACTCTGTAATGGTTCCAACTTGGTCACTATCCACGGATACCGTTATGGTTTTGATCTCGATGTCATCGCTGACTTCGAAATCGATACCAATATTGGTAACAAGCTCTCCCACCTTTATCTGCGTTCCTTCTGCCGGAAACTTCAACGTTATCGCGGGGGCTGACTCATCCGGTCCTGGTTCCACGCGGGAAATGGGATCAATTCCATCGTTACATGCTAAGGCAAGCATGGCAGCGAACGATCCCATTAGTATTTTCTTCACCAATTTCATGTTATTCCAATTTTTAAGTGAGTTCATTTTATTCGTTTTTCAGGATGGGGGTCTTGTCGACCTGAACTTGTGGATAGGGCAAGAAGATCTTAGATTCGGTAAATGTTCTTCCATCGTAGCTCAGCTCGTTGAAGCGTTCAAGGCGTACCAAATCGTAGTACCGGGTTCCCCACTCCATTGCCAGCTCAGCAAATTTTTCATCCATAACTGCATCCAGATCAACTTCTGCATCGGATAAAGTAGAAAGCTCCGCTCTTGTCCTGATCTGATTCACGGCAGCTGTTGAGGTTCCCGCTGATCCGGTAGCTCCCTGCTCAAGCGCTTCGGCATACATAAGGAGAATTTCAGCATAACGGATACAGATAAAATTCTTGCTGGTGCCGTATGCCGTACGTCCTGCCGTAAGCTGATCAGAAGGCAGGTAGTGCTTACCACTGGCGAACATGGCGCGGTTATAATCGTTAAAGACATCCCCAGAAGGGGTCTTATTGGACACCCATGAAGGCAAATTCACGCCAGCAGCAGTCAGCGCATTGATGCCTCGGTTTGTGAACACAACGCTGGTCTCCAGGCGCTTCTCATCTCCTCTGTCAATCATGAACTTGATCCACTTCATGCTTGGCTCAAAAAATCCCCAACCACTACCCGCTCCTGTTACTTTAGGAGTCCAGTTCTCAGGACCGAAAAAAGCATACAAGTAAGAAAGGTCTGTTCCGGAACCTTGTCCGAAGTCTGAGTACTGAAGTTCGAGGATATTCTCTCTGTCCAGTTTTCCAGGTTTCTTGAAGAGGTTATAATAGTCGGTCTGAAGTTCAAATTCTCCGGAACTGATAATCGGTGCGGTAGCGTCTGCCACCCCCTGGTAGTTTTTCAACTCCAGATTTGCCAGCGCTTTTACAGCGAGGGCGGTGAAGCGTGTAATACCACCTTTAATATCGGAGCGGTCGGTTGGATGAACATTGGGAAGCGCAGGGATTGCTGCGTCCATTTCATCGGAAATATGCTGCATTACTTCATCCTTTGTTGACAACGGCCATTGACCCACCAGTGACGGATCCGCTTTCTGTACGATGATCACAGCACCCCATACACGCGACAGCTGGAACAATAAAAACGCCCTCATCACCTTAATCTCAGCGATGTACTGATCGGCGGTTGCCGGATTGGGCGCAAACTCCTTAAATTTTTCAATTTGCTCCATCGCGGAATGCGCTTTGAAAATATCGGAATAGAGATTCTGCCACAACCCGTTGAACATCCAAAAAGTCTTATTTGAGTAGTTGAACTGATCTTCTTCAAAAAAATCCTGCTGGTCTCCCAATCCACCTGCATTCACATCATCACCGCGCACGGCGATAACAGGATAATCTTCCCATCCACGTGACTGGAACTCTGCATAAACACCGTTGAGCTGAAGAACCATATTTTCCGTCTTTGTATAGTCAATCTGACCACTCAAAACTTCTTTTTCGAGGGCGTCATTAATCTTGTCGTCGCATGAGGCGAGCACCATCATGATCGCAGCTACGAACGTAATTTTTAGTATTTTATCTATCGATTTCATTTCCGTATTATTTATGGCCCATCAAAATTTAACATTCAATCCAACTGTGTAAACGGCAGGAACTGGGTAGGTCTGCACATCTATGCCATCTTGTACTTCAGGATTAAATCCATTGTATTTGAACACCGTCAACGGGCGTTCCGCAGTCAAGGAAATTCTTGCATCAGGCATTTCGGCTCCAAAGAGTGATTTGCCGCGAATGTTGTAAGCCAGTTGTATATTCTGAATACGGAAGAACGATCCATCTTCCACGAAGAAATCGCTCATCTTCTGATTATATCCTTTGCGGAGTGCTTTGGAGGACGGGTATTCATTAGAAGTACCCGGGCCGTGCCAGCGATTGATTGCCAGATCAGCATCCATATTTCCATCCGGAGTCCAGATCACTTCACCACGTTTGCGATTCAGAATCTTGTTTCCCTGCTGACCCATAAGGTTTATCGACAGGTCAAAATTCTTAAATGATGCTCCAAGATTTGCCCCATAGGTAACCTTAGGAAGATAGCTGCCCAATACTGTACGGTCATCTGCGTCAATAGTACCATCGCCGTCCAGATCAGCGTATTTGAAATCGCCGGGTTCAAGCACAGTCGGAGAATTAGATGCAACCGGATCGGCATTGATCTCCTCTTGTGTTTGGTAAACGCCTGCCACTTTATAGCCGTAGAAAGCGACAAGCTGCTTACCTATGATAGACCGCTGTTCGAATTCAGCCTGGCCCGCAGTTAGATACGGCTGGCCGAACAGGTCGGTGACTTCATTCTGCAACGTTCCGAAGTTCAATCCAATGGAATAGGTGAGGCCATTGGAAAGCTGATCATTCCAATTCAACGCCAGCTCAATACCTTTGTTCCTGATCTCACCAGCCGATTTGATCGTATTCTCTGACGATATCAATTGAGGCAATACAACAATGGCAGCATCCTTTGTGTCACGGACATAATAGTCAAAATCCATAGAAAGTCTGTTGTCAAAAATTCTTGCTGTGATACCAACGTTCGCTTCTTCAACAAGCTCCCATTTTAGGTAGTTGAACGTGCTGCTGCTGGTTAATCCGGTGATCAAAATATTGTCAATAACTCCAGTTACGGCCGTTGAAGTACTCGCACCCGCACTGGTCCGGATCTTATCGTTACCCGTCTGGCCCCAGCTTCCGCGAAGTTTAAGAAAGTCAATGGCTTCAACACCGCTCATGAAGTTCTCTTCCGAGATCACCCAGCCACCACCAAACGAAGGGAAGTATCCCCACTTTTCCTGATACTTTTGCGTTCCGTCGGCACGCATCGTCGCATACAGCAAGTATCTGTCATTGAAATTGTAAGCAACGCGTCCGAAGTATGACATACCATACAAGCGGTGGCCATCATCAAAACGATTTTGATCAACATCAAGTGAGTTCAGGTCGATGGTTTCGGCATAATCGAGATACCAGGCGTATTCGTTGAGATCAGCAAAGTCCGAACCCTTTAGTTTTAGCATCTGATACGATTCATCCCGGAATGAAGTACCTGCCATAACAGTCAGGTTATGCTGTCCGAACGACTCATTATACGTCAGCACGTTGTCCCAGATTTGATTGATATAAGTCTCATTGCGTTTCGCCAACGTGGCTTGCTGAACGTTGAAGTTATTACCCAGGTAATACGGGAGATTCATCGTCCGCTGTTCAAGATTGGTGGTTGCCACATTCAGCGAGGTGCGGAAGGTGAGGCGGTTGTCTTTCAGGATCTTGATTGTTGCATAGAAATTCGTAAGATTCTTTCTGATCTTTTGACGATCCTGATTAAAGGCCATTGTGGGCCAGGGATTTTGTCCGGCACGGAATCCTATGTCCTGGGCATTCGCAAAACGAATTGGTGTGTAATTGGTATTTAGGTCATCGTAGACCGGGATAAGAGGCGTTGCATAATAAGCCAGTTGCCATGCGCCGTCCTGAGGAAGAAAGCGGGTTGCATTGGAAAAGTTTAGATTTCCACCGATGGTCAGCCAGCTCGTCGCATCGTAATCAACTTGCATCCGAAGATTTAAGCGTTCGAAACCATTTTTCATATCCAGGATGCCATCCTGATTAAAATAGTTGGCGCCTAACGTATAGGTAGCCTTCTCACCTCCACCCGATACAGTGATATTATGATTCTGAATAGCCGCCGGACGGAGAATTTCTTTGTACCAATCCGTGTTCATGTTGGGAACATTCGGATTGATACGACTTCTACCATACCGTTGCATCGCCTTATCTACATTGGCTATATCATTGACCGAACCTGACTCCAGCGCCATGTTTGTGAACTGTTCTGCATTGGCCATCTTAAGAACGTCTTGAGCAACCTGGAGACCGTAATATCCATTATATTCAACCTGCGCTGCTTGATTCTTCACACCTTTGTTAGTCTCGATCAGTACAACGCCATTGGCTGCACGAACCCCATAGATTGCTTTTGCTGAAGCATCCTTAAAGACCGAAATCGTCTTGATATCAGAAGGGCTTAGAAAATCGATGTTATCGAAGAACATCCCATCGACTACATATAGTGGAGCCCCATCGCCGCCAGAACCAGGATAGGTTCCTATCCCGCGAATACGAACGACAGGTGCGGAGCCAGGAGAACCGGCGCTAACCACTTGAAGCCCCGGCACTTTTCCCTGCAAAGCTTGCATTGCCTGGCCTGTCGGAGTTTTAACAAGATCCTCAGATCTGACTGTTGAAATAGCAGAGGTGAGATCCTTCTCTCGCTGTGTACCATATCCAACTACAATCACCTCGTCCAGCGTGGTTAGGTCCGATTCAAGAGCAACATTGATTGTAGATTGACCATCTACTTGCACCGTAGTAGGTTTGAACCCTACAAACGAGAACACCAACGTGTTTTCTGAAGCTCCTAATTGAATTGAGTAATTCCCTTCTGCGTCAGATGTGGTTCCTTTTGTTGTTCCCTGCACAACGATATTTACTCCCGGTACACTGGTTCCATCATCCTGCGAGGTTACTTTTCCGCTTACTTTTTTCTCTTCCTGAGCCCCCGCTGTTACGCACAACAGACTGTGTAACAGCATTGTAAATAGTAATTTTCTAATCATAGAGATAAGGGTTTTATGTTAACATTCGATTGAATTTTGCATTTATCAAGCTTACAATTGAATCTTTTCAAAGAAATAACATCCAAACGCGAGGTTTGGCTATCCATTTCGAAACAGAATTTTTTCAGATAAAAAACAATGGTTTCAAACGATTCCTGCAGGCTTTAGAGGGAATTGGGAAGGTATTATTGCGCAATAAAAACATGACGTAAAACGGAGAAGATATTACCCTGGGTTAAAATCCTGCCGGGATAACTTTCTCTCAGAACCTGACGTTGAAATTTTTGAATGCCCTTCAGGCAACAAAATAACCTCTTCCCATCGTGACGCCCGAGGTCTTTTACCTCGTTTCTCCAATTCAGCAATGTGCTCAGAGACCTTATGTTTGAAACTCCAAAGCGTATTCACACGCAAATCCAGTTGGGCAGCCAGCACCTCCAATGTGAAATCTTTATTCCTCACAACGGTCAGATAGGTAATGAAAAAGGCTTTCTCGATGGGGAATTTAATACTGTGAAAAAGAGTATAAGAGGTGATGGACTCATTATACCCGCATCGCGTACATCTGTGGGAAAATTTTTGAGCACCGTCAAAATATTTCTCATTCTTGCATTTTCTGCAATGAAAGGTCTTGTTCCATTTCAAATTCTCCAAAAAGCGGTAACAAGCCAGCGTCTCAGGATATAATGTTTTGAACTGTGCGTAATCCATGGTCTTTTCCATAAGACGCTCATTCAACACTTCCTTAATACTGTTCTTTAGCTTCCAGTTATCCAGGTCAAGGATGGAATTGATCTGGTTGATCTCGTACGACTGACGTTCCAGTTTCTTATTCGTGGCTTCCAGTAAGTGATTTTTGTCATTTAGTTCAATGGTGCGTTCCTGCACCTTTTGCTCCAGTTCCCGATTCACCTTGTCCTTTAATTGCATGTTCACTTCATGCTGGTGAATGATTCTCCTTAAAGCACGGTCACGCATATCCTTCAGGATTCGTATTCTGTCGCCCAAAGCAAATGTGATGAGCAACATCTCCAATACGAAACTGATATGCAGACTGTAATGTAAGGGCGTGGTAAATGGGAGTACATTAAAATATACCATCGACCGGATAAAGAAACCGGTAAATAGAATTCCATAGGCAATGACAAAGAACCGCGCAGGCCTGTAGCCTTGGTTCCATACTTTAATAGCCGTGAAGAATATCAATGACAACGGAATTATTTCAATATTCCGGTAGGTAAGCAACTGCGGAAGAAAAAATAATTCCACTACAAACCAGGTAGAACGGGCAACGATCATCCATTTTAAAACCTTGTCCAAGTGTGGCACATTGGCCCGCGTACTTAAAAATCGACGCGTAAAAATAAGGCTCCAAAGAATCACCGAATACAACGTGACTCCCACTGCATAATCGTTCCATTCAGGATGATTCGGCCACAAGTATTGAAATCCGATACCATCGTAACTCATCGCGTAGGCCGCAACGCTCAGAATATACATGATATAGTATATATTCTTGATCTCACGAATGGCTACGAATACAAGAAAATTATACAAGCTGATGATAAGTACCATCCCATAAAATGTACCAAACAGAAAGTATTCATTGAGCGCATAATAAACAAAACGGTCAACCGATCGAAATGCAATTCGAATATCCGCAAATTCATGCGACCGCAAATTGAAATAGTAATACATCAGCGTATCGGATTTCATATTGAGCACAACCTCAAAATTCTTATGGCGAAATGTGCGCTGCGCAAAGGGCTGGCTATCGCCCATATGAATATTCTTGTAAGAGCCGTTTTCCTGTGGAATATAGGCTTCGATAAAATCAATCGTCTGATCGTAAAATTCGAGTAACCAGATTCGGTTGGTCTCATTGGTATGCTGAATTGGAATTCTTATCCAATAAGATTCTCCAAATTTAAAATCCTTGTTCTGGTACGACGGAAAAGACTTAAAATGATCGGAGAAATTACCCGAAGATATTTGTTCAAAAGAAAGGGCATTGTTAGTGTCAACAAAAAAGTTGAGCTCATTCGGCATGAAGTTGTATTCGAGAACGGAGTCGTTGACTTTCAAAACGTCCTGGCCAGCAAGTTGCTGGAAGGAAATCAGTAAACTCAAATACAAAAATCCTTTCCATAGCAAATGGAAAAAGTGGTTTTTTCTTTCATTCTCTACAAAACGCATAATTTTAGTCTTATCCTACTCTCCTTTATAAAAAACACAATTTCACAACGCTATTATAGCAAGTTGCATTTTATATCGCTAACAGTGCAGCCTAAGTTAATTTCGATTTACTCCACTATGGCTTTTAGCAAACACGCTTGCAAGCAACAGCCCGTCTTGCCAAAATAAAGCTATGGAATTCTAATTGACATGTTGCCAGAAAAGGAATTTATAAATATTGTCCTCCGAGGAAAATCATAGCGATGGCTTCAACTTTATTAAAAATTCGAGGACTTTAATAAATAACCTGTAACCGATGAAGCTTTTTACAGGTAAGAATACGCACTTGATCTGTTAGCCTAAAGTGGAAATTTATAGATACCTGCGAATAATATTGCACGAAGCCCGGAGGGCTTGAATATGAATAACCCCGAGTGCAACTCGGGGGTTGAACTACACACGGCGGCAAACCCCGAGAGGGGTTAAATGTGAGCCGTTCAGCTATGAAATGAGCCCTATGAAATCGTATTTTCTCCATGAACTCAAAGAATTTTAAAACCGCCATAATAAAATCAATCCCATTCTCAATCACAGTTGTACTCATCATAAACCTCCCCAACTTATGACATTGTCTCTGGCTTTTGATATAATTAATTATGGAATCCGTGGGCCTCACAGAATAAGTAAATGTTCCACACCATCCTTGCCAACCCTCAAATTGCGAGAACTTCTCTCTTTCTTTCATAAGTTACGGGCTACTGATATACTTCTAATGTAGTAAGCAAGTGATAAAGAAGAATGGGGATCTAAAAAAAATGAATATGGTCTTCTACTCCATTTATTCGATACAGTTTTACAGTCGTTGTTTTTTTAATGCACACAGATGTATTTTATATAACTCTCCACAATGTGTTTCACCGATTGATATAGAAATAAGCGATCAGAGAAGTCATGTTCAACCCCGTTGGGGTTGGTATGATTTTGCCATTAGCCCACCGGTTGTACCGGTGGCTAATCACATTATAGCCCTTCGGGCTATTCTTACTGATCTAACCGGTGGCTGGTAATAAAGATAACTCTAAAATCCCGGTTTGGGGCTGATGTCAACTCGGTCTCCGGAAAAATGCAACACGGTATGCAAAAAATTGATAGATTGAATAAGAGGTGTTTTTCAGAATTAATGAAAAGCTTCCTGATTTTAACATACTACATTATTCCATTGTGAAAAAAATTTTAGCCGGATGACAGCAATCTATAAGCAAAAGTTTCGGGTACGTTGCAATCGTAACCTTACGTTTTTCGAACTTTAGCTATTATTTCTTCTCTAATGATCGCGTGTATCAACCCTTTGTTTTTTCCATTCATCCAATTCCTTCTTTCTCCGTAACAATTCCTCTTCTGAAGGTTTGTAATGGATCAATGATTTCAAATCGGGCTGACCCGCGTCGATCCAGGCGGTGTACCAAACATCACCGATCATTTTAATAGCGCGCCGCATCTGGCGCTCTACCATTCCATTAAGAATTTTATGATAGGCATGTGCATACTCTCGCGAATATACCTTGATAGTTTGCCGCCCTTTTGTTTCAAATGAATATTTTTTCTCCCCAAATTTTTCTGCCAGCAACTTCTCTTCTGTTAACACGAACTTCACTTCCAAATGGGCTGATTCAACACCTTTCCATACCGATAGCTGCAGCGCCGTAAGGTATTCAGCTTTTCCAACAAAAAAATCATATTGATCAAAATACAACTCTGGCAACCTGGATTCCCAAAATCCATGAATCCCAACCTGCCCGGTAAGCTGCCCGTTGTAATTTTCTGTAGTATGCAGTGGCACGTGCGCATCGCCGATGTAGTGTCCTAACTCCGCAGAAATTTTTAAAATCCTTTCCGGGTCATGGAGCATGAATGCATCCTTTAATTGGAAGTACATCCTATTGATGTGCCACGGAACAATTCCATAAGCCATCAAGGTATCTTCAGAATATTTCTCAACTGCTTGGTTCCAAAATCTTGGCAACTTATACAGTGCACTATCCCCATAATGATCGATATCAACATAATGGCGCGGTGCTTCCTCCGGCATCGAGAATCTTCTTCGATCGGGATTAGTTGACGTTTCGGTGATATAAGAAATATTTTTCTTATAAAACGCAATCATTTCAGGTGGAAGTGTAAATGTGGCAAGTCTGTTAATACGTTCATGCGCGAAAAATCCCCATCCGGAAATTATTAACGATATGCCTATTAAAATAATGGGATAGAAAAATTTATTCATGCTTTTATAATTTCACCTAACGGGCACAAATCGAAATTTGTGATGGCAATTTAAGAAATTATATCACTTGATGGTGCCATTTACAGACGATGTTAGATTCAATTGGAAAATTGACGTACGGCCCAACCTCTGTTATTATTGTCTAGCCGACAACCCAATTCAAGACGTTTGGCCACCCGGATCTAAAATTTCAATTCTTTATAAAGTGACGTAGCCTCTTTCTCATAAAAATGATCTCTCTGTGCCATGATATCGCGCAAGCCTCTTTTCAACAATTCTTCATTGTTTAACCTCAGGTAAATGAGGCTGATATTCCATTGTGCTATCTCTTTATACAATCCTTTATCATTACGAATCAGACGCTCAAAAAGGTCCTTTGCTTCATTAATTTTGCCATCGGCTAAATAAGAAATACCTAAATAACATTCCACAGATGCCTCTCCGGGATTTTCTTCAAGATACTTTTGAAAATACGGAATGGCCCCAGTGTAGTTCTTTTGGTTATATAAGTTCATTCCCTGTTGCAGAAATCCCTGTTCAGCAGATCGCTGAGAAATAACATCCTCGTGTGGGTTAAAGTACGCCGTAAACAGTTCTGTGTTATCCTTGACTGAATAAAACTGTAAAATTGCATATCCTGCAGCAATCGCGACAATTAAAAGTGTTGCGGCAATCGAAAGAATCTGACGCATTGGAATCACCTTTTTCCCTTCACCCTGCTTATCGATTTCCTTTTCCCATTTTTTCAACGTATCACCGAAGATCTGTTCCTGCGATAAACGGATTTCTTTCATAATAAGTAAATAGTCAGCTACTTCATTGGCAAACACCAAATCATTAGCGCGTCTCCTTTCAAAGTCAGCGAGCTCCTCTCCTGTAAGTTCGCCTCTTTCAAAAGCCTCTATCAGATCAATATTTTTTTCTTCTTCTTCCATTTACTCCTCTACGTTGGTTTCCCGCAACTGCGTCCGTATCCATTTAAGACATAAGCTTTTTTTCTTTTTCACTACACCCTGGTTTTTATACCCCAT
>CAZAHL010000221.1:0-12752 GCA_964484845.1 uncultured Chryseolinea sp. | reverse complement strand
GTCGTGATGAAATCAACATCTTGCCGGAGAAATTCCTCCAACATCGTCTTTTCATTGACCGTCCAAACATTGATTGTTAACTTTTTGCTTTTTGCCTCTTGCAGCCAGGCAGGATTCTTTTGCAGAACGTTGTAGTTGTAATCTAGTCCAAAGAAGTTGTCGCCGGCGAGTTCCGTAGGTGTTTTGTCTCCTCTTAAATAAGCTGCCTTGGCGTAGGGTGCAAGCTTCATCACTTCCTTACACACATCATAATCAAAACTGATGTAATCAACCCAGGCTTGTCCATTCACCCTTTCGACAAGTTCTACAATTTTGCGCGTTAGGGCAATGGAGCTTTCCTTGCCGAGTTCAGAAGGTTTTATCTCCAGTATAAGTTTTGTTTTAGTTTGTTCCATTCCGGCCTTGAGATAATTTTCAAGCGTCGGCAATGTTTCTCCGTTGGGAAGTTCCATTTGTAGCAGTTCTGCCGAATTTGTTTTAGCTATTGAGACACCTTGAATCAAGGGATCGTGGTTAATTACGGGCAGAGAATCTGCCGACATGTGGACGTCAAATTCACTTCCTTCGCACCCCATTGTTACAGCATGATTTAGAGCCGCAATGGAATTTTCTGTTGCTCCTGTATTTTTCCAGGCCCCGCGGTGGGCGATCACTTTGTTCCGGATAAAATCGTCCTTTACGATTCTGAATGCTTTCGTTATTTTGCCTGATGAGGTCTTGACGGTAAGCGTAACATCATACCACGCAAGTCCTTCTGTTAGTTTGCCGCTCTCCACCGAGAGCTGGTGGTCCTTGTTGATCTTAAATGCTTCGCGATGTTTGCCCTCAATCGCGACAGACTTAATTTTACCCATGCTCAGTCTTACATAGCCAATTATAGGGTCGCCTTTTGGAATCAAATAATTACTGAGATACACATTAGGCTGTCCGTTATTTTGTCCGAAGGAGTGTATGGCTACAAACACAAGTTGAAAAAAAAGGAGAATGAAAGTCTTATACATAAGCAAGATTGTTTACTTGACGCCCTGAGAGCAATAGACAAAAGAAACAAAGTTAATCACCACTGGTAACTTCATTGTATAAATAAATTGTTAAATCTTTTACGGCACCTTCATCCAGATCACTTATTCTTAGCAACCTTCCTTCTTTGAGCAACTTTCTTCTTTTCTCCAAATGCATCGTCAATCATGCTCGCTTCAAAAAGCAACGCCCGGACTTTGTCTTCCTGGATTTCCTTCAGCGAATTAAAATACATAACATATACCTGTTTGCGTCCTTCCGACCGCAAAACACCTTCCTCGTTCGCCATGCGATTGCCCTGACAGAATCCGAGCGTCACTCCAAACGACTTTTGAACTTCAGGTTTTTTTTTCGGTCCCCATACCACCGAGGCTGGCCAGATAAAGCAGATCATTCGATGATGTGTATAAAAGGGAACGCCTTCACCATAGTATCCTTTTTCAGTAGCCAGGGGGAGACATTCCAATACAAGATCGCGAAGACGACTCACCATGACCTGCTCCTCTTTGGGCAGGCTCAAGATCATTTCCTCTACTGTCTTTTTGATTGGCATGCCGCGAAAATTACAGAAATATTTTTGATGAATTATAATTTCAAAACTTGTTTTGCGGTATTACTTTGGCTGGTACTCTTCAATGGATGACTCACTTCGTTTCCTTGGGAAGTTACCATTGATGTAACAAGTGGTACAACGGTTGGTTTAAATTATATGATTGCTCCCTTGTCTCTTTAAATAGTGAAATAATTTATCCTGGGAAATTAACTTTTGGTTCGACCAAAATACGTTTTGCCAGGGGAACCCATGTCACAATTTATTTTTTATTGTAGTTTTTTTTTGCAGAAGTCTTAGCCCTTTTATTGAAGTCAAGAGCAAGGTTCACCCAGTAGTTAAAATCGGCTTTTGTCTGAAGACTATCCTCGTTTACATAAACATATCCCTTGTATTCCCGCCCTTTCATAATCACAGTACGGCACCCTTTTCTCTTGATCGCTTCTTCATGAATGTTGGGGTCAATGCGGCACATCATTCTGTCAGCACTGGCTGTCAGGCACATTTTACCATCCACCATAAACGCGATTCCGCCAAACATTTTCTTCTCTTCAACTATCGGCAAATGAGCCAGCGTTTGCCTGATTTTATTTGCTAAGATCTCACTGTAAGCCATGAACGTTGGAATTACGTTGGGATATTTTATCAAAAGTAAGGGAATTAAGCATCTTCATTTCTTTTACACGCATAGTTTGAAATGTGCGAGAAAATCTCTTAATGATTTGAAAATTATCATGTTTTTTTCTAATTCCTTATGTCTAAGTTCATCCCCACTCCCATGTTACTGTATTTTTTAAATTTACCTTGACTTGCTCGTTTAATCAAAGTACCGCTGTTAAAAACTCCTAGCGAGAAGAATATCGCTTCTCCCCTATTATTTTCACCTTCGCTCTTAACCCACTCCAAAGTCACAATTACATCCTCTTTCAATACGATATTATACTTCATTAGATCCACGGAGATTAAACCGGTTTGTTTCGGATCAATCGGAATAATAATGCTTTCAGTAACTATGTTTCTTGACGGTTTCCCTCTTTCAATTTCATATATATTTAATCTAAAAAGAGCTTTGGCGCTTAATCTGTTGTAAGAAATATTAAAATTAAATGCATCCACAAACGTAGGTTGCTTTCTCACATTTATTTTGATTCCGATTTCTGCCCCGAGCTGGTCATAGCCAAATCCGGTACTAACAAACTTGGAGGTCGTTTTATTGCCTACGTTTTTCTTCTTAAACCCCTGAGTAGTAATTACTACTTCAGTGAGTTGACCGATGTCCTCTTCTAATTCTATTTCCTTCTGAGATAGCATCTCTTTTACTGTAAATGTTTTTGCTTTATACCCAATCATGGATACCCTTACCGTATCGCTTTCCATTCCAGGTTTTACGGCAAGCTCATAGCGTCCGGTTTCATTTGAGACAGTACCTATTTCTTTTCTTAAAACACCGATGTTGACAAAAGCCAATGGTAATCCGGTTTTGGCATCCAATATTTTTCCTTGAACCAAGGTGTTCACCGTACTATTATTATCTTCATCAAAAGGTTTTGAGGAAATATTGTCTGAACGCAGCAGGCCGCTATAGTAGGATTTGAACCCATCCATTTTCCGGAGATGCTTTTCAAAAAACGATACTGCCACTTCAGATATTCGGGAATGTACATCAATAGCATTCTGTGATGCTCGTAACGTAGATGGCAAGCTTGTGAAATCTTCGTGTTTACTTTTTAGCAAACGTAAGTAGTACTTTTCTGTTGAATTTAGTTTTTTATAGAAATGGTATTCCTCCCTTGGAATGTATTCTTCTAATTTATTGCCACTCTCTAAATACAAATAATTAAGACGGCTATTTTCAGGGTTGAGCAGTTTAGCATTGTGAATTTCTTTAATGTGAGCATCGTCTTCATCCGACGCTCCAAAATAATGCGTCTCGGTGCCGTCAAGAGAAACAAACGTAGTAAAAGCAGGATTTCTATTTACAAAAGCGGCAGCGCTCACTCCTCCCCAACTGCAGGCTAAAATACCTACGTTCTTAAAATCGATGTCGATGATTAATTCATCTTGTGATTTCAGGTAGTCAAGAGCAAATTCTGCATCGTACACCTGTTCCATCATATCCAATTTCTGATTGGTCATGTCGCCTGGATACCTGCCTATTGAACAAATCGAAACAACAACAAATCCTCTTTCAGCCAGTTTTTCCAAAATCTTAAAATTCTCAAAACCCATTCCATTTAAGCCAGCCATATAAACAATGAGCGGAAATTTTTCAATTGATGGAATTACTGTCGAGTAAGTGTTTGTTTCCGCCTGAAGTAATTTCTTACCATCATCAATTTCAAGCCCTAATTCCATCGCATAAAATTGCGCGAGTTCATCCGTCAACCCAGTATAGTCGGTAGTATCCTGATATTGATTCGCCCTTTGTTCAAAAAGTGAAAATAGGTCCCCGAATGAAAGTTTATGGTCCCCTTTATTTGACGCGGGATACCAAATATCCAAGTCAACACGTCTCAAATGCAAGCTGTCGGATTCGCTTGTATTTGGTTTGTAAATTCTTGACGTGTCCACCAACTTCAATGTTTTGAAACCCGCATATTGGGCTTTCAAATCTTTACTTTCCTGTCCGATGGCCGCGAACGAAACAAGTAAAATTAATCCAGCACTTATTCGCGTGGCTCTCTTCAATGTTTATGTTGCATTAAGTGCTTCGATAACGAAAATCTTTTTAAGAGGATGCTTAGATGTGGAGGATAGTTTTAAAGGAAGGGCGAAGAGCTGCGAGCCACGAGCTATGAGCTATGAGCAGCTTTTCAAACTCAAAGCTCTAAGCACATAGCTCAAAGCTGGTTTTTAGTACGTAAAAACTACGCGGTTTATCAATTTCTTTTAATCACGCTGCTGTTCAAAAATCCAATCAAGTAAATCAGGTGTCGCGGTCACTTGCTTCGATATGATGTGACCTTCATCGGGATACTCTGTATACTTGGGATTTCCTCCTGCATTTTTCATAGCTTCAATCATCTCGCGAGAAAGGAGCACCGGAACATTTCTATCTTTCGCTCCATGGAATGCCCACACAGGTATATTGGCAATGGTACCGGCAAGCGCAGGGTCGCCGCCACCACAGATGGGTACTGCGGCGGCAAACAGTTGAGGATGCATGGTGATGAAATGCCACGAGCCATAGCCACCAAGAGACTCACCCATAACGTAACGTCTTGTTTCATCGATGGAAAACTCTTTCTCTAATTCAGTCATGGCCTCGAACACTATGGAATCAACAACGGGCCAATTTTCAATTCCTCCCCAACTGGAGGCTGGTGGGCACTGCGGCACAAAAACAAAAGCAGGATATTTTTCCCTGTTCTGTTGCTCTGATAAAAGTTGAGCAGTCCATGATCCTTCTACCTGCAGGATATTGTCTGTGCCGCGGCCACCGCCGCCGTGAAGGCACAGGGCCAATGGATATTTTTTTGTAGAGTCATAATTCAGTGGCGTGAGCAAGCGATAACGCAATGTGTCGCCCTTACTGTTCACATAGGTTCGTGCATCAAAGGGCTTTGCCAACTTTAGTGCATTCTCCGGTCCCCTGTTGATCCAGTTTAATAGCCAGTACTTTTCAGTGGATAATTTTCCTCCTATGGATGCGGCTAAAACAATAGCAACCAGGCCCACAACTCCAAACCCAGTTTCCATGACTGGGTGCCGGTTGAGTTCCGGATTTTCTTTCTTCAATGTTTTTAACTCCGTCAGAAAATTCAGGATGAACGGAATGAGGATTAAACTGCCGGCAAATGAAAGCCATTGTACAATTTTTTCTGTTGTCTCAAACCTCTGCACATCCGGAGAAATCATACCCCAAATAAATACTGCCGCCAATATAAGTTTGAATAAGAAAATGAAAAGGCCTGCCGTCTTTAACCAGGGGCGTTTGCCAGTCGCTGAAAAAAACAGACTTCCTCCATACACAATTCCCGTTACAATCATGGCTCCAAAAGCGGGGATATAATAATCCCTTAGTACACCGCCCGTCAGTATGCTGTAAATGACGATGCCGAAACAAATGGTTACGATCAGGTCAATGAGTCCCGTATAAAAGGTCAAATTGTATTTCTTGTGATTATAATAGACCAATAGGAATAATGAAGTTACAAGCATAACAGCACTTACCACAAGGAACCATGTAGGATATGAATCTAGTCCAAATGTTTGAGGGCCCAACTGGAAACGCACCATACTCTCAAAAAAAGTAAGGGCCGTAAGAATCACCGCGAAAAAGATGGATAAAATGTAAAAGCTGCGATTGATAGAGAAGAAGTTCATGGTTATGGGTTTTTGGTAACGGGATATTGATGGATCTTCATCATCTCATTATACGGCTAAGTTGCTTAATAATCTTAGCAAATTCAAAATTCACGCTCAGTGTTAAACGGAAATTCTTTTCAGTTCAAGATGGGTGTTACGTATCAATTACTACTCATAGCGAATATTTTTTAAAGGATTAACCAATGCCGCCCTCCATGCATGCAGGCCGGTGGTGACAAAAGTGAGGAGGAGCGTGAATACTAATGAAAGAGCAAACATGCTATAATTCATATCTGTGCGAAAGGCAAAGTTTTCCAGCCATCGACTTACAATATACCATGATAGAATAAATGCCGGTATCGCAGCTATCAACGCGAGCAAAAGGAAATCACCTGTGATCAGGAAAACCGTATCTTTCAAAGAGGCTCCTAGAATCTTACGAATACCAATTTCCTTAAGGCGCTGAGTCGCGAGGTAAGATGCCAAGCCAAACAGCCCGAGGAAGGCAATAAAAATAGTAAGCAGGGTCAATAAGAGAAAAACTTTACCTCTGATCTGATCGCCTCTATAACCATCCTGGAGCTCGTCCTCAATAAAGCGGTACGCAAAAGGTGAATCAGGAAATACTTTTGACCAGCTTTCTTCAATATATTCCAGGCTGGATGGAATGTCACTGGCAATTTTGATGAAAAGCTTGTTAGATGCTTTGAGCACGTACATCTGGGGTTCAATCGGGGTATAGAGGGAACTTTGATTAAAGTCTTTAACCACGCCAACGATGACAAAAAATTTGGGGTTTCCCTTTCCTCCGAACCGTACTTTGTCGCCTAACGGTTCCGTTAATCCGAAAGCACGAACCAATGCTTGATTAACGATAATAGAAGAAGTATCACCCGGAAAATGGGGCGAAAAATTTCTTCCCGAAAGAATTTGAATGTTCATGGTTGGCAGAAAATCATAATCGAATGCTCCGGAATACACAAATTTTTGTTCCTGCCCAGGGGAACCGTCAACTGCAATGGGTCTCCTTCCCATATCATCAGTTCCCGGTGTAAAATCGGGTGTTCCGGCAGCGAGGATCTTTGAGTTCTGTAACAGTGTGTTTTTCACAACCTGATACCTATCCTTATTTTCATCCTGACTGGGAACGGTGATGTTTATAACATGTTCTTTGTCAAAGCCCAAATCCATTTTACGCAAGTACTGCAACTGATCGTAGATCATCCCTGTGCTGGTGAGAACAAAGATGACCACAGCAAGTTGTATCGAGATCAGCATTTTTCGCAGCGGTGCATTCTTGGCAGTATTGTCCTTCATAACCTTTAAAGGTTCAAAGGAGGCGAGGAAAAATGCAGGATAGCTTCCACCTAAAATGCCGAGTAATAATATGATAGTTGCTATACCAAGCCCTAACTGAGGCTGCAATAGTTGCCTGACATCGAGATTTAAATTGAGCGTTTCATTAATCAACGTCATACCCAGGGTCACCAATCCGATAGCGAGGATCATTGCCATCACAGTAAGTAACAAGGATTCTGTTAAGAATTGAAAAATCAACTGTCGACGTTGCGAGCCCAGGACCTTGCGCAGTCCGATTTCAAGTGCTCTGCTGGTTGCCTGTGCTGTAGTTAGGTTGACATAACTAATTCCCGAAATAAGTAATAACAACAGTCCAACAGCGGCAAAAATGTAAATATAAGTGAGCCCCCCTGTAGCTTCTATGTGAATTTCAGTGATTGGTGTAAGTTCATGACTTGCGCTTACAAGAACCGGATCGCGCGCAGGGTCTAAGTATTTGGTATATACATCTGAAAGATTAGGGGCCAACGTTGCAGGATCGGTTTGGGGATAAAGAAGAAGGTAGGTATATACATTGAACTGATTGAAATAATACTCCGTCAAAGCGGGATCCGTTTGTGACGAAATCAGTGCATGCGCGTAGAGGTGCACATTTTTTGGCATATCGCGGTAAACACCTGTAACGATCAACGCATATTGGGAACCAAGGCTAGGCAGCCCGTGGACCAAACTACTTTTTATTATTTTTCCAAGAGGAGCTTCGTCGCCAAAAATTCGACGGGCCAAACTTTCGGAGATGACGATTTTATTGGGGCCGTCAAGTGCGCTTTCGGCATCCCCACTAATGAGATCGAAGGTAAATACATCGAACACTGTGGGATCGGCAATATACACTTCCGATTCTTCCTGAATGTTTTCATTAAACAGGAATTTTACATTTTCTGAGACCCAGAATTGATATAACCTGGTATAATTTTCTATTCCGGAATAATCCTGTTTTATTGTTTGCCCCAGGGGTGCCGGAGTAGAATTCCACGCAACATCAATAGTTTTTTCGTGCGTCTGAATCGAATTAGTTGTTACGCGATAAATGCGATCGGACTGAGTGTGACACCTGTCGTAAGTAAGTTCAAAATCGAGGTACAATAAAATCAGCAAGGTGCCAGCTATACCAATCGTCAGGCAGGACAGATTCAGCATGGTATGCACCGGTCGCCTGAGGATACTTCGCTGTACTACTTTAAGATAATTTTTTAACATGTATCTATAAATTAATTATCCATTTGCGTTATTCCCTTCTTAGTGTTTCAACTGGGTTCATTAAAGCAGTTTTTATTGTCTGGTAACTTATAGTAGCAAGTCCTATTATTAATACGAGCAGTCCTGCTCCAATAAAGGATTCAAGTCCAACGTCTGTTCGATAAGGATAGCTTTCAAGCCATTTGGTGCGATTATAAGTATAACACAGCAAAGGCTCAGACTTAGGCCAACAATGTTTATGAATGAATAAAGCTTATTCTTGATTAAGCAGCGAAATGCTATTTTAAAATAACTTCTAATCATTTTGAATTAGGTTAATGGAAGTCTAAATGCGGTAGTGGTTAAATAAAAATAAGAAAAATTGGCCGCACACCAAAGTCAGGATTCTGCAGGAGCTTGCTGTTTAATGCAGTTGGTAAAACAAAAGAATGCCAGCGCTTTGGATGTGCATATCGGCAAGGGAGGTATCGGCGCTGGGTGTTTTTAGAAGGAAAAAATTACTCCTCAAATACAAATTACAACGATGTTATTCTCGTCAAAGGCAATGCTTGCTCACTCTGACCGCAATGACTTAGCCGGATTAGCAATTGCTGCTTTTATTGCTTGAAAACTTATTGTTAGTAAGGTGATTATTAGGACTGCTGCTCCAGCTAACACAAACACCCACAAATTAATATTGACATGATAGGCGAAGCCCTCGAGCCATTTGTTCATAAAATACCATGCGATAGGCGATGAAATAAAAAGAGCGATACTTGCAAGTATGACGAAATCTTTACTCAGCATCATTAGGATGTTAGTTATGCTGGCTCCCAATATTTTTCGAATGCCTATTTCCTTTGATCTTTTCTCTGATGTAAAGAGAGTAAGTCCAAAAAGACCAATACAAGAAATAAAAATGGCGATGGCTGTAGAAGTATTTATAAGCTTAGCTGTTTGTCTATCTTTCTCATACAACAATGCCAATGAATCATCATAAAACCTATAACTAAATGTTGCATCTGGATATATTTGTTTCCAAGCATTTTCTATTTTAGAAAGGGCCGCCTCAATAAAACCTGGTCGCTTACCTTTTGAACTCAGTTTAATTGCTAGTGCACTCTCTCTGTCGGGTCTGTTAATGATACAAAGAGGGGTAATCGGGTCACGCAAGGAACTCGTATGAAAATCAGACACCACACCTACCACAGGATAGGGCGTATCATTCCAATAAAGTATTTTTCCGATAGCGTCCTCTGGTTTTTTGCAACCCATAATTCGATACAAACTTTCGTTAACCACAAACTCCTTCACTGTATCTGATTGAACCAGATTTCTACCAGCCAGCAACTTTATTTGATAAAGCGGAATAAAATTTTCATCACCTGCAACTTGTGTTACCCAGAAATCCTTTTCATCCGTACTTTTAAATTTTAGTTTCATCCCTCTCGCATTTTCGGTCATGGGCGACAGCCATTGCAAGGCAACTTTATCAACATCTTTTAATTGTTGGATCTTTTGAGATAGGGACGCCACCTTTCCATATCCGCCGCCCCGGGGTGTTTCCATGGTTATAATCGCATCGGCAGTAAAACCCAAATCTTTTTCTCGGGTGTACCGCATTTGATTTGAAATAACAATGCTTCCAACAATAAATACAAGCGAAACAGAGAACTGAAAAACAATTAATCCTTTTCGAAGTAACCACTTTTCGCCACTTGGCTGGGATCCCGTACCTTTTAGGCATAGTGCAGGGAGATAGGAGGATAATACTTTTGATGGGTAAACTCCGGCAAAAACGGTCGTTATTAAAATAACAAGAACTAGAAATATTAATGTGAGGGGTTCAAATAGATTAAATGATATATCAGTTGGAATAAACGATCTAAACTCATTTAATACCGGTTCAACGAGCGCGATTGCCAAAAAGACTGCTAAAATTGTAAGTAAGAATGTTTCCGTCAGAAACTGAAAAGTCAAACTCCTTCGGCTGCTTCCCAATACTTTTCTTATACCGACTTCCTTTGCGCGCTGAATGGATTGGGCAGTAGAGAGGTTAATAAAGTTGATAATGGCGAGAAGCAATATAAAAATAGCAATTCCTATGATGCCATAAAGAGTAGGCAAGTGCGCCGTTCTAATAGGGTTTTCAATGACATCTGAGTTGAAGTGAATGCTGGATAGGGGTTCTAGCCAAGGGGTTAATTTGATTTCTTCGGCATGAGTTCTCGCGACCTTTTCAAGTTGAGCATTTACAGTACTAGAGGAAATGGCTTTCGAAAGTTTTACAAAAGCCCAAGACGCCATATCGCCTTCTCCCCATGATTCCGCATTGATCCTGGTCTTTAAAAAATTCGTTTGAAGTGAGGTAAAGGAAATAAAATCTGTAAAAGCAAGATCGGAATTGCCATTCAAATCCTTTACAATGCCCGTAACATTTACAATTAATGAATCCTCATAAATAATTTGTTTGCCGATCATTTTATCAAAAGGCACGGCACCGAAATATTGAACGGCTTTACTTTCTGTAAGTACAACAGATAATGACGGAACCATGGCATTGTCAGCATTGCCTGCAAGCCAGTTGTATTTAAAAATATCAAAGTATTCCGGTTCTGCAATGACGGTAGTTATGTAATTCGTCCCTGCTATTTTGCTCTCAAATTGCTTTGTTACATTGATATCATGAATTTCTATGTTGGCATTATAGGGGATAATCCCAGCAATAACTTCCAAGCCAGAGGATTGTACTCGTGTAGCCCCTAATAAAGGAATTGGAAGTCTGCTGTAATGCAATTTATCGCCCGTGCTTTCTGTCACATCCCCCATGATACGGTAAATGCGTTTCTTGTCTATATGAAAAGTGTCGAAGCTGAGTTCGTAGCTAGTAATAGTGTATATCACGGTGCAAGCACAGATACCTAGCGCTAATCCAAACACATTAATTACAGTGTAAAGCTTTTGACGACTGATATTTCTCCACGCGATTTTAAAATAACTTTTTATCATGACGTGGTTGTCTAGGTTTGTATATTATTATGTAGGCTTATTAGTGTTTGCCTTCCCAACATTGTGCCATGTCCAAATACCTCCATATTATCCGAATTTGTTAGTTATTTTTTTTATTCTTGTCTGCATACGGATTGTTTTGTGCGATTTCGGTCAGGCTGTTTACGTTTTCGGCTTTTGCTCACTGACTATCAAACTTATTTGAGGAGTTCTAATACTGCCTCAGCCAATGATAACCGTTGGACTTGGCTATATCCTGTAATTTCGAAGCCGCATCTGTTCAGTCCATGAATATATTCATGTTGCTTAAGGATTAATTATATGCACGATGTGTGACTTATTTAGCGTTTTGTACGATGTAGTAGACTGATTTCAGAAAGACGGTTTTTCCGCGGGAGTCAGCATGGTGAGCACGCAAAGCCAACCCTCTTCATTCTTGATATATACATTTGTTGACCATTCATAATAACTGAATAGTTCACCTTTGTATGTCCCACTGCTTGTTCCTTTACTGGTCACAATACCTGTACTATCATAGACTTCCACTCTAATATCTTCGAAGTCCATCTTGTTATGAAGAAGATCGCCTGACACAATATATTTAAGAAAATCTTCTTTGGATGTAATGCCTCCCTCGGTGCCAACAATGACCCAATCACCTGCCATAAATTTCCCTATTTCCAAAGCGTCATTATGGACAATGGCTTTATCCCATCGCCTTCCTGATTGCTTTAATTCTTCTGCTATTTCTTTGTCCGTAGCTCGCATCTTTATGATTTGTTTACTGACGTTATCCACCAAACATTTCCTAATGGATCGGTTACACCACAAGTACGTCCGTAATCCTGATCGCTCAACTCCATCAGTGTGGTTGCACCCGAGTTAATGGCTTTTTTATACGTTTCATCTGCGTCGTCAACATACACAAATAAGTTTGCAGTTTGCTCCCTCCACTGTTCGGTGGCATCCGTAAACATGATGGTGCTTCCACCAATTGTAATCTCAGAGTGAATTACCGTGGCTCCGTCGTCACGTAATTTGTGCATATCCGTTGTGAGATTTGCATTGAACACTTTTTTTACAAAGTCAATAAATTTCAATGCTCCTTTTACCATTAAATATGGCATTACTACTTGATGTCCTTTTGGCAGTTTCATTTTTTTAAAATTTAAAATGTTATAATGGCCAAAAGTATCATGTGATTAAAATGGAAAATTGGAAAAATCCGACATTTATTATTTATCCCTCCATTCTGTAGCTTCTGTCTTTCCCGAAAAATATTCCTTTGGATTATGGCCCGAAAATTCTTTAAAGTCCTGTATAAAAT
>CAZAHL010000220.1:0-12761 GCA_964484845.1 uncultured Chryseolinea sp. | reverse complement strand
AAGAGTAATTTACCCCTCCCGCTGATTATTTCAAAATTTAGATGCGTCAGCCCTGCCCAAATGGTACGTGTTTCTAATGAGTTTAACCGAAATTTCTATCTTTACTTTTCCCGTTAACCTGGCGATCTGATGAGGAATTTTCTTTGTTTGGCAATCTTGCATTTGGTTGCCTTATGTAATGCATTCGCTCAAAATCCTAAGGCGCTTATTCAGGCTGAAAAATCATGGATTGAAAAATTTACTTTTAATAAAGAGGCCTTGCCACCCGCTGGACAAGAATCTGGATATTACTATTTACTCCTTGAGAAACAGCAGCATGTGCCTCTGCAGGAAGTACATCATCGATATGCTTACAAATTTCTTAGCAACGAAGGAGTTCAGCAAATGTCTGACATCACCGTGTCGTTTGACCCGAAGCATGAAACACTCATTTTTCATAAGATCGTTATTCACCGCGCCGGTGAGGTTATCAACAAATTACCAGCCACCATCAAGACGATCCAGCATGAAGAGAGTATGGATCGTTTTCTGTATGACGAAAGCTACACCGCAATCATCAACCTTCCAGATATACGCAGAGGCGACGTGCTGGAGTATTCCTATACGTTGAAGGGTTTCAATCCTGCGTTCAAGGGGAAGGTAATGGAGGAGTTCTATGCGGACAGGCGCATTGCTTTTGAAAAGAATATATTCAGGCTCGTGGTACCTTCCTCAATGTCTCTTAACATCAAGAATATTCATACCAATATACAACCCGTGGTGAAGCACGGAAGTGGTGTGGTATCGTATCTGTGGTCAAATGAAAAATCAAAAGGCTTGATTACCGACGGGAACGTACCCAGTTGGTATAACCCATTTCAGCGCGTGGCCGTTTCATCTTTCAATAGCTGGCAGGAAGTATCCGAATGGGGGACTGACCTGTATCGGGTAAGCGATTCCGACAAGAAAACGCTCCTGAAGGAAGTGGACAAGATATTCGCCGACAGTTCCATCTATCAATTCGTGATGAAAGCCATTCATTTTGTACAAGACGACATTCGTTATCTTGGATTTGAAGGGGGGCTTAACGGATATAAACCGCACTCACCCTTGATGATTTGGAATCAACGTTTTGGAGATTGTAAGGATAAATCCCTACTCCTGTGCACCATTCTTGAGTTAAAGGGAATTGAAGCTTACCCGATGCTCGTTAACACAAGTGAACGAGAGAAAATCCGAGAGGGACTACCGTCGATCGTAGCGTTCGATCATTGTGTAGTGCAGTTCAAATTCAAAGACAAAACATATCATGTCGATCCAACGATAAGCAATCAGGGTGGCACACTTGATGCCTATTCGTTTCCGAACTTCGGATTGGGCCTTGTATTAAATAAGTCATCCGATCTGACACCGCTCACTTCAACTGGGGTTGGCTATCAGAAAGAAATACAAACCTTCACGATGGATTCGATAGGGGGTAACGCTAAGATGGAAGTACGCACAATCTTCGAGGGGAGCGCAGCGGACAGGGAGCGATCTCAGCTCTCAAACGCCAGGCTTGAGGCGGTTCAGAAGAAATATAAAGATTATTACGCCGACCAGTATCCTGACATTGTGCTTGCAGAAGATATGCAAGTGGAAGACAACAGTGAAGAGAATAAACTCATCACAACGGAGAAGTACTTCATAAAGACATTCTGGGAAAAGGAGATTGAAACCAGCGAAAAAATTTACTGCTCGGTTCGAGGGACGACCCTTGAGTCATATTTTAATGTGTCCAAGTCGCTGAAGCGTGATGCCCCTTATGGTCTCGAATATCCACTAGACAAACGCCACGAGATCCGTATTCACACACCAACTGACTGGGATATTACCCCGGATAAAGCCCTTATCGAAAACGAGTATTATAAATATGCTTACAGCGCCAGTTATAGCGACTCCTTAATCGTTATTTCCACTGACTACCAGACGAAGGCTGATGCAGTACCCGTCAATGCCATAGAGACATTTGTTTCTGATCACGGGAAGATGATGGAGAATTTGTCGTTTTATCTGTCGTGGGATCCTACGGTCGAGACCACAACGTCTGCGCCGCTGTGGCCGGGCATCGTTGTGCTACTACTGGTTCTTTGTGGAAGTGTCTTCTTGGCAATCTACAGCTACCGCCAATATAATCCGCAGCCATACTATCCGGCAGCCTGGGGACATCGTATAGAGGGGTGGTTATATTTGCCCGCGCTTGGTGTGCTCCTGTCGCCCGCACTCATGCTTTATAATTTCGTGACGGACATGCAGCTGATCAATGGGCAGCCGTGGGTAATTCATTACATGAATGGAAATACAGGATTGTTCTTTCTCGCGTTGCTTGAACAAATTTATAATGCAGGAATGTCAGCGTACTCTGTTCTGATGATCGTGCTTTTTTTTCAGCGACGAAGCTCGGTACCTCAGCTCATGATCTACTATTTCGGTGTCCCCCTTGCCTGGCTTATACTTGACCCACTTATCATGGAGATAATAACGCCGGGAGCAAATCCCGTTGATCCTACTGGCGCCATCATCCGGAATCTAATTGCCGCGGCGATTTGGATTCCATACTTCAGGACTTCCCAGCGCGTGAAGAGGACGTTTGTCAATAGATACAATCAAAGCAACGGTGCGAATGCTGTAGCATTGCAAACCGTTAACTCAACTGAGACTTCGTAAATGCTTGGGATTTTATCACAAAGCGGCGCTTATTTACGCAACGTACTGTCTAGTAAAGGATGGCTTCGATTATAATAGGGATATTTTGGGACTTCACTTCCCGATACAAAAGGTGCCCTCTACTGAGAGTCCGTCCGTAAGTTGTTCGAGTAACAAATGGTAGTAAAAGTTACCGAATGATCACTTAACACTCTAAACATCCCTGGAGAAAGGTTGATAGTTTTTGTTATTAAACAAGATTGTTAACCGTAGTCAAAAATTAGGATTGGAATTACAAACCATCTAGACAGAAAAAACTATTCTAATTGTCTAATAACTTTGCAAGGGTTACCCGCTGCAAATACGCCGGAAGGAATGTCCTTCGTGACAACACTACCAGCCCCAATCACTGTCCTATCTCCAATGTTCACTCCAGGACAGATAACTGCACTTCCACCTATCCAAACATCCTCGCCAATAGTTATTGGTTTTGCATACTCAAGGCCAGCAGCGCGTTCGCGAAAATCGATTGGATGGGTAGCAGTATAAATTTGTACGTTTGGACCAAAAAGTGTACGGCTCCCAATTGTGACATAGGTAACATCAAGAACGACACAGTTGAAGTTGAAGAACACTTTTTCTCCGATCTTCATGTTGTATCCATAATCACAGTAGAAGGGAGGCTGAATCCACAACCCCTCTAAGGCATTTGGCAGCAACTGCTTCAAAATTTCCGCGCGAAGTTCTGGCTCATTTTCTGCCGTTTCATTCAATCGTTTCAGCAAGAGGCGCGTAGCTGTCCTTTCATTACTGATCTCTTGGTCGAGCGCATTATACAGCTCACCTGCAAGCATTTTTTGTTTTTCTGTCTTCATAGCACAATATAAGTAGGGCTAATAAAACATGTTCAAGCTACCTTAGTCTTTTTTCCAGAGGGCTCTTTTAGTCAAGAGACAAGTCTTTTTGCTCGTTTGGGATAGTTAAGGTAATAGCCCACTTACAGATATAGCTAAGGATCGCGCTTCAAAATAAATTTCAATTACTAAAATGCCAAACATAGTCAAGTACTGTTTAAATAACGTGCTGACTACTAAAGCTGTTTCGATTTTGTTATTGATATTTAAAAAATGTGTCCGTTGTGATTTCTCCTTCATGACAACGAAAAAGGGTCTGAAAGTGACGAAAGTAAAACTGGAAAGAAAGGGCCAGGGAAGGCAGTTTTGGCTGGCGATTGTCGCAATTGACCTCTCACAATGTCGCCTTCGACAACCTACGATGATGATTATATGGTGCACTTTTGTATTGTCAATTTGATTACGACAACTAAATAAATCCGTCAAACATTAATTCTTATCAGTTATGGAACATCTTGAGTATAAAATTGTGATTTCCGCACCAGCGAAAAAGGTGTGGGAAACCATGTTGCAGGAAGAAACTTACAAGCAGTGGGTAGCGAAGAGCTGGCCCGGTTCTTTCTATGAAGGGAAATGGGCAAAGGGAGAGAAGATCAGATTCATCGGACCAGAGGGTAGCGGTACACTGGCAGAAATTGATGAATTGAAACCGTATGAAAGCGTTTTTGCCAGGCATATTGCAGTGCTCGGACCGGGTGGGGTGGAAGACCGAACCAGCGAAGTTGCGAAAGGTTGGATCGGAATGACAGAAGGATACAAATTTACTGAACACCTTGGTAAAACAACGGTGACGGTATCCATGGAAATCAACCCGGCGTGGAGCAAGATGTTTGATGAAGGCTGGCCTACTGCGTTGGAGGAATTGAAGAAGGTAACAGAGCGCCAACTGGCTGCGGCGTAGAATCTTTATCCCATGTGCTGAAGATAGACCCGCGAACATCAGTTAATCAGGTACCAGTGATTGCTTGTCAGTTGGGCTTCCAGTACCGCACTATTTCAGCCGTATGTTCAAAAAACGTATGGGTGTCGCACGCAATGAGCGAAAAATATTTCACGCAAAGGACGCAAAGATAATTTCGCAAAGGCCGCAAAAGTTCCCGATCAAAGTTTCTGCGATTTCTTTGCGTTTTTTTTTGTGACCTTTGCGTGAAACTGGTTTTTTAGATAAACACCAACGGCTAGAGTTGCTGAAGTTGGTTAGTAATCGTGAGGTGATTTCTGTTTTGAAATAACTGGATTCAGGCACCGCTCGACCATTGGTTACTGTATGGGTATCTTGATTGTTAAGTGAATTTCTTTCCGATACAAAGTGTGCTAAAGCTGTTAGTCATAAGGTTAGATGGTTCAAGCAACAAACTAGCAACAAAAATTCCCTTGATATCACTTAACATCCCTAAAGAATATTATTGCGTTTGTTATTGAAAAAAAATTCTATATCGTTAGAATTTCCGTCTTAACATAGTTCAACTGTTACCGAATACTGCTCTTTGACTTTGGCACGATTGAAACTTTATCTGAGATATGCTGTTTCAAGTCTTTCACCTTAGCGATATTGCGCCGCCTCAAATACTGGAAAAGAAACAATAAACTCGCTTCCTTCGCCTGGCCTGCTTTTTACAGATATGTCTCCATTATTTTCTTTCATGAGTTCTTTACATAACAGTAAGCCAATGCCGGTGCCCTTTTCATTTTTTGTTCCGGCTTGCGTTACTGAGCTGTTAATGGTAAACAATTTTTCCTGGAGATCTGCCGGCATTCCTATTCCATGATCCTGTACCGAGATGAGTGCAGTATTTCCATTGATCGCGGCCCTCAAGGTCACGTTACTATTGGGGTGACTGAATTTAATGCTGTTGGATAGAAGATTCCGGATTACAGTATCGATGGCCTGATAATCGGCATAACCAAAAACATCATTGCTGTGAGGATGAACTAATCTCACACCCTTACTTTCAGCGATGTTCTGATACAACGATATGTTCTTTTGAATAAGGGCTGTGGTGTTAAGCTTGTCGAACGTCCACTGTCTTTTCTTTGAAGTAGTCATTGACCACTCGAGAATATTGTTGATCAATTCAGTCAGGTTATCCAGCGAGTTGTCAATTTTCTTTTTGATGTCCTTTGATTCATCAGCCGTCAGAACGTCACCGTGGTGAACCAGTAAGTGCGAAAGCCCTTTAAGTGCGTTTAATGGCGAGCGCAGGTCATGCGACAGAATCGAGAAGAAACGGTCCTTTTCCTTGTTTAGTTTGTCAAGATCATTCCTCTGTTGTTCGATCTCTTTGTTTTTGTTGGCGAGACTGTCGCGGGCTGTTTTCGTGGTGCGATAGGCGTAGTAGATCAGTCCTGAAATTAATACTAGTAATACGATACCCGCCGATAATGCGTATGTGATGAGTGTGCTGTTTCTCGCCCTAGCCTCGTGGAGTTCCTTGTCTTTTTTGAGAAGGGTTATTTCGCGTTCCTTCTCTTCTACATTGAATTTCCCTTTAACTTCTTCTAATGTAGTCTTATGGTTTTTGTCGTTCAGGCTATCGGCTATCTGGTTGTATATTTTTTGATAGGTAAGAGAGGATTTGTAGTTCCCGGCTTTTTCATCGAGTTCGGCGATGAATTTACTGCAGCTCAACATCACGGTGAGATCATTGATCTCTTTTGATGTTTGGAAGCCCCGGAGTGCAAGTTTCCTTGCCTCAATGAACTTGCCCTGATTTTGTTGTACGCGAGCCATCGCCAGGGAGTTCGGTCCCTGTACTTGTTTATCGTTTGTTAGGATATAGATGCTGTCAGCTTTTTCGTAGTAATTCATTGCTTCCTCCCACGCATTATTGCTTTCAGAAATAGAGCCCAGGTTGGTATAGCCTCTGGAAATGCCATATAAATCTTTATTCTTGATTTTAATGTTCAGCGATTGGATGAAATAGTCCTTTGCTGAAGCCTGGTCTTTCATTTCTTGATAGATGATGCCAATGTTATTGAGTGCATACGACTCTCCCTTTTCATCTCCAGTTTGCCTGAAAATCTCCAGCGCTTGCTTGAAGTAGTTTAGTGAGTTCTTAAAATCACCTGAGGTAGCGTAAATGATGCTGATATCGTTAAGCGAATTGGCGATCTGAACGTTGTCACCAATTTCGCGATAGAGCTTAAGGGCATCAAACATATGGTTTAATGCCTCTACCTCTTTGTTCTGATCGCGCTTGAGACGACCTATATGAAGCATTGCGTCAGCACGTCCTTTCGGATCATTGATCTTTTCTGACTTTTCGAGTGTTATAAGCGCGTAAGTCATGGCGGAATCCATCTGGTACCCCTCATAGGTCATGGCAATGGTGAGTAGAATTCGAATTTGTGCCGTGTCCGTGGTTGCACGGATAAGCTCCGATTTTAACCTTTCAATTTTTTCAGCCTTTTGAGCTCGGATGGTAAATGGTATAAGGGTGGCCAAAAGCCAAACGAAAAGAATAGCAGGAAATCGCATCATTGTCTCTTATCTGTAGTGCAAGAAATGGAACATTGCAGTAATTAGTAAATATAAATACAAAATATGCTCAAAAACAGAGTATCAATACGTTAGACGGCAGGCGCAACAAACCAGCAACAAAAATCACTTTACGATAACTCAACATCCCTAAAGAAATGTTGTCAATTTTGTTACTGAAACCAAGCTACATCATAGTTGTCATTTTAGCGATCTTTGTTTATGAGTTGAAATATTATGAAAAGGGATAAGATAAAACAGGTCATAAAAGAATGTTTATTGCTTTTCGTTGCATCTTATATCGATTGGGTGATACAGGGTGAACGCAGATTCCTTTTACGGAACATAGTGCGTGAGGATGTTGTCGATCTTATCATGACATATTTTGCAGCGATCACACTTTTTTATTTTTTCCGATTCATAACCTTATATCGGAAGGAGAAACTTATAAAAAATGGTATGGTTAAAATTCTTTTCCGTTTTATAGTCGGTGGATTTGTGGTTTTGCTTTGGGAAACACTAATCTATTTGATTTACAGCACTTTCTATTATCAGGAACCTTTAACTGAAACTTCATTTTTCTACAACGGTGTACCTATGATTATACTGATTCTTGGTTTTCTGTCGATCTATTTTTATACTTCAAATTACCACATCGCCGGCCAATCGAACTTGATCAATTCTTCTTCGCCCGTATTGAAAGAGCTTATAGTGACAAAGGGAGATAAGAAGATTATCGTGCCGGAACAGGAATTTAGTTATTTCTTCACCAAGGATAAGCTTGTATGGCTAAGTACATCTCAAGGCTCATTATATATTGTTGATCATACGCTTACTGAGTTGGAGAGTGTACTAGATTCAGCGCAGTTTTTTAGAATCAACAGGCAATTGATTTTATCAAAGCACGTAATCCAAGGGTATTCACCTTCTACAAATCAAAAAATTCTGGTTGATTTTGTTAAAAATGAAAGAACTGGTTTAGAAGATGTTATGATCAGTAAATATAACGCGCCAAAATTTAAAAAGTGGATTTCTAATAAGGAGAAACAAGGTTATTCAGCGTAAAATTAAGCACGTTCAGTTTCCTTTATCCCTTTAGTGCCGGTTTATAAGCCCTTAGAGAAATCTCCAACTTCTCTTTCTTCTTTCAGGGCATGAGCACGTCTAGTTTTGCTCATCATCATCATGTTATAAATGAGAAAATTAATTTTTATGCTTTGGCTATCGTGTTTGCCCATTGCTCTACTAGGGCAAAAGCCTCGTCAAAAAATCAAAGGTGCAGTTTACGATGAACATTCCAACGTTGGATTACCAGGTGCCACTATTAGGATACTTGGCTCTGATCCGGTTGTCGCTACGTCAGCTGAAGATGATGGCACCTTTGTGCTAGAGAATTTGCCGATCGGCACATACGATCTTGAAATAAGGTTTGTCGGCTATCAAAGTAGAGTCCATCAGAATATTATTCTTGGATCAGCCAAAGAAGTTATTTTGAGCATAGGCATGATCGAGGAAGTCAGCAACCTTAAAGAAATAGTTGTATCTGGATATAAAGACAGGGTAGTACCTACCAACCAGATGGCTGTGGTAAGCGCGCGATCTATTTCCGATGAAGAGACTCAGCGATTTGCCGGGAGCCTTGGTGATCCTGCAAGAATGGCTCTTTCCTACGCAGGTGTTACAAGTAACAATGGATATTCCAATGAGATCATTGTGAGAGGTAATTCTCCACGTGGATTATTATGGAGACTCGAAGGAATAGAAATTCCTAATCCAAACCACTATGCAGTTGAAGGTAGCTCAGGAGGGTTCATGAACATATTAAACAGCAGCAATATGGAACGATCGGATTTTTTTGTGAGTGCTTTTCCATCTGAATTTGGTAATGCCACTTCCGGAATTTTTGACCTTAGGATGAGAAAAGGTAATACTGATAAGAGCGAACATACGCTCGAAATAGCGACACTTGGACTTAGGGGCTCCACAGAGGGGCCACTAGGAAAAAACCAAGGATCGTACCTGGTGAATTACAGATACTCAACGCTAGGTATACTCGGTAAGATCAGAACAGGATTTGATTACCCTGTTTTTCAGGATTTCACATTTAAATTGAATCTGCCCTCCAAAAAGATGGGTATTTTTTCTCTTTTCGGCCTTGGTGGTACGGGCAAATGGGATGAGGAAAGCAGGGTGGGTTTTGATGATCCTAACCAAGGTATTGTTATTAAAACTTATTATGACAAGCAACACTATGATCTGGGCATTATAGGCGCTAAACATGCTATGCCATTTAAAAACAACAAGACTTTTCTTGAAACCGTACTTGCTATAAGTGCCACTGAGAATCGGCCTTCCAGCTCTGATTTTAACTATGCCCTTTTGGAACCTTACATTAAAGAGCGGGGAAAATATATAAACAGTGCTTATAGGCTGGCCAGTACATTGAATCACAAATTAAACGCAAGTAACTTGATTACAGCTGGACTGAAATTGAACCTGATCAGATATGACCTTACGTCAGAAAACGGATTACCTGATGGAATCATTACCAAGACTCTGGAAAAGGGAGGAAGCGTAAACTTAGTTCAGGGTTTTTTATCCTGGCAGTTCAAACCATCGGATTATTGGGTTTTCAATAGCGGTCTACATGTTACGTATTTTTCTTTAAGCAACCAGGTATTGGCCGAACCCAGAATCGGTATAGAACGAACCATCACTGATAATCAATCCGTGAGTCTTGGAGCAGGATTGCATAGCAGGCATGAAAGTATCGCCACTTATTATGGAGAATACAATGTGAATGGACAAACAATCCGTCCTAACCACAATCTTCATCTAAGCCGGGCGGCTCATTTTGTGATGGCCTATAACGTTACACTTTTCAACAACTTTCATCTGACGACAGAAGCGTATGTACAATACCAATTTGATGTGCCGGTGGAAAATAACATTCACAGCTCATACTCATCCATTAACAACGATGTTTCCTTTACAACCAAAGATCTTGTGAATAAAGGTGTTGGCAAAAACCACGGCGTTGAGCTTACCTTGGAAAAAAATTATGAAAGGCAATTTTATTTTCTCATTACCGGCTCCTTATTTGACGCAAGGTATAAAGGGCTGGATGAAATATGGAGAAATACCCGTTACAATGTAAACTACGCGACAAACGTTATAGGAGGTAAGGAATTTAACCTCGGCAAGAAAAAAGAAAAAAACAGAGCGCTTGGTCTTAATGTTCGCGGAGCTTTTACAGGCGGTAAAAAAGTGACGCCAATTGACCTCGCACAATCCATCGCTAAGGGCTATCAGGTAGAAATACCGGAGCTTGCCTACACCCAAAAATTAAAGGACTATTACCGCCTCGATTTTAGCCTATATTATAAATGGGATAGAAAAAAAACTTCTCAACAGTTGAAAATTGATATACTGAATCTTTTTGAACAGAACGTGTATGGAATCAGGTACGTTCAGCCCAAGGGTGGACTTCCTGCGCAAATACAGGAGTATTCTTTCAACCAGGAGGATAATGTTCAGTCAAACCGATATATCATATTTAGCTATAGAATAGATTTTTAAATTTAAGATTGAAATTTTTAACATTCGAATCACCTATTGCTAAACACGCTGACTGTTATATTTAAGGAGATCGCTATCCGATACAAAATGTACTCATAACGTATACTCCATGCGTTAGTGTGTCGCACGAAACGAGCAAGCCAGCGCTCAGTTAAGCATGAGATGGCGGTTCCGTTTTACCAGAAATCGTTGATCATGAACGGCATTTACACGATTAACTTTTAACATTTCACGATTGACTTAACACTAGTTCTGGCTATTTTGTCAAATCCCAAGCTTTATTATAACTCTTTCCTGACTTCGCAGTTACCCAGATCAAGCCGATTTCCTGCTTTTCATTCTTGATCAAGGGGAGAATGCCATCGCCCCATTCGCGCACGGGATCCTTAAGGCGCCACCATCCAGATTCTTTGCTGCCGTTCATGCCATCTTCATCCGCAGGATATCCGATCTGGAACGCGCATGCGGTGGGAGCGAAGTGGTTTGCCCAGCTTGCAAATGCACCGTTCAGTTCCACGATGGTTCCCTCAGATGCATCACAGATAAAGATCAGGTCACCGGTGCCCCGGTAGGTCGGTGGCATAAAGTCCTTGCTGTAGTGTCGCAGGAACATTCTGTACTTCGGATTATGACTTTTAACTATCCTATTCCATGCCGTCGCCAGCGAGTCCGTTGCCTTGCCGAAGTATTCGAGCTCTATTCCTACACCGGCGACTGACTTATGATGCTTGAGTTTGCTCAGCCACTTGTCGATCTCTGTAGCGGCGTCAACAACAGGAAGATTTTTCTTCGCATTCGCTGCGAAGGGAAACACTTCCAGAAACACCTTGATGCCGTGTTTGTCCATCAACGACAGATACTCTTCGTGTTGCGCATCGGTCAGATTGGTGCCGGAGGGAATGGCGCGTGACAAGTCGCCTACTGTCCATGTTGTCCAGGGTGCTGAACCGGGAAACTTCACGTTGATGTTTCGAATAGCGTTCAGGTACGAATGCTCTTCCGGGAAGTGAATAAAGCGACCGATCTTCGCGTCCAGCTCCGTGATGCCGTCACCAGCACTGATGCGCATCGGCATCCAAGTACCTGTCCATTGATAGGTTCGCTTGAGATTCGGCGCTCTATCGTACGAAGCATTCGATGATGCGCGTAAAGAATTGAATGATTCGAACCGTAAATTACTGACTGATAGGACTGCACCATAAATGGCTAGGCTAGTGGCTAGTACAAAACTGATAAGAACTGGTCGGAAGTTCATATGAGGGTTATGTTTACCTCATAAAGGTAGTACAACAATATTAAAGTGCAGCCAACATTGTCGCAGCTGGATTACTGTCGTAGAGGCGGAACGAATTTTATTTCCGAAATATTTGCGCAGTCAAATAACTGCACTATATTTGCAGTCAAATAACTGCATAATGAAATCAAGAAGAGATGTATTCCAGGCGATTGCAGATCCGACAAGAAGGGCAATTCTCACATTGCTTGCGATGCAGGCATTAACGCCAGGAGCCGTTGCTGACAACTTCAAATCATCACGGCAAACAGTTTCAAAACACATTCAAATACTCACCGAGTGTGAATTGCTTAAACAAGAGCAAAACGGCAGGGAAATTTACTATCACTTAAATTCCAAAAAGATGAAAGAAATAGCAGACTTTATAGAACCATTCCGCAACATGTGGGATGACAGATTTAATAAATTGGAAACCATTATGAAAAAATACAAATCAAAAAAATAGGACACAATGGAACGAAAAACAAAGATCAATGCCGAAGAGGGCAAAAATGACCTACTGATCACACGGGAATTTGATTTGCCTGTCGAATTACTTTTTAAAGCGCATGTAGAGCCTGATATTTTTGAACAGTGGATGTCGCACGAATATGGAACAACCAAAGTGCTGAAACTCGAAAATAAAAAGCACGGTGGCTGGGAATTTCAAACAGCCGATGCTCAGGGAAACGTTGTGTTTCGGGCCAATGGGGTACTTCACGAGTGTATTCCGAATCGTAAAATCACCCGGACATTTGAAATGGAGAATTCACCTTTTGACGTACAACTTGAGTTTCTGGAATTTGAGCAACTTACCGGTGACACCAGCAAGCTCACTATGCATACTGTATAT
>CAZAHL010000219.1:0-12786 GCA_964484845.1 uncultured Chryseolinea sp. | reverse complement strand
TAGATGACAGCTTCTGTCAAAATCCTATCTTTAGGACTCCTTGCGGATACTCATAAAAAATTATAAAAGAATGGAGAATGAAGTGATGTCCATCGACGGCAATCAGCCAATAATTAAAAAATGATTTTAGTTGAAATATTTTTAGATTGACTCAATTGAGCCGGATCGGCGCAATCATAAGATCCCCAGAATAAGATAGACGATTCCTCCTAGCCCACCCAAAACAACGTACAAAATAAATTCAGCTTGTAATATTTTGAGAAATCCTCTGAAAATCCTTTTCATAGGTGGGCACATTATGCTGAATTAAACGAAGAAACCAAACGGCAAGTTACCTTCGTTTCCGGGTAAATCCAGATAAATCAGTTTTGTCTACCCTATGGGGAGCCACCGCACGTTTTCTTAATTGTTTCTTAAAAAGATAATAAGTTGGTACGCTTAACAAGATTAAAATCGAGGGAATTACTATTTCAATTACTGAAAGTGATACATGAAACCCGGTTCCATTTTCGCCCTTGAAATTCTTGTATTCCAATCCGCTAACCAGCGTCATGCCAAACACTACTAACACGAGGCCGGCGTAGACCCAATCATAAAATGAAGTTCGCATTACATTTAAATTTAAGGTTGATATCCTTCATCTTTTCCTTTCTGAAAGCTAAAATACAAATAAAACAACGCTGGCAAAATAAAAGTACTCCCAATTAATAACGCCCAACCGAGGGCTTCCATTGTCTTTTCGGGTGCTTGATTTTCAAGCAGGGAAAGATTGTCGCCTCCTTGAAGAATGACAAAATTAGGAAAATGCGCGTAGCTGATAGCGAGTAGAATCATAGTTACCTGGAAGCCCGCCAAAACCCGGGGTAACATAATTACTTTCGTATCAATCCACTTCCACATAATTACCAATGAAAGCGTCGCTAAAGTTACCGCAATCAGCCCTACCGTATCGCGCATGACCCAGGTGATTAACGGGATTTTATCTAAAGCAGCTGCTACGAACACCATCGCTCCGCAAAGTACCGCAAGGGTGTTCATGCTTTTCGCTTTCCGGATAAAACGTTGTTTATCGTTTTCATCTTCGGCTTCGCCAATTAAATAAATGGATGCCAGGTATCCACATAAGGCGACAGTAAAAAATCCGACGGAGATAGAAAACCAGTTGAGCCAGGTTGAAATGTACGCTTCGAAAAACGTATCTGCTTTCAAGTTTATATGTCCCGATACAGTACTGCCCGCCAGGATTCCCAAAAACAAGGGCGTAATAAAACTCGACCAAACAAAAATCTTATTATAAAAAGCCTGCATGTTATCTTGGACCGCATCATAGTGTCTAAAGACAAAAGCTGTTCCCCGAGCAATGATTCCCATCAGCATGATGAGCAGGGGAATGTGCAAGTAAACTGAAAGTTCGCTGTAGATAACGGGAAACCCGACAAACAAAATTACGACGGCAATAATAAGCCACATGTGATTCGCTTCCCAGATAGGTCCAATAGCATGATACAACGTTTTGCGTGTACGCCGGATGTTTTTGGAGGATGTAAACATTTCGATAATTCCGGCACCAAAATCTGCTCCGCCCAAAACCAGGTACAGTAGAATGGCTAAGTAGAGATATATTATGACAACGTAATCCATCGTTACACCTTTTTAAAAGAGTTTGCTTCTGACTTATCATACAGCACGGGAACCATTTTGATTTGCCGATGCAATAAGAAAATTACAGCTAAACTGAGGGTAATATAAACGACCGTGAACAAATAAAATGACCATACAATTCCAGGCATGGGTGTAACGGCGTCCGCGGTGCGCATGATCCCTTGAATGATCCACGGCTGACGACCTACTTCCGTCACGGTCCACCCAGCCTCAACGGCTATAAATCCTAAAGGGAGCGCTATCACAAAAAGCTTTAGCAGCCAGGAAGAGTAAAGCCATTTTTTCTTTAGCAAGGCAAGAAAGAAAATAAAAGATACAAGCATCATAACAACGCCGCATCCTACCATGATCTGAAAAGCATAATGCACCACGGCAACAGGAGGTTGATCTTCTTCTGGAATCGTGTCAAGGCCTTTTACTTCTGCTGTGAAATTTCCATGCGCAAGGAAGCTAAGCATGCCGGGTAGCTCTATCGAAAAATCCACTTTTTTATTTTTCACATCCGGAATTCCTCCAATGATGAGCGGTGCCGATTTTTGAGTGTGAAAATGCGCCTCCATGGCAGCCAGCTTAGCCGGTTGTCTGCGGGCAACATCTTTGGCCGAGAAGTCTCCGCTGATGGGCTGAAGGACAGCAGCAACCGTTCCGAAGAGGGCAGCAATCTTAAAGGCTTTGGTATGAAAAAAAACATTCTTCTTTTGTAGGATCATGGCTGCATGAACACCCGCAACGGCAAAACCCGTGGCAACGAAAGCAGCCAAGGTCATGTGCAAAGCTTGCGTGAACCAGGCATCATTGAACATAGCTTTTATGGGATCGATATTTAAATACTCGCCATTTACATAATCAAAACCAGCAGGACTATTCATCCAGGCGTTCGCGGCGACTACTAAAATTCCAGAGGCAAGACCACTGACTCCTACCACGATTCCTGTGAACCAATGAAACCATTTGTTAAAACGATCCCACCCATAAAGAAAAAAGCCCAACGCAATTGCTTCAATAAAAAACGCGGTACCCTCCAATGAGAACGGCATACCGAAGATCGGGCCCGCGTGCCTCATAAAGGTGGGCCACAATAATCCGAGTTCAAATGACAGCACCGTTCCAGATACGGCACCCGTTGCAAAGAAAATAGCTACTCCCTTACTCCACGCTTTTGTCAGGTTTCTGTAAACATCGTCATGTGTTTTTATCCACTGATAATGCGAAACAGCCATAAAGAAAGGCATCACCATTCCAATGCATGCATAAATAATATGGAAGCCAAGCGACAAGGCCATTTGTGATCGAGCTGCCAGGAAATCATCCATAACGTTTAATTGAACGCGACAAAAATAGTCATGGATTTGTTAAATGAAGGGCGTTTGGGAAGGTTCTTGAGAAATATCTGTTATTTTACTTTGCGCCCTTTGCGAATAACCTTCGCGTGCTTTGCGTGAAACCTGTATTTGGTTCGGATCGAAGAGAAGTTTCACGCAAATATAGGAGGCCGCAAACGCTGAGATCATCACTTTCTACTCACGAGGCTATCAACAGAATACTTTCCGCTTCCAAAAACAAGGAACACAATAAATATCAGGAGAAATAAGAGCGGCTTTTCTTTTGTTCCAAAGGGATCATCGCCATGAGCATGAAAGGCTGCAACCAACATCGTAATGATGAGCGGTATGGACGCTAATCGGGTGCCCAATCCCAGGATTATTAATAAGGAACAGAATACTTCCGCAAAAACCACCAGCACTAAAGAAAAAGCTGGCCCAAGCCCAAAAGGATCTGCAAACTTAATCTCTTCCCCGGAAGTGAGACGCGCGATCTTAGGTAATCCATGCGTTAGAATGAATGAGCCTGCAGCAATTCGAATGAGTAATAGACACAGATGACCATAGAAGTCAGGAAATGTGGTGGCAAATAATTTTCTCATAGAAATGGGTTAATACGGGGATTTATTCTAAAACAAAATTGCAGCCATTTGGATTTTTAGACACGAATTTGGCAAATGGCGCAGGAGTTATTTTAGCGCCCGACAGCTCAGATCAAAGAAGGCAGAATCTCTTTAATAGTAGTAAACTGTTTGAAATTTGCATGATTTACCTGATACTCAATTTTTTCATGGCCCCAGGTTACATGGTACGGAATGTGGAACGCATGGCCGCCAATATTGAGGACAGGAAGTATGTCCGACTTTAAAGAATTGCCAATCATCAAAAATTGATCAGGTTGTATGTCCAGATGTTTTATTAATTTTTTAAAATCTCCTTCACCTTTTTCAGACATAATTTCTGTGTGATGAAAGTAATGTTCAAGACCGGATTTTTTTAATTTTCTCTCCTGATCCAGCAGATCACCTTTGGTCGCAACAACCAACCTATAATGCACTTTCAAAGTTTCCAATACTTCATCCACTCCATCAATTTTTTGAATGGGCTTTTGCAAAAGGTCCTGTCCGTAAGCGATTATTTTTTCAATGACGCTTACGTTTATTGTTTTGTTAGAGATGGTAATTGCAGTCTCTATCATCGAAAGAATAAAAGCTTTTATCCCATAACCGTAGAGGGATATATTTTTTATTTCCGTGCCGAGCAATTCCCTGGCGACGCTATGCTGAGGCAGATAAACCTCCATCAGCTCACAGAACTTTTTTTCAATTTCCTGGAAATAATTTTCATTCTCCCAAAGCGTATCATCAGCATCAAATGCAATCACTTTTATATTCGTCATGGCCAAAAAGCAGAATCATTAATTCTTATAAACCCTTACCAGTCTTCATTGTTTTTTTTCTTCTTCGGTTCAACATACTGAAGTTTGTCTGTAAACGCCTGGTCCAATAAACCAAGCATGTTAGGACGACACCAATCCTGCGCCAATACCGTACCGTTATTCTTACAAGCATAGCTCGTTAGATTATCTTTCTCCAAAATCTTTTTATAGCCAATGTCGCCCGTTAATTGGATCGCGTGAAAGGTGATCCTGTATTTTCCATCCTTCACTCCTATCTCAACGATACCACTGTATCTTCCTGTCTGAATGATGGGCGGAGTATTCACTTGGGTAAACTGGAATTTTTTATAGTCAATAACAAGATCATTCACAAGAAACTCAACACCGGCATCAACCATCTTAAGTCCTGAAACGTATGGCAATGTTTTGTAATAAGCTTCCAGTTTTCCGGGAGTGACCGAATCGAGCGGAACAATTTTTTGATAGATGATCTCCTGTTCGGAAACCTTGAAGTTTCCATACGAAGTTGGCTGCGCATAACAGAATGTAGCAACTAATAAAAAGAAAAAAGTTAACGGTCTCATATCGGTTAGTTTCCTCTAAGATAGCAAGTTGCTGCGGGTGCGCAGCACAAGGTACGATGACGAGTCTGAAGATTCGAAATTAGGCTTGAATTACCGGTCTGAGCATAGCCCACCGTCGCCGGACCAATCGCGCAATCGGCCGAGGGCGTAAAAAAACCGTCTGACTTTTGCGGAGCAGACGGTTTTCGTTACTGAGTACGATCTAAAAAAATTTGCTAATCAGGTTTTCGTAATATTCCTGTTTACCGCTAATTTGTTCAGGCTCCCCATTCTGACGAGCAAGTGACCTCAAGCTTTCCAACGAAAGTCTTCCACGATCAAATGCCTTTCCTTTACCGGAATCAAAAGAGCTATAGCGCTCCTTACGCAGATTGAGGTACTCGCCATCATCGAGAAGCGATTGCGCAGCAACCAGGGCACGTGCGAAAGCGTCCATCCCGCCGATGTGAGCATAAAAGATGTCTGCAAGATCGGTTGAAGTTCTACGCGTTTTTGCATCGAAGTTTACACCACCGGTTTTAAATCCGCCAGCTTGAAGAACTACTAACATCGATTCCGTCAGTTCATATAAATTATTCGGAAACTGATCAGTATCCCACCCGTTTTGATAGTCACCACGGTTAGCATCCATGCTTCCCAATAAACCAGCATCCGCAGCAACCTGCAACTCATGTTGGAAAGTATGATGCGCCAGCGTAGCATGATTCACTTCGAGGTTCAGTTTGAAATCATCCATCAGATCATATTGACGAAGGAAAGAAATTACGGTCGCTGCATCAAAATCGTACTGATGCTTTGTGGGTTCCATTGGCTTAGGTTCAATGAGGAATGTTCCTTTGAAGCCATTTTTCCTTCCATAGTCACGTGCCATGTGGAGGAAAGTGGCTAAATGTTCCTGCTCACGTTTCATATTGGTATTCAACAGTGAAAGATATCCTTCTCTTCCTCCCCAGAATACATAGTTAGCCCCGCCTAAGGCAATGGTAGCATCAATTGCATTTTTTACCTGTGCACCTGCCCAGCATACAACATTAAAGTCAGGATTCGTAGACGCTCCATTCATATAGCGCGGATGTGAAAACAAATTGGCCGTTCCCCAGAGTAACTTTACGCCTGATGCTTTTTGTTTTTCCTTTGCATAATCAACTATTTTTGAAAGTCTCGCTTCCGATTCTTTTAATGTAGCACCTTCCTCGACCAGATCGTAATCGTGAAAACAATAAAAGGGAGCACCGATCTTCGTAATAAATTCGAAGGCAGCATCCATTTTATCAAAACCGCGTTGCATAGCATCTGAGCTTTCGTACCATGGGAAATTTTTAGTTCCTCCTCCGAAAGGGTCGCCTCCGGTTCCACAGAATGTATGCCAGTAAGCAATCGCAAAGCGAAAATGTTCCTCCATGGTTTTCTTTCCTACTCTGCGTTTTGGATTATAAAATTTAAATGCAAGAGGATTGTCTGACTCAACGCCTTCAAACTTTATCGGCTTAATGCCTTTAAAGTAGGTTTTGTCTCCGAGTGTAGCTTTCATAGATTATGTTTACGTTATAAAAATTTACCAAGGTAATATTCGAATTACGGTTAACTGAATGATGTCTTTAGAGTGGGTAAGAAATCAGTCTGAAAGATCAGGCATTTTTCTTTCTATAATATTCGATCGGTTCTTCTTGCGAAGTTAATTTCCCATCTGCAAGGGACTTAGAGGATGCTGCCTTCGGATCGAAATAGGCAACACGGCCTCCTGAATGTTGCTTTAATGCTTTTGATTTTCCATACTCCAGAACCTTACGAATTGTTTCAATAAGGTATGGGTCTTCTAACTGGTCAATTTCTTTTTTCAGAAGTTTCTTTTCTGCTTTTAAATCCATTGCATCCATGTTTCAACGCGAATTTAGTTGTTTTTTTAAGATCAGGTTCCATCGTTCGTAAACTTCAGCATATTGGGCTTTCTGCTGAGCTTTTGGCTCTTCAGAGCTTATCATCTTAAATCCCTGAAAAGCTTCTTCAAAAGAATGGTAAACACCGGCGCCAACGCCGGCTCCCAGTGCAGCACCCTTGGCTCCATCGGTATCGTACAATTCCAAGCGGGCATCAATGGTATTAACAAAAGCTTCCCGAAATAACGGACTTAAAAACATATTAGCATTTCCTGCGCGGATAACCTTTGTTTTTAATCCCATTTCCTGAAGAACGTCAAAGCCATATTTTAATGCGAACACAATTCCTTCCTGCGCCGCTCTGAACAAATGAGATTGCTGGTGACGGTTAAAATTCAAGCCATGAAATGAACTATCTATATTTTTATTTTCCAGCACTCGTTCGGCGCCATTACCAAAAGGAAGCACGGCTAATCCATCACAGCCGATGGGTGCTTCAGCTGAAATCTTGTTGATCGAATCATAGTCATACGGAGCGCTGGTGCTCTTCGTGTTTTTCCGCAACCAGCTATTGAGAATGCCCGTACCGTTAATACAAAGCAGTACACCATTCCGATGTGAAGGATTATCCGATGTTTTGCCTACGGCCGCCTGGTTGTTAACATGAATAAAGGTATTAACACGAGACTTCGGATCATACGCATTCTTCTCGGTTACACTATAAATAACGCCCGAGGTACCAGCCGTGGCGGCCGTCTCTCCGGGATTCAATACATTCAATGAAAAAGCATTGTTAGGCTGATCTCCGGCCCGATATCCAATCGGAGTTCCTTCCTTCAGTCCGAGTTGTACAGATGCACTGTTATTTAGTTTGCCCTGAACAGAAAATGTAGGAACCACCGTGGCTAACAACGAAGGATCTATACCATAAAAACTTAGTAACCTTTCTGGCGATGTGTTCTTCTCATAATCCCACAACACACCCTCGGATAGTCCCGAAGCGGTGGTGGTGATTTCACCGGTAAGCCGCATGGCGACAAAATCACCTGGCAGCATTACTTTATAAATTTGAGCATAAACACCCGGCTCGTTATCTTTAACCCACTTCAATTTAGAAGCTGTGAAATTGCCTGGAGAGTTCAATAACCTCTCTAAACAATATTTTTCCCCGAGCTGCTTAAATGCCTCATTACCAATATCTACTGCCCTGCTATCGCACCAAATAATTGAGGGTCTTAACACCTTTTGGTTTTTATCTACACACACCAGACCATGCATCTGATAAGAAATTCCAATGGCTGCTATTTCTGAAGATTGTATACCGCTTTTTTGAAGACATGCCTTTGTGCTTTTGACAAGATGCTCCCACCACATTTCTGGATCTTGTTCGGCCCAGCCTGGTTTAACTGCCAGCATGGCCATCTCCTCAGAAGGTGATTGAGCTGACGCAACGGCCTGACCAGTCTCAGCATTTACCAACGAAGCTTTTACAGAAGAACTCCCCAGATCATATCCCAGTAGATATTGCGCCATAATTTTCAGTTACGATAATAAGATCTATAATCTTATAGTAAATATGACTACAAGGTAAGAAAATTTTTATCTTTGGCAACGATTGAAGGCTTAAAGCTGCCAGCTAACAGCTGACAGCAGAAAGCTAATGAGCACGTTGTTTATGTGAATCGAAGGGAGTTTACAGATGCCTCGCTGCCAACTGCACCCCTGTCAGCTGGTGTAAGGTCAGGCTTGACGCTTTTACAATGTCCAGCGCTCAACAGAGAACTGAACTTGATCGCCCTCCGCACTGCTGTAAACTGTACGCTGTAAACTGTAAGCTTTATCCATGAAAAACATAACTCGTAAACCCAATTCCATCATCGACGCCCTTTCCATTGACTGTTTGATCTTTGGATTTAAGAAGAGCGAATTGGACATTCTGCTGGTACAACATGGGGAAGGTATCAGCAAAGGAAAATGGGCTCTGCCGGGTGGATGGATTAAATACGACGAGGGAATGGATGAGGCCGCTATTCGGATCTTAAAAGATCTCACGGGGGTATCGAATATTTATTTGGAACAGCTAGAGGCCTTCGGTAATGTTAACCGCTATCCTACGAAAAGGGTAATAACAATTTCTTACTATGCTTTGATAAAACCTGAAAACTACACCCTACATCCAGGTTTTACAGCAGCAGATGCCAAGTGGTTTAAGATCAGCGACGTACCGAAACTTCCATACGATCATACTAAGATATTAAATCAGGGATTAAAATATTTGAAGCATAAACTGAGGCACGAGCCCATCGGGTTTAACCTGCTTCCGAAGAAGTTTACCCTTCTCCAACTGCAAGAATTATATGAAGCCTTGCTCGATGAGAAACTCGACAAACCGAATTTCAGGAGAAAGTTAATGAAGATGAATTTGTTGGTGTCATGCAAGGAGAAACAAACCGATGTTTCGCACCGCGCTGCAAACCTGTATAGATTTGATAAAAAAAATTATGACAGGCTTGCCGAAAAGGGTTTTACATTTGAATTGTAACCATGGAAAACACTCTCGGTAACAACGAAATCAAGCAGGATATGTATTACAATCGTTGCATAAGTTATTTTTCTTATAGAAACCAGTTGGAGAATTTTCTTTTTAACCGCATCTTAACGGAACTATAACCTTAAACCTTTACCATGGACCATACCAATAGATTCCGCTCAGGCTAGCCAATGACCTCAAAGTGAGAGGCATCCAGACGCATGGCGTCTAGAATCTTGTGTTCTAATGCAGCGTCCTAAAATTATATGCACTAGCCATTTGGCGTGGTTGCTACTAAATAACCATTTACCTATCCTAAAATCAAACCAGACGAAAAATGAACGAGCACAACCCCAAAAGACTTTTCTACGGTAGTTGTTTTGCACTAATCACAACTGCCTTTTCTTTCAGTATACGAGCAGGTATTCTACCTCAATTAGCAGACACATTTGATCTAACTGGCCAACAGCTTGGATTTATAAACTCCATGTTTTTTTATGGATTTCCAATTTCAATGCTCTTAGGAGGCATATTCTATAGTACAATAGGGCCTAAAAATATCATGCTTTTTGCTGTTTTAGCCCATACCGTTGGTATTGTCATGACTATCTACGCCACTGGATATACTAGTCTCTTGATTTCCACATTATTCATTGGACTCGGTAATGGATGTACGGAAGCAGCTTGTAACCCGATGATTGCAACGGCCTATAGCGGTAAATTGATGAATACATTGCTTAATCGATTTCATATGTGGTTTCATGGAGGCATTGTCATAGGAAGTTTGATATCCCTTGCAATGACAAAAATGAATTTGGGTTGGGAGGCACAAATTTGGATCATCATGGTTCCAACTATAATCTATGCCTACCTATTCTACGGTCAATCATTTCCTGAACCAAAAAATCAGGAGGTTTCCTCGTTAACTGGAAACCTTAAAGCTATGGCCTCACCTCTTTTCATTTTTATGTGTGTCTGCATGACGCTTACGGCTATTTCCGAATTTGGTCCGACACAGTGGGCACAATTAGTACTAGCAAAAAGTGGCGCGGAACCGATGGTGATCCTGGCGCTGATAACTGGAGTAGTGTCTTTTGGAAGATACTTCGGTGGCGAGTTTGTTCATAGGTTTGGTCAAACCAAAGTACTGTTAACCGGTTCGATTTTCACTACCCTTGGAATTTACTTGTTAAGTACACAGACCGGTGCGATGGCCTATGTTGCTGCGGTCTTTTTTGCCATTGGAATTTGCTATTTCTGGCCTAACATACTTGGATTTGTAGCGGAAAAAATACCATTGAGTGGCGCAATAGGCATGTCCATTGTAGGCGCCTTTGGAATGCTTTCAACGGCTATGTTTCAATCGGTCATTGGCGGTTGGATTGATGATGCCGGCGCGAAAGCAGCTTCCATGGGACTTCAAGGTGATCAGCTGGAATTGGTGGCGGGTCAGGTTACCCTTCAAAAGATGATTACATTTCCAGCTATAGTGATTGTGCTATTCGTAATTTTGCTATTCTGGGAACGCAGTATAAAGGCTAAATCGCCAACGACTTAAGCCCCTCGAAGAAATGCGCAGCACGTGTCCACGCTCTCGTGGCCTTTGCAGAGCTGTCTCCTAGTAAACTAGAATTGATGATAGAAATGTTAAAAACAAAGAGGATGGCAAAAACCATCCTCTTTGTTTTTTTCGTAGATCAACAAAAGGAATTCATCTCTGTTTGATTTATTATGAAAACACTTCTCGCTCTTCTATTTTTGTTTTCTTCACCGACCATGGCACAATTAGTAATTGAGGACCATATTAAATTTCTTTCCTTAGGCGACTCCTATACAATAGGCGAAAGTGTGGCAGCAGATCAGCGTTGGCCGCTACAGTTAATTGATTCCCTCAGTAAACGAGGTCTGAATCACATAGAAAACAAAATTATTGCTGTTACAGGCTGGAGAACAGACAATCTTAAAGAAGCTATCAACAAAGCTAAACTCAAGCCGGAATTCACGCTCGTATCTTTGCTGATTGGCGTGAATAATTATTATCAGGGTAAGTCTGTGGAAAGTTATGCACCTGAATTCGAGGACCTATTAAAGACTTCTGTTGCGTTGGCTGGAGGCGTTAAGTCACATGTATTTGTACTTTCTATTCCGGATTATGGCTTCACCCCTTTCGGAAAAAACAATATCGAAACCATAACCCAAGGTATCGACGCCTTTAATGCGGCAAATGAATCCATCACAAAAAAATGGGGCGTAAAATATTATAACATTACAGACATTTCGCGAAGGGGAGTGACTGAACCTGACCTTATTGCTTTTGATGGATTACATCCGTCTGGTAAAATGTATTCGGAGTGGGTGAAGAGAATACTAAGCGATTTGTCTATTAATATGGCAGAAGAAGACGATGCTGAAGAAGAAGAAGATCAAGATAATGATGAAGGCGATGGCGGAAAGCCCAACGGTGTGACAGGAGTCAAAGATGAGCAATATGGTTTCCACGTTTATCCAAACCCCTTCGATGATTTCATTACGATCGAGAGTATTCACTCTTCCCGATACACTGTCGAATTAATAGCACCTAATGGTTCCGTTGCTTTGAGCGTGTCAGATGATGAAATTGATTCCCCCCGGAAGATTGATACGCGAAGTTTATCCTCCGGAAATTATACACTTACCTTAAACGCTTTCGGAAAAATTTTAAAGTCGGAAAAATTATTGAAGATTTGAACAGGCCCTGAACCTTTTAAAATATTGTCACAAAGGAGGGCAAAACTCTATAGGAGTTTAATATTAATAGTTCTGGGTTTCAACCCCTTGTCTATGCACAAAATTAGGTTAACCTTCCGCTGTAGATGTGCTTCAACTGACAGAATATCATAAACGCCGGACGCGGCTCGGCGTTTAGAAATGAAGCGTAAGCTAAAGCTGAAAGGCACGCCGTCAATTTGAGGTTAGTTGAGCCCCGAACGGGCAATGTCATTTAATTAAGCTTTTTAACGTGATTTTGAATCGTGAAAAAATTTTACCGCAGAGAAAATAGCCGAGAAAAATTACGATGACAAAGCGCATAGGAGTCGTTATTAGTTTCGCCCTCTGCGATTTCTTAGATAATCATTTCAGTATTCTCCTTCTATAACTCAGTAAGACCTACCCTCTTTCATCGAGCCAGTCATTCCGCGGCTTCTAACTTACTCCGTGAGATGCCTGATCCTGAGCGGAATCCCGTGGATAGGTCCCTTCATTAAAGGTGAAGGTACTCCGGCTGAACATGTCCTGTCAAGGGGATGCCGCCAAAGTTCTGCAGTTTGTTATAGCAACTTGCATTAGTGCGGCATGACGGTTTCATAGGTTAGTTTGTAACCTGAGTTCGGGATAAATAAAAAGGGAAAAAAGTTTAAAAATTAAAAAAGAA
>CAZAHL010000218.1:0-12830 GCA_964484845.1 uncultured Chryseolinea sp. | reverse complement strand
ACAAAGGATAGGGTTACCGTGTTGTTTGTAACATTCGAAAATGAAACCGTACTATTAAAAAGACCTGGTACGCCAGGCGCATGCGCCCATGTTCCCACATAATTGTGTTGATTGGTTCCCGTACCAAGCACGGCGTCATCAATGACTCCGGTTGCGTTTGCACTTACGGCAATAGCGCACGTTGCTTTTAATGATCCTTCTTGTGTGGTCGCGGTAATGATGGCACTACCAGCAGCCACAGCAGTGACTAATCCAGTGGAGTTTACGGTAGCCACGCTCGCATTACTCGTTGCCCATGAGGCATTTTGATTTGCTGCGGTTGAAGGAAGTATCGTTTTAGCCAATTGGCTGGTACCTCCAATAGAGGTAACTACCGTTGTTGGTGATATAGATAATGATGCTACTGGTGTGCTTGGTCCTGAAGCAACTGGAACATAACCTGGCACCCAATCCGTTGCTCCATACTCATATGCACCAGCATCTGGAGCACCTACGTTTCCATCGGTTATACCAGGTAACACAACGCCTGCATTGATGGCAGGAGATCCTGCTCTCAGTCTGTATGCTAAGCCGCTTGGGCCAGTAGCATTAAATTGAGGGTTAATTGTTTCTAATAAAACATTCGCAATATCACGAGTTCCATTTCCCCAGGATACGTTGATATCATCGCGGTAAATATTGTTTCGTTGAACATCGGGTGGTGAGCCAACATACGTTACGTACGAGTGATGATTCGGGTGAGTGTCTCCGGCGTCTGTTGCAAAGGTGTTATTATAAAGTAACGACCCGCCTGCTGTTCGCCCGTAAACCTGTTGATTATAAAAATCCGCCTGCACATTATTCCAAAGAACATTGTGATCCACTGTACAGGGACCTGAGGCCTGATCAAAATAGATACCTGTATTGATCCCTATTTGCATGGCTGATGGATCATCCGTCGCTTTTGAATCGTGTACCCAATTATGGTGAATCCGGGTCCCGGTCAAATCCATGCGCCTAGCCCCATAGATACCTCCCAGATCGACATTCAACATTCCGAAATGATAGATATCATTATACTCAATCATCATATTTGTATGTCGGCCGTATTCTAAGTTAGAAAAGTCTATGGCTGATCTGCCCATTCGGAACATAGTATTCCGTTTGATAACCTGATTTCCTGTATTGTCCCACGGTGTAACGCCCGCTCCATAATTACCTTCATAGGAAATGTTTGTGATCTTGTTATTGGACATGATACAACCCTGCCCAAGCCAGATTCCCTGACTGGCTGCGAAGTCAATTTCGCTATCCTGTATAATACTGTTGGGTCCGATTAACTTTATACCAGTTTGCTTGGTATTATAATAATAATAAGGGCTTGCGTTATCCTCCATTTCTTGCATTAAGGCGTGATTAGTATACTTAGCCTTAATTCTTTTTATAATGGTATTGTTGCTGGAGGTATTTCCTGTCATGGGCTCACAACCGAAGAACTCGATACCCTCAAGGGTAGTATAGGAGCGGTTTGATAAATTGAAGCCCCAATTTCTTGCTTTATACTCTACGGCTGTGGGGGATCCGCCCCCTGGTTGCCAAAAGTATAAAGTCCCTGATTCATAGTGCCACTCTTTCTCTTGGGTGAGTGCGCCTAGCTTTCCAGTTAGGTAGTAATACTGTTGAAACTTATCGCTCGCAAGAACCCCTGCATATCCAATGGTATTACCCGAGTGAGATGTGATTGTCCGGGTGGTTGAAACAAACCATCCATTTATCCATACTTTCCCACCTACCCATCCGCCAGGAATGCTGGGTATCCCATTATCGGTGATATTTGTACTGTTAAAATTTGAAGTACTCGATCTTGGTCTCAATTTGGTTCGATCCAGTAAATCATCGGGTGTGTTGAGCTTTGGCCATCGGGCTTCAAACATCATAACACCATTTTTAAAGACCTGATTGGCTAATAGTGTAGTATTATTGGTGATGGTAGGATTGTATCCATTAACAGGGAGGGTGATTGCCTTCTTATAGATATTACCGCTGTGTAACGTCCATCCGCCTTCAGCGATATTCGTTCCACTAATAACAACGGTTGAACTTCCATCCGGCTCATAAACAATGGGATTTCCCGCTGTGCCCGAATTGGCCGGTACAATTGTTTCCCGATAGGTGCCGGATCTGATTTTTATAATATCGCCTGCAACTGCTAAACTAGCTGCTTTTTGAATTGTTGCAAACGGTTGCGCTGCTGTGCCTGGGTTCGTGTCCGAAGCGCCTGTTCCTCCCACGTAATATTCTGTAGCAAATGAAATGCAATAGAGAGCCATCAACAGGAGTGTAAGTATTATCCTATTCATCTTTTTGAGTTTGATAAATGAATCTATCAACACTTAACAGTGTCGAAATTTGGATAATAGACAGAATGCGATGGTAATGAACGCGCGTGGTTGAAGTGGTATTTAATTCTTCCCCATTGATGGTCAGAAAATAAATATTATTACTGCAACTGATTGGGTCAAATTTCGTGGTAATATTTCAATACTGTCACCCTTATTTCGTTAAATAACCCTATACCTAGATCAAATGTCTTATGATAAGATATTGTAGACGTGGCTCAAGAAATGCTTGAGTCGATTATTTTTTACTTAATTTTTACATGCAAAACTCCTAAGAAGATACCCTGACAAAAATACTGATTGACCCCTAGGGATATACAACGACAATATAAAGTAACAATTGATGTGTAGTGTTAATGTCATTTTAAATGTCTCTTTTTGGGCTCTTACTTTCTGGAATATCGAACGTTTTCTGCACGCAGGATGAGGTACATAATTTAATATAGACTTCTGTCAATTTGCAGGTCTTCTCCTAAAACAGGAATATCAAAAAAAAATATAATAATCACGTGATGTTAAAAATGGATATAACACACAATTTTTACTGGCCATCAGCCTGATCCAAACTCAATTATAACATCGAATTCTTAAAATGAAGAAACTGTAGTTGAAAAAATTACTTTTTCAAAAACTCAACACCTGGTTCATGTAGATCAACCGTCGAACTGCGGACAATTTGTTTGGTGAAAGCATCACCAAACAAAATTTAATTTTCGCCGAGAATTTTTCACGCCGTTTTTGCATCCGTATTACGGCCTCGCGGATCGATACTTGGCCTCATGAACAAATAACTTGGGCCTTATAGAACATCGGATAATTGAAGGCCGACAGATATTTGTGCTATTAATTAAAGACTAGTTCGCAATTCACAGGGGCAGAATCTGGAAGTTATTCTGATGAACTGCTATTGTTTATTTTGAACTGACCAGCTAACACTTAGCCACCAGCACAAGTGTGTAAAGAATTCCATTTTTAACTACAATACATTTTACAAAAACAAATTTTATGTTATGAAAAAGTTTATCTTAATTTTCGCAGCAGTATCCTGGCTTTTTTACCAGTTGTGAGTTGTTTCCTAATTGGCCCCATCATGGGGAAGGACCTCGTGTTAACCATACGAAAAAGTATCCAGCCGATGTGGCTATCCAATGGATTAATCTGCAACAAAAGCTTATCAAAACAACCGCTGGATTTGATCCGTTAGTAGCAAGTCGTTCTTTTGCATATTCAGGACTCACGCTCTACGAGTCGGTTTTAAAAGGAATGCCTTCTTACCAGTCAATTGCTTCGCCACGAATAGGGTTTAATATAAATGAGGTTCCACGGCATCAGGTTATCCATTGGGCCGCAAGTGCGAATGCTGCTATGGCCTATATGTTGGAAAATCTATTTGCCAGTACTTCTGCCGCAAATAAAATGAAGATCGATTCATTGGAAGCTGTTTTTACGTCTAAATTCGAAGACCAGGTGCCGGCGGAACTAGTAAGTCAGTCGGCTGACTATGGAAGAAAGATAGCCGAACATATTTTTGAATGGTCAAAGACCGATGGGGGGCATGAAGCTTATCTGGGAGCAACGAATAGCTCATATGTTCCACCTGTCGGTCCTGGCTTGTGGATTCCCACTCCTCCAGGCTTTACCCAACCAGTAAGACCTTATTGGGGGGATAACCGTTCCTTTATTCCCAATAGCGCAGTAACAACCATGCCACCAGCTCCTCCAGCATATTCTGAAACTGCTGACTCCGAGTTTTATAAAAAAGCAAATGAAATTTATACCATCTCGCTTTCTCTTACGGACGAACAAATTAAGATTGTTAAACATTGGGCAGACCTTCCAGGAAATTATGGTACTCCTGCCCACTACACGCACATAGCCACTCAGTTATTGGAACTGAATAACGTTACGTTGGAAAAGGCAGCTGTTACTTATGCAAAACATGGCATTGCGTTAAACGAAGCGTTGATCTGTGTTTTCAAGGCAAAGTATAGATATAATTTGTTACGACCCGTCTCTTATATTCGAAATGTTTTGGGATATAGCACCTGGACAACGGTGGTTGGAACCCCAACTCATCCTGAGTATCCTTCCGCGCACGCCGTAGTAGGAGCCTCGTCGGTAATTCTGGAAAACACCTTCGGTAAGAACTACTCTTTTGTGGACCGAACACACGAGAATCTGTACGGAGCTCGGTCGTATGCTGATCTGCGTGCATATTCTGCTGAGGCCGCATTGTCCCGGGCATTGGGTGGTATCCACTACGGTTTCTCAGCCGACATCGGCTTAGAACAGGGAGAAAAAGTAGGTAACCTTGTTACTAAAATCGGATCCAAAGGAAACTCCAATAATTAACGTACGCCGGAGAACTTACAAAACAGAATGGCAAGTTCCCCTTGAAAAGAAAAATCGAGTAGACTTACCTTGACTTTGAGCAATCACGGCGGGTAAGTCTACCTCTTTTTAATTATGAGATGTAAAATCCAAGGGAGAAGGAAAATGTATGAGAAGTCAATAAAGCAGACTTAGTTGAAACAATCATTCTCAATTAATCGCAAAATTTTCCCGGAGCCTTCAATCCACAATCGTCAATCTACATTCGTAAATCCTTAGTTTTTTTGTAAATGCAAAGACCACTTTTCAAGAGTTCCAATCAGAATTTCCAAGTTCATGGGTTTCGTGATATAATCATCCATGCCCGCTTGAATACAAATATCGCGGTCGCCTGCAATAGCATTTGCTGTCATGGCAATGATGAGGGGTTGAGCTATTGCCGAAGCTCGTATCACACGGGTAGCTTCGAGTCCATCCATTTCTGGCATTTGTACATCCATCAATACCACGTCGTAAACATTGCGTGTAACTGCTTGAACTGCCTCTTGTCCATTCGCGACAATTTCCGATTGGTATCCTAGTTTTTGTAGGACTCGTTGTGCCAATTTTTGATTTACAATATTGTCTTCCGCAATTAGAATACGCAAAGGATGTTGCCCCGCAAATTCGACGGATAGCTTGGACTTCACGATTGACTCTGAGGGTATGTGTTTTCCGTTCTTTCTCAGGTCCTTTAAAACATGTTTAAATAGGAGGTTTTGTTTAACAGGTTTTGTAAGTACCGAAGTAAAATATTCTTCAAAGTTTTTGCCACGTTCATCACCAATGAAACTTAAGAGAATGATTGCTAGGTCGGGATGGGATTTCTTAATCATTTCGGCAAGTTGAATTCCATCCATTTCAGGCATTTTCATGTCAGTAAGAACAAGATCAAACGGAGCTGCTGCGATTTGTTCCAATGCTTCCACGCCGGAACTTGCCAGAGTAGGAATAAGCTTCCAAATTTCAAGTTGTCTTTTTAGAATGTTTCTAGTCGTTAAATTATCATCGACAACAAGTACCTTCTTACCTTCGAGTCCGGCGACGTCACAAGTATGGGAGTTTGTCAATGAACCGGCACTAACCCGAGCATTGATGGTGAACGAAAACGTAGTACCGTAGCTCGGTTTGCTTTCGACGTGGATGATTCCTCCCATTAGGTTAATCAGTTTTGCGCTTATTACAAGGCCCAATCCTGTTCCGCCATATTTACGTGTAGTGGAAGAGTCAACTTGCGAAAATGCTTTGAATAACCTGCCGATTTTTTCTTCGGGTATTCCGATACCTGTGTCGCGTACCTGAAAACCTAGTTCTAAATTGTCGCCGTGCGCTTTCAGTAGCTGAACTCCGATAAAAATTTCTCCGTGATGTGTAAACTTAATCGCATTGCTCACCAGGTTTAATAACACCTGGCGAAGTCTAAGGCTATCGCCTGTAATTTGCGATGGTACTTCGTAATCAAGTTGATAAACGAGGTCAAGTTCTGAAACTGCAGCTTTAGCGCCAAACACATCCAACACTTCCTCTATACAACTGCGCAAATTGAAATCTTTTTCTTCGAGTTCCATTTTACCGGACTCGATCTTTGAAAAATCGAGGATATCATTTATCACACCCAGCAAGTTCTCACCACAGCTACTAATGGTTTCAGTGTATTCCCTTTGTTCGGGTGTGAGTTGTGTATCGGCAAGCAATGAAGCCATCCCGATAACCCCATTCATGGGTGTGCGTATTTCATGGCTCATCGTTGCCAGAAAGGTGCTCTTAGCGAGATTAGCCTGATCTGCTTCTTCTTTACTTTTTTCGGCAATGGTTCGCATTTTCAAGGCTTCCTCGCTCATCTTTACGGCGTCCTGACGTGCGCTTCGTTCTTCTTCCGTGATCTGGGCGAGAAGAATAGTCCGTTCATGCACCAGTTTTTCAAGATCAATCCGACGCTTTTTCATAGCGCCTATGCGAAGCATGTAGAAAACCGTCAAGCTTCCTAATATAGATAAACCTATCAAAGATTTGAACCACCACGTACCCCAATATGGAGGCGCTATCGTAATTTTTAAGTTGGTACTTTGCTCATTCCACTTCCCATCATTGTTGCTTCCTTTTACTCTTAAAACATATTCTCCCGCGTCAAGATTGGTATAAGTAGCACTTCGTTTTGTTCCTGTGTAGTTCCAGTTCTTATCAAATCCTTCCAACTTATAGGCGTATTGATTTTTTTCCGGTGAAACATAATTCAAAGCAGCAAATTCAAAGGACAATACGGAGTGCTTATACGTGAGCTTTAACTCGCTTGTTTGAGAAATGTGACGTCGAAGGATAGAATCTTTAGTACCAACCAATACCGGCGAGTTAAAAAGTTTAAAGTCAGTGATGACCACCGGAGGAATAAAATAATTGTCTCTAATTTTTTCGGGGTCAAATTTATTGAACCCATTAGTTCCTCCAAATAAGAATTCACCTGAACTAAGTTTTAACATAGAATGATACTTAAATTCGTTTCCTTGTAATCCGTCGCTCATGTTAAAATTCTTTACCGATTTGGTTTCTGGGTTAAATTTGCAAATACCATTCGAAGTACTTAACCAAAGGTTGCCTTGCGCATCCTCCAGCATACCATAGATCGCATCGCTGGGAAAACCATTTCGTTTATCAAAAACAGAAAAGGTCATCGTTTTTGTATCTAAAAGATTGAGTCCACCGGCTGTACCAATCCAAATTCTTTTCTTGGCATCCTGGTGTAAAATATATATCCTATTATTGCTTAGTGATGTTGTATCATTGTCGATGTGAACATAACGCACCACTTTTTTCGTTTCCCGGTCGAGTGATTGAAGTCCATCCCACGTTCCTACCCAAAAATTATTATCTGAATCTTCGAGTATGGATCCCACATAGTTTTCCACGCCCGGAACTACATAGCTAGTAAACTCTTCATTAACTTTGTCAAAACGATGTAAACCGTTTAGAATTCCTACCCACAAATTGTCTTTTCGATCATTGTAAAGGTACATGAAGCAATCGCTTTGGTAGGACGCTACTTTCTTGTCGGTATATTTATAGTGGGTAAACGCATTTGTGGAAGGATCATAGATGCTCATGCCTTTTAGCCAATAACTGACCCAGATTTTACCTTTGCGATCTTTTTTAATGTTAGTGATTACATTGGATCGAATGGACTTCAGATCTTTAGGATCGTGAAAAAAATGAGTAAACGAATCTTTTTCTTTGTTGTATTTATTTAAGCCTCCGCCATCTGTTCCGATCCAGATACTTCCATTGTCATCTTCACAAAACGACGTGACGGAATTACTGCTAATGCTGTTATCAGCCGAAATATTTTTGAACTTATGTTGAAATTTCCGCTCTTTCACAAAATTTACCCCGCCATTAAAAGTACCCAGCCACATGTCATTGTTTTTATCCAGATACAAACAATTTACGGAGTTAAAGCTCAGGCTTTCTGCGTCACCTGGGTCATTTTTATAATGGTAGAATAAATCTTTTCCGGGATCAAACAGCGTTAAACCTTCATTTTCACAGCCTAACCATAGTCGGCCAAGATTGTCTGACTTAATCGCCTGTACCCGGTTCGTTCGCAAGCTGTTAGAATTATTCTCATTATGGCGGTAGGCTATTATACTTTTGTTCTCTCTGTTGTATAACATTAGCCCGCTTGCAATGGATCGTATCCAAAAATTACCTTTACTGTCCTCGTAAATTTCATCTATCCCTTCAAGCTTTATTTCTACGTTGAATTTTTGACTCGCCTTGTCATATAAATATAACTCGCCTGAAAGATCACCAACCCAAACGTTTTGTTCTTCATCAATATACATAGAGGATATCCAAGAACTTTGTGGGAGTCTTTTCCAAAGTTTAAATTCACGTGCCTCCTTATCCAATAAATAAATGCGGTCTGTCGCGACGACGTAAATATTTTCCTTTGAATCTTTATAAACTTTCGTAATATACTTTGGAACACCTTTACAGTGCATGAAGATATCTTTATCTCGGTCGTATAAGTCGACGCTCAAATGGGTGACAATCCACAGGTGCTTAGCTTTATCTTCCAACAACCACAAAACATCGCTGTTACCGATTGAGGTTTTATCTTCCGGTGAGTGTTTGTAGACGGTAATAGAATAGCCATCATACTTGTTTAAACCGTCTGCAGTACCAAACCACATAAAACCCTGGTGATCCTGAGTAATTGCCCTAACGGTGCTGTGAGATAATCCTTCGAGGACACTGATTCGCTTAAATCTTAAATCTGGCTTTTGAGAAAAGGACAGATACGGTTGGGCTACCAAAAATATGAGCAAAATAAAGAGCGGTCTCGCTGTGTACTTCATCAAATACTGCGACGCTTTCACTTGCTCGTTTGATTTAATTCTGACATAACCTTTTTGGAAATGTTTTAATGCGATTACCTCGTAAGGTCACTATATATGACGGACTACAATTTTTCAACATCGGGTTAACCTCCCTCGTGTATGTTTATTCAACAAAAATTGGCCGTCGTTCCCCGTCTATTCAACGAATTTCCATTTGCCTGACAGGGTTATCCCTTACTTTTTTCTGTTTGACGGCTCTTTAAGAACATAAACAGGGTCCACTTCTAGCGCCAATGCAAGTAGATATGAATATTTAAAATCGGCAGCATAAGGCAATCGTGATATTGAACATCGAAAACATGTGTTATAGCTAACCGGTGAAATTATTTGAACGATATTAAATTGCGTAACTAATGAGACCTTCAAAACATCGTTAAATTACTTTGCCGAAATCAAAATCATGAACAAGAAAAAAAATAAAAGCTACATTCGATACCTCCCCATTTATGGAAGTGTTTCTACGGGGTTAATCTATTTAGGTATTGGGGTTATTGCCATGCTGTCTTTTTTGAAAATAAAAAAAGGTGGCGCGGACGAAAGTAGCTTCCTCGTTTATCTTAGTGATTATATCGTTGGTAAAGTATTTATTTGGATCATCCTTTTGGGGACGGTTAGTTATATTATTTGGCGCTTTTACGAAGCCATTCAAGATCCATATGGTTATGATAAAAAAATGAATGGCGTGACCAAAAGAACAGGCATAGCGTTAAGTACTGTAGCTGATGTACTGATTGCATATGCGGCTATTCGGATACTGCTGGGTACGAGTACGGCACACTCAGATGGTTCGCCGGAAGAAGAACGTCAGATGGTTAGCAACCTCTTGCAGGAAAGTTGGGGAAGGGGAGTAGTCCTGCTTATTGGCGCTATTGTTTTAATAACTTCCGCTCTTCAATTTCTTTATGGAATTACAAGAGGATATAAGGAAAGGCTCAATATTTCTCACTTCGGTGTAGCCATGAAAAAGCTGATTCATATTTTTGCATGGGTTGGCTACTTCTCAAGGGGTATTATTGTTGGAATAATTGGTTTTTTCCTAGTTAAAGCAGCCGTTTTGAAAGACGGACAACACGTGGTGAACACAGACAAAGCTTTTGATTTTATTGGTGATCATATTGGACATTTCTTTTTTGTTCTGGTGGCGTTCGGTACGATCTGTTATGCTTTTTTCATGTTCTTTCTGGGCGCTACCTACAATGCTGATAAGGACGATCGTTGAACCGAAAAAATATTTGTGTGCTTACAGTAAAGCAACACAAAGGAGATGCAAGACCTTGTTTTGGGAGCTAAAAGCAAGTTTGCAAAAGACTCATTCGAAGGACAGTGAGTTCTAAATATCTTGCAAAACTGGAACCCGAAAGTAAGTTTAGTGTAGGTCAAACATGCTGATCTTAACTATATCGCGTACTACTTAATATGTTAATATTGCTGTAATCACTTATTACTCATCGCTCATTACTCATTGTTCATTACTCATTGCTTATTCAGACCGTGAGAATTCTTTCCCTTTCAGATAACGGTTTGATTTCAGTATCAGGGCTAGAGGTAGTTGATGGCACACCGTTAATTGATATTAAACCCATTTGGAAAACAAAACTAGGCGACGTGCCGCCGCTCGGATGAGTTACTGTCAATTCGTGCGGTCGCAAGAAACACTGAATATCGTCGCGCTGTGATAAGTCCGTGAGATGGGGATTTATCTATTAAATAATAGAAATGAAACATCTCGAAATTTCTCTGCAGGTAACCAATCCTGTCCGGCAAGGATTAGTCAACCACCGGAAGCGAGTCTTGCGTAGTGAGCAGAGATGCTTGCACGAAGCGTAGACAGTGACTACTAAAGGTATGTATTGAGCCTCGAAATGGTGTTTGTTGTCCGAAGCTTTAACTGTCGATATAGTTGGAGCCATGTCAAACCAGCGCTTGGAACTTAGACTGAGCTGGGGAGATTCGACCGGGGTCTGAGACCATATCAAAGGTAGAAGAGGGAAGTACGGAAACACAGGAGAGCCTCCCGTCTCCATACGAAAAGAGGTTTGTAAGGATTTGTCCACAACCAGAAAATCCAAATGTAACAAGGTTGATCGCCATCTTGATACATGGGAAGAAAAGAGCGATACGTATGGGATCTGAAGCCGAGGGAAACCGAAGGATAAGATCATGACGAAGGCAGTCTTAGCATCCTCATAGTACTGTTAGAAGAGTGGTGAATCAGCTCTATGAGAACCAGTCAGTAAGGAAGGGGGATGCCTGTTTAACGGAGCTGCATTTTAGAAACATTAAACCACCTTTATGCAAAAAGAAAAAGCAAAGAGGAGTACCCGTGACGAAGGGAAAATGTCAACAGTAGAAATGCAGATAGCGGAAAGGGCGCGGAACTATCCGGATGAAGCCTTAACGAATTTACATCAGTTCATTGATGAAGAATTTCTCCATGCATGTTACGGAACACTTAACAAACAAAGTGCAAGTGGAATAGATGAGCAGACATGGAAAGACTACGATGAGCTGAAGAAGGAGAGAATACCTCAATTACTGGTGGCATTCAAGAGTGGAAGTTACAAAGCACCGAATATTCGGAGGATTTATATACCCAAAGAAGATGGGAAGCAACGACCACTGGGACTTCCCACGATGGAAGATAAGCTACTGCAAACAGCGGTAAGCAAAGTGCTCACACCAATATACGAGCAAATATTCTACAACGGTTCGTATGGATTCAGACCAGGAAAATCGCAGCATCAGGCATTGGAAGAATTGTTTAAAGAAGTAAGCTTCAAGGGAAAGCGTTACATAATAGACGCGGACATCAAGAACTATTTCGGGAGCATCAACCATGCACGACTACGCGAAGTTCTAGACCTAAAGATAAAGGATGGAGTGATAAGGAAAATGATAGACAAATGGCTCAAGGCGGGAATACAGGAGGAAGGTCAAGTGACCTACCCCACCGAAGGTACTCCGCAAGGAGGGACAGTCTCACCGTTACTGAGTAACATTTTTCTACATTATGTTCTGGATGATTGGTTCATTAAACAAATTCAACCACTGCTGAAAGGAAAGAGCTTCCTAATTCGATTTGCGGATGATTTTCTCCTAGGATTTACTAACGAAGAAGACGCAAGGCGAGTAATGGAAGTATTGGGCAAACGTCTTGAGAAATACGCAATAAAATTGCACCCTGAAAAAACTAAGTTGATAAAGTTGGATGCAAAAGATGAAGATCAGGAGCAAGACACGTTTGACTTTTTAGGATTCACTCATTACATGAGTAAAAGCTTGAAAGGAAAACGAATCTTAAAGCGCAAGACAAGCAGAAAGAAGTTAAGAGGCGCCCTTGTTCGAATGAACGAGTGGATAAAGGAAAAGCGGCATAGTCCTTTTCTAGAAGGACTCATAGCAGACCTTAACGGAAAGCTTCGAGGTTATTATCAGTATTATGGTGTTACATTTAACAGTAGGCAGTTACGGATTTACCATGAGAAGGTGAAACGAACGCTATTCAAGTGGACAAACCGCAGAGGAGCACGTGAACACATGACATGGGAAAAGTTCTGCCTAAGAATTAATGTATGGTCACCAATTGAGAAACCAAAAATCTATCACAAATATCATTTAGCAAATCCGAAGACAGAAGAACCGTATGCGGGAAAGCTGCTCGTACGGGTCTGTGGGGGTGCGGGGAGGT
>CAZAHL010000217.1:0-12850 GCA_964484845.1 uncultured Chryseolinea sp. | reverse complement strand
GGCGACTTCGGCGGGTGCATCGCATTTAAACCTTGGTTTGGTCGGCAAAAATAATTAGAAAAAAAAATGCATTTTTGACGAATAAGCACTGACAGAGTATGCAACAAAATGATCGGTTTTTCTTTGAAGGATTTTTGTTGGCTCTGATTCTAACATTTATGCCATTTAAAGCCATTGGTTTTATAATACCTTTTATTTTTCTCTTAGTATTATTAGTTCGGAGCAAGAGCGGACTGCTCATTAAGAAATTGACTTTGCTAGTTATAATAAGTGGGGTAGTCGTTTCTATTTATTTTGCTGTATATCAGTTTCAAGAACGCACGTTCATTGTTTCTAACGGTATTCTATCCTTGATAAACTATTCTTCTTTTTTTATCCTGTTCCTTATTCCCAAAAATATACTGTCTCAAAAATATAATTATGAGTTCTATGTAAAGGCAGTATTACCATTCATGTTGGTTGAAGGTTTGTATGGCATTGGCCAAAAAATAATGTCTGTCATTCAAGGGATCAGTCACGGTGACTTGGTAGAAGGCACAATTAATCCACTTTCCATTGTTACCGTTACCACTTCAGGATTCGGGAATCAGTTCTTCGCGATCAATCTTATTTTTCTTCTTATTTTTTCCTTGCCCTACGTTTACACGCAAAAGAAGGGAATAATTATATACTGTATCGCTTTCCTTGCCGTAATTTTTGCCTCGGTAGGCCATGCGTTTTATAGTTTGATTTTTGCAACTATATTAATTCTTATTTACTACGAGGGAAGTTCTTTATTTGTAAGACCGAAACGATTAATAGTTTTTTTAGCGATTCCTGCCTTGATGCTTATTACCCTTGCTACACTCGATGAAAATGTTTACAAAGATGCAAGTCGCCAAGCGACACTTTTTTTTTCAGGTGAAACTCCGAAATCAAAGGCAATTAAAATAGTGTTTCAAAAAATTGGTAATGAATATCCCTTTGTTCATTTTATTGGTCTTGGCCCTGGTCAATACTCAAGCAGAGCAGGCATTATTGCTTCCGGACACTATGGTGCGCTTTCAGAGTTTTTCACAAAATTGCCTTTTTTCAATCTTGGAATGACAGACGCTTTTCGAGAACATGTTTTATCCGAGTGGCTGGAGTACAAAACTAACCTTGGCTATGGCAATTCTACAATGAATAGACCCTTCTTATCCCTACTGTCTGTTTATGCCGAGTTTGGTTCTTTCACCTTTATATCACTATTAGCCGTAGTAGCATTTTATATTCATCAATCAAAAATTAGATATGTGAAAGCCAAGAAGATGCAAGATCGCGGAGAAATTCTATTATGTTATGTATTCTCTATCTCATTGTTGTTTCTTATTATCATCGGTCTTTATGAAAACTATTATGAAGCTCCCCAAGCAGTTTTTGTTGGAATTCTCCTTGTCTATATCTCAAACAAGCTAATTAATAGAAACACCACGAAGAAACTCGCGCCCCACAACAGTAATCATTTTAATTAGTGTCTGTCTTTAAAGTAACGGCGTCAAAAACATTTCACGCAAACCACGCTAAGGAAATCCCGCAAAGGGCGCAAAAAAAATATATCTTCTGCGGCCTTTGCGTGTATTTTTTTCTTTGCGCCCTCTGCGTGAACCTTGACTTTAAAGACAGACACTAATTAGACGAAGGCACTACTTGGGGGCATCGCTGTTTGAGGGCAATTCCAGCTGCCGGGCTAATTCCGAACATAAAACAAGGCCTTTAGTTTTAGAATAAAAATCCATCGGGTCTCTTTCGAGAAGTATTCTAAAACAAAAACAATTATCAGAGACAATACCGTGGCGATTGCCGCCCCTATAACCCCTAAATAAGGTATAAGAACTAAATTAAGCACAATATTAATTCCTGCCAAGTAAAGTTGCCTGATCAAAATGATACGGCTCTTGTTCACTTTCATTAGAAGTCTACCTGAAATAACAGTAAGATAATGAAATGGAACCATCCATATGAGGATATTAAAAACCGATGAACTTTGATCGAACTCGATTCCATATAATATTTTTACCGCATAAGAAGCTATTACATTGATAAAAATAGCAACCGCTACAAGGAAAAAAAATACATAGCGTATTACAGGATCAAGTCGCCTTTCATCACCTGGAATGTTTAAGGCAACAATTTTAGGATAGATGGCATTGCCCACAACCATAGGTATAAAGGTAAAAACTTCAGCTAACCTCATTCCCACTGCATATATACCTACGGTACCGGCGTCAAAATATGACTTGAGCATTATTTGGTCAATTCTCATGGCAATATTAGCTGAGACCCCAGTTAATATTAATGGCCATCCTTCCTGTAGAAACTGAAAGGCAATTTGCTTATTGAACGACCACTTTCCTATGTGCTTAAGTTGAAATCGATAGAAATACCAAAGACATAACGCATTTACCGCCAGGTCTACAACGGTTGCAATGGCAAAAAAAATGAGTGACGCCTTTAATAATATTAATATTATCTTAACAATTGTCATCGAAATAAAACCAATCATATTAGATAGCGCTGAATATTTAGACCGCATTTCAGCCTGAAATAAAAACCCTACCACGTTGAATGTTTGAAAAAGCATCCCGGAGGAAACAATGATAATAAGTATACCTGTCTCAATATCCCTTTGATAAAAAAGCATGATAAAGAGAGAAAAAAGAATTACGAAGGCTGCAAAAACTTTCAAACCAAATGCCGTTCCCAATATAATTTCCTTCGAAATTTTATCCTTAACATATTCCCTAACCAGGATTTGATCGAGACCTAACGACGCCAATGCTCCTGTAATTGTGAATATACTTTGAGAATAGCTAAGTAGTCCAAAACCGGCTGGACCCAAATGTCGAACAATCAATATGCTAACAATCAACGTGACAGACATCCTAAATATCTGTTCGGAAAACAACCAAGACGTATTAACGATCAATTTAGATAAACCAGCGTTTTGTTTTATTAAATCAATCCTATCATTGAAAACCTTAATTACCCTGAAAACCGAACTCATATTCTAATTGAAATGAACCGCTAAATATACCAACTGACTTCTTATGCATCTAACTTTAACGAAATGTTTCAACACTATTTAGAATGTTCTATCAACCTTTAAAAAATCTACGGGGAGTTAAAATTTCTAAACTCTCTAAATCGAAAAAATCACCTCAACAGCGTGTTATTGAAAACTTGAAAATAGTTTAAGCTTAATAAAAACTTAATACCTGAACGCATGGATTACGACGAGCGAAGCGCCTAACGTATTTTACAGCAACTCTCCATTAATCCTATGTAAAACGGATTATTAACTACGAATCTTACTCATTGCTTTCTTCACATCGTTTACTCCCTGGCGATACATATACGAAATAGATATCGCATAATAATATTTAAACAATGCTAATCTGCCAGAGCAAACGAATGCAGGATATTTTAGTACAGCCTTCCAATTATAACCGTATTAGAAAGGCGCAAACTTATTTTATCTTTACACTTCTTATGGAGAACAATTCCCTATTTTCGCTTTATGAAAAAAGTTAGTAAATCTAAATTCCCTCATAGGTGGCTTCTTTTTTTGTTTACGTTGTTTTTACTTTCCAATTGTATATCGAATAAAAAAATTGTCTATTTTTCCGATCCGGGCTTCACAAAAGGACAACAAACGGTAATTGAAAATAATTTTAGAACAACCTACCGTTTACAAAGGAGAGATGTGCTTTCGGTTCGAATCAAAACATTGGATTCAGAGTCATCTTCCTATTTCAATATTGAGAACGAGGGTATGTTCTTGAACACAAGTCCTGCAAGCATGTATTTAAATGGATATTCCATTGATGACGGAGGGAATATCGATATACCTGAGGTAGGTTTAATTAAGGTTGAAGGATTAACAGTAGATGAAGCCCGGGAAAAAATACAAAAAGCAGTTGGCAATTATCTTTCGAAAGCCACTATTCTGGTAAAGTTAGTTAGCTTCAAAGTTACCGTGCTTGGTGAGGTACGTAACCCGGGTACCCAGTATGTTTACAATGATCAGCTCACCCTCCTTGAAGCAATCGGTTTGTGTGGTGACATGACCGAATTTGGCAATCGTGAAAAGGTCACCCTACTAAGGCAAACTGTCGGCGGCCAAAAAGCTATAGTACTAAACTTAAACCAACCTGGAATACTTTCATCGGAGTATTTATACCTTCAACCTAATGATGTGGTATATATTCAACCGTTACGTGCGAAAACGATCCGCGGTAACCTGGGTACTCTAAGTATCGCCAGTCTGGTTTTAAGCATCGTTTCAACAGTAATAATTGTTTCGGATAGTAATAATTGAAAAGCTGTTATGGAGGATTTGGATGTAAGACATTTGCTTAGAAAGCTGCTATCTAAATGGCATACATTTCTGGGCTTTTTCATACTCACTTTTTCAGTAGCTATATTGTATTTGACAGTAACAGAAGAAGAATTTTTAGTAACTGCTTCGATTCAACTCAGGGACAAGCAAATGGGAGATAAGACTGTTAGTCAACAAGAATTTCTCAGTGGCGTTGAATTTCTTGGGTCTAGTTCTGAAGTTGAAGATGAGGTCGGAATATTAACCTCCTATTTCTTGATTCGTGAAACCTTAAAGGTAACGGCATCAGAAATTCAATATTTCGAATACCCTAAAATCGTCGGCGAGCTCGGTCGCACCTTTGAAAAGGAAATATATCCGGCGCCTTTTAAAATAAAAGCAGACTCGTCGGGTTGGCAGATCATTGATACCAAAATTTACATTTCATTTGTTGGGAAGGAAAAGTATAGAGTAGAATTAGAAGGTTCCAATAAAGGGTTTTCGCTATGCAATACTGCAACGAATAAAACACTTTTCACGCCAGGGCAGGCAAAACTCGATACCATACTTCCATTGACAAGCCCTCTTAAAACTTCATTTTTGAATATTACCTTAAGCAACGTAGACCGTGAGGCTTTCAACAACAAAAAGAAATATTTCATCATAATACGGAGCCTTGATCATCTCGCAAAACAATATGAAGATCAATTGGCTACAGATCCCATATCGGCTAATGCAAATATTATAAAGCTCAGTTTAAATTCGAAAAGTCCTTCCCGAGGTATAAGTTTTTTACAAAGCTTATGCGATGTTTACATCGACAATGACCTCCGTAAGAAAAACCAGTTGGGAGAACGAACAATAGAATTTATTGATTATCAGTTACAAGGTGTAACTGATTCATTGACACGTGCGGAATCTACACTAGAATCGTTCAGATATGCGAGCAATATTATGGATGTAAATGTAACATCTAAGGATCTAACACAAAAATTGAGTACGCTAGAGGAGAAACATGCGTTACTTTCTGTTCAAACCAAATATTATAGATATGTAGAAAAGCTCCTCATAAAAAACGGGGATGCTGGAACAGCCATCGTTGCACCTTCCGCTGTGGGAATTGAAGATCAACTATTAAGCAGCCAAATAATTGAATTAACCAGATTGAATCAGGAAAGAGTTAGCCGTTCATACAACTCGAAAGAGTTGAACCCCGCTCTTCAGATATTGGAGAAAAAGATTGCCATGACAAAAACAGCTCTCATGGGTAGCATTCGGAATTTAATTGGTTCAAACGAAATTTCGCTCAGAGATAATAAAGAAAGAATAAATGCAATACACGCTTCGATAAGCCATCTTCCGCAAAGTGAGCGGAGCCTTACTGACATTACGCGCAAATTTAATTTCAATGATAATATATATAACTATCTCCTTCAAAAAAGGGCCGAGGCTGGTATCGCTATTGCCTCAAACGTGCCTGATAAAAGAATAATTGATTATCCAAGACAAATTAGAAAATTGAGCCCTAATCCAGTTTTCGTTTTACTGCTCGCGTTGATGGCTGGTATATTCTTGCCAGCTGGAATACTATTCGCTAAAGACTTTTTGGATCCTAAACTTGAACATAGTGACCAACTAGCCACTTTAATAAGTCTTCCTGTTATTGAAAAAGTGCCCTTTGTAAATAATCAGGACAAAAGTTTAGGCTCGGCAAGCGGCGGTTACATAGCTCATTCTTTTCGCTACGTGAGACACCAAATCCTAGCTCTAAAGCGGAAGAAAAATATCAAAACCATTGGCATCACATCGCCGGCGAGCGGAGATGGCAAGACGTTCTGTTCTTTTCATCTTGCTGTTTCGCTTACAGGAGCTGGGTTTAAGATACTCTTAATTGATCTGGACTTCCAGCAACAAAAACTTAGTCGGAATTTCGGAGTAAATTCTCAACCTGGTATTTATGACTACTTGGCAACTGGTCAGCAACAAATTGTCCAGCCTACCCACATTAAAAAACTTGATATTATCACAGCAGGAACTTCCGTTGATGACGCACCAGATCTTGTGAATAATATAAGTTTTGAAAATCTTATTGCTTCCTTGAGAGAGAAATATGACTATATCATCTTTGATACTCCACCAGTAGGAATTATAGCAGACTACCTATCTATATCCGAAATTATTGATTATACCATCATTGTGATAAGAGATGATTATACTAAAAAGGAATCTGTTAAAAGAATTAATACACTACTAAAGGATTACAATTTACAAGCAGGAATTGTATATAATGGCACCAAAGAGGCGTATTCTTATGGGGCCTATAGTAATTATATGTCCAAAGTAGCAAAATAAATATCCTTCTATTCTATATAGGCAGCACTTCGTGTTGAATGCCCTCTTCCAAACATCAGCAAAAATTAGATCAATTTTTTCGAATGGTTTTTATAGCCTCCACCCATTCAACTCCTTTACAAATTTTACATGTGGCTTTCCCTGGCCCTAGTTGTTGTGTATACCCGCAAAACGTGCACGAATAAATACCCGAAGCCGGAATAATTTCACTTTTATTATTAAAGAGATGGGGCAATAAAGGCAAGCCATATTTAACATCATTATCAGCATAATAAAAGATACTGATTTCACCTGATGGTTCTAAAAAAGCATTTTTTACCTGCCCCAAATGCTCGATTGAATTTACCCGCAGTTCGGAAAAGAATTCATCTTGTGCGAGGCCTTCCTTTGCAAATTTCTCAATGGAGAACCGTCCTTCATTTACAACCTGAACTGCACTTCCTTCGACTAGTACCTGGAACCATTTGCTCTTTCCCACAAGCCAGGTGACAAGTCTATAGAGGGAAATGATCACTATAAAAACCACGATAGCAGGCAGGAGGCCTACATCCTCATAAAACATTGGATCGCCTCCGGCAGAGCCAAGCGCTATAATGATGACAATTTCAAAAATGGAAAGTTGCTTGACTCCCCTTTTACCCGTAACCCGAAGTGCAATGAGGAGCACAATAAACATTACCAACGAGCGGAAGATCACCTCCAGTAAAAACTTACCAGGCAACTCATTGAAAAGAATACGCTCCCACTCAAATATTTCCATGCGGTGCTATCTTAATAATAAATAATGAAGATTCAAATAAAGGGCTGAATAGAGAACGGTAACTAACCAATAGCATTTTTTTGAATACTCATTTCTAAATTCTTCGTGCTCATTCCACATGAGATCACCTCACAAATATAACTTGGATCCTTTTCCGGACGCACGTTGTCCGTATCCGTACGGTAAGTATAGGAGCTACCTTCTTAAAGCAATGATTTTCCAGAGATATTAACTGGCACAATTATTATTCCTACATTTGGATATAATTATTCGGCATGAAGAAATATCAGTTAGGTGAGTTTGAGGAAGTAGTCATCCTTACAATAGGGATACTAAACAACAAAGCGTACAGTGTATCCATAAAAGATGAAATCGAGTCCAGACTTTCAAGAGGCGTAAGCATGGGTGCCCTTCACACAGCACTCAGAAGGCTCGAGGACAAGGGCTACCTGAAATCATTTGCTGGTGAAGCAACAGAGGAGAGAGCAGGCCGTCCCAAACGCTATTTTGAAATTACAGCCCTGGGTAAAAAAGCAATGCAGTATTCTAAAGCAACCAGAGATGAACTTTGGAAAGCCATACCAAAGACAGTACTGCAAATCAACATGGGGGGATGAAACTTATGAAACCAACGGAGTCGCCACCTAAATTCTTTCTTCGCTTCTTCCGCTGGTACTGTCATCCGCAGATGCTCGATTACATTGAAGGCGATTTGATGGAAGTTTATGATGTGCAATTGAAAACACTTGGTAAGAGAAAAGCCGATCTAAAATTTATAATCGATGTGCTATTGCTCTTCCGCCCTGGAATTATCAAAACAGCAGAAGAATACCAATACCTAAACAACTACGGCATGTATAAAAGTTATTTTAAGATCGGGTGGAGAAATCTGATAAAGAACAGGAACTATTCTGCCTTGAGTATTATAGGATTGTCGGTCAGTATCGCGCTCAGTATGCTGATTTTGCATTACTCCATTTATGAATTGCATTTTGATCGTTTCTTCTCCAATGCTGATCGGATTTATCGGATAACATCCACCACATACGAGGGCAATCAGAAGGTGAATGAAAGTGCCGAGACTACTCATTACATTGCCTCGATATTAAAGGAGAAACTGCCGGAGATTGTTCAATCCGCGCGGCTCATGTCTACGCGATACTGGTTTGATTGCACCCTCAAATATGGTGAGGCGTTGTATAATGAACACAATTTATACTATGCTGATCCTACTCTGTTATCCATATTCTCTTTGGACTGGGAAAACGGAAATACCTCGGCACTTGATAAACCTTTTTCCGCGGTCCTATCGGCTTCTGTCGCCCGTCGTTATTTTGGCAATGAAGAACCGCTGGGAAAGGTTTTGCACCTGAAAGGTAGCTTCGAAGAAAATGATTATACCGTTACGGGCGTTATTGCTGACTTACCTTCTGATACACACCTGGATTTTACTATTTTACTTTCAAGCAGTTCCCTGGAACATAATCGCTATTTCAAGAATTTCACCACCTATACGTATGTAGAAGTTGCTCCAACGGTAGAGCTAGAAACTGTAAAAGAAAGTATTCGCGCTGTTTCCAACCGCGTTCCTGAACTTATTCAAGACAAATCACGGGTACAATTAGAGGCGCAACCCGCTACGGATATACACCTCCATTCTTCTCTGAATGATGAAATAAAACCAGGTAGCAATCCTGTAACGATTTATTTTTTAATGTTAGTCGCCGGACTTATCCTTTTCATAGCCTGGATTAATCATGTCAACTTAGTAACCGCTAAGTCTGCCACACGGATTCGCGAAGCAGGCATAAGAAAAGTCACCGGAGCGAACCGGTTCCAGCTTATATCACAATTATTAATAGAGTCGTTCATCACTAATGGACTAAGCATCGTGCTCGCAGTAGTCTTAATGTCCATTTTTGAAGTCCCGTTTTACGAAATGACGGGGCTGTCCCATTCACTCTATCACCTAACGACGAGCGAGCCTTTACTGTTTGGGTTGTCCGTTCTCTCGCTTCTCTTCGTAGGAGTAGTCGTCGCCGGATGGTATCCTGCATGGACTATCTCATCTTTCAATCCTGCTCTCCTGGTGAAAGGCAAGTTCATAGAAAGCCAACATGGATTTTCGTTACGGAAAACATTGATCGTTTTTCAGTTTACGTGCGCCATTGGGTTGACATCGGCTGTGCTTGTCTTCAACAAACAATTCCGCTTCTTACAAGGTCAGGACCTTGGCATTGATATTCGAAGAACACTTATTATCAAAGCGCCGACGGTAATCGAATCTACCTACGCCAGTCAGCTTTCCAATTTCAAAACTCATTTGCAAGCCCAATCGATCATTACGTCGGTAACCAACTCGAGTGCTATTCCGGGCGAGGACATCGGCTGGACTGGCGAAGTACGCAAAGAACAAAGCACCGATTCACCCAAGTGGAATTTTGTAATCAATATTGCAGATGCCGATTTTATTGATTCCTACAGTCTGAAGCTCGTAGCAGGACGAAATTTTATTGAATCTGATTATCCCTCCGGTAAGTTCGGCAGCAAAATCGAGCCCGTCATTTTGAATCTTGAAGGCCTGAAAACGTTGGGCTATAGCAAACCGGATGAGGCTATTGATAACCTCATTTTTTGGGGAGAAAATCAATGTCGTATCGTTGGCGTAATCAACGACTTTCATCAGCAATCACCAAAGGATGAAATCTTACCGCTTCTTCTTTCTGCAGGAGGAGGCCCTAACCTTTCCATAAAACTTGGGAATGACGTTACTGGGGAAAATATTTCCGCTTCCATTCAATCGGTTCAAGATGCCTGGAAAAAATTCTTTCCCGGAAACCCATTCGATTATTTCTTTCTCGATAGCTTCTATGACGCACAGTATACGAAAGACAAAAATGTGGTTAATCTATTTCATGTTTATTGTGGCTTTGCCGTCATGATATCCTGCCTGGGACTCTTTGGATTAGCCTCATTCACGGTCCAACAAAGAACGAAGGAGATTGGTATCCGAAAGATTCTCGGCGCATCGGTCTCAAACATTTTATTGCTTCTATCCCAAGACTTTATAAAGCTTATTCTTATTGCAAGCATTATTTCCGGTGTTATTTCGTACGCGGCGCTATCGGAATGGTTGCAGGGATTCGCCTATCGTGTCGATATCGGCTGGGAGTTATTTGTTGCCTCCGGAGCAGCTATAACTCTCATCGGTATTTTAACAATAAGTTATAAGAGCAGGCAGGCAGCAACTGTAAATCCAGTAAAAAGTTTACGAGCAGAATGACGAAACACAATCCTCCCAAATTCTTCCTTCGCTTCTTCCACTGGTACTGCGACCCAAAGATGGTCGATTACATTGAGGGAGACTTGATGGAGGTTTACCGGGTACGTCTGAAAACATTGGGAAAAAGAAAGGCGGACTGGAAATTTATTATCGATGTGTTACTGCTCTTCAGACCAGGCATTATCAGGCCGGCGGAAGGATATAAAAATTTAAATAACTACAGTATGTATAAAAGCTATTTCAAGATCGGGTGGAGAAATCTTTTGAGGAACAAAGGATATTCGTTTATCAATATTGGCGGACTTGCTCTCGGTATGGCGGTGGCGATGTTGATCGGGCTGTGGGTACACGATGAACTTATTTTTGATTCCTACCATCCTAATCATGATCGCATTGCGCAGGTGATGCATCATGACGTTTCCAATGGCCAGATTGGCACTGAGTTATCCATTCCGGCAGTCATGGCAGAGGAGATACGTAATGTTTACGGCACTGATTTCAAATACGTTTCACAATCCTCCTGGAACGGTCACCACACATTAACCTTCGGTGATAAGATGCTCTCGCACCCGGGAAACTATTTTGAACCACAGGTGGCAGATATGCTGGGCCTGAAAATGATACACGGCTCAAAGGATGGCTTAAAAAATATGAATGCCATATTTCTTTCCGCATCCGTTGCAAAGTCCTACTTCGGAGAAGATGACCCGATGAGTAAAATGATACGCATTGATGATCGCTCGGATGTACAGGTAGCAGGTGTTTATGAAGATATTCCCGACAACAGTTCTTTCGGAGATCTCAAGTTCATATTGTCGTGGGAGTTATACCTTAGCCAGAATCCGTGGATCAAGGAAATGCAGGACCCTTGGGGATTCAATTTTACTCAAACTTTTGTACAGATCGCAGATCGTGCCGATATCCAACAAGTGTCTGCGAAAATCAGCAATGTCATGCTGGATAATGTACCAGAAGACAGAAAGCGTTTAAAACCTTTGGTGTTTCTCCATCCCATGAATAAATGGCACTTATATTCCGATTTTAAAAACGGTATCAACACGGGAGGACGGATTGATAATGTATGGCTATTTGGAATTACAGGTGTGTTTGTTTTGCTGCTAGCCTGTATCAACTTCATGAACCTGAGTACAGCACGATCAGAAAAAAGATCCAGGGAAGTGGGTATCCGGAAGTCCATTGGTTCGCTACGAAGTCAGCTGATCGCGCAGTTCTTCAGCGAATCGGTTATGGTCTCTGTTTTTGCATTTTTTTTCGCATTGTTTATTGTCGTGCTGATGCTACCTAAGTTCAATGAAGTTGCTGACAAGAAGATTATTATTCTTTGGGCCGAGCCGATGTTCTGGCTGGCCGGTATCGGCTTCAGTGTGGTTACGGGTTTGTTTGCAGGGCTGTATCCTGCCTTGTTCCTGTCATCTTTTCAACCTGTGAAAGTATTGAAAGGTACATTCCACGCAGGCCGGTTCGCCTCCATACCACGCAAAGCATTAGTAGTGGTGCAATTTACTATTTCGATTACACTGATCATTGGCACTATTGTGGTTTACAAGCAAGTAAAACACGCTCAGAACAGACCCATAGGTTACAGCCGCGATGGGTTAATTAATGTGAGTCTGAACAGCGACAGAAAAAAGCACTTTGAAGTTATTCGAACAGAATTAAAAAATGAAGGCGCCATTATAGAAATGGCTGAGTCTGGCAGCCCTACTACCGCGGTGCGGAATAGCAATACTGAGTTTGACTGGGAGGGTAAAGATCCTAACCAGGCTGTTGACTTTCCTAACAACGCAGTCAGCCATGAATATGGAAAAACGATCGGATGGGAGATTAAAGAAGGCAGAGATTTTTCAAGAGATTTTGCATCGGATTCATCCGCCTTTATTCTAAATGAATCTGCGGTGAAATTTATTGGGCTGAAAGACCCGATCGGAAAAATTATCCGGTGGAAAGATAAGCCGTACACCATTATCGGAATAGTGAAAAACCTGCTTGTCGAGTCGCCGTACAGTCCGGTGCAGCCATCGCTTTTTCATCTTTCAGAAGATAATTTAAATGTCGCTATAATAAAAATAAACCCGGAGGTGAACATTCAGGATGC
>CAZAHL010000216.1:0-12884 GCA_964484845.1 uncultured Chryseolinea sp. | reverse complement strand
CAGTGGGTTTGCGCGGATTGGGTGCAGCCCGGATGAAACATGCGGGGCCACCCGGGAGGGGAGCTATGAAATGCGCGATGACTTATTCTTGCAATGTAGTTTTACGGAGGTGCGAATGTCGAACGCCGAATGTCGAATGTCGAAGGGGTACGCTTTATTCCTTGCGTATTCAATAATATTATTTGTGCGGATCTATTGTGACGAGGAAGAATTCAATGTCCAAATTCAAAATACCCTTAATGACTGTTTTTTAGGTGAGGGAGTACTTTCTCTAAAGGTTTGGGTTTGAGCTTCATAATATCTGTTGGAGTATGGCATACGACAGCACAGGAATTGAAGATTACTATTGGATACATCACCAAATACCCATCGTGTACGAGCACTTCGAGCCAACCATCCATGGTATAGGTATTTGTAGAAACTTTTGATTTATAATCCGGGTGAGAGTGGTCAAGTAGGTCATTTGGATGTACACCCGCCATCGTTATAATTTCCTTCCAATATGTGGGTGAAAGTTTTTCGTGAACCACATCCACTTCATTGATATGTGAACAAATATCATGCGCGAGTGCTCTCGTTTGCTTACCTACATTGGAGTGGGGGTCATATACCAAAAACAGCTCATTTGGATGGAATTGCATGGCCGTTGATTTTGCTTATTTGAATATACTATAAAAATAACTCGGGAACAATCGATTGAAATTAATTAAGGACTTAGCTCGTGGCAACCAACTCTTGAATGAGTACCATTATGACATTTGGAAACACTCCGATCCATATCAGTAGTAAGGTGAGAATGGCCATGGTGACACCGCTTACAATATAAACAGAAGGGTGCAATTGATCAGCCGGTTCTCGCTCTCCTTCGTATCGTTCAATCATGGTAGCAATGATCTTGATATAGTAATATAATCCAATGGCGCTGTTAACAGCAAGCATTACAACGAGAAGCCATTGATGCGCATTTACACCTGCGGCTACAATGTAAAATTTACCAATGAAACCGGCAGTTAGCGGAATGCCTGCCAAAGAAAGTAGCATAGCGGTAAAGATTGTGGCCGTCCAGGGTCGAGTCCAAAACAATCCTTTGTAATCTTCCAGCATTTCAGCGTCCCGATCCTTATCGGATAACGTAGCCAGAATCCCGAAGGCTCCCGTCGTCGTTATAAAATAAGCAACCAAGTAAAAGCTAACAGCTTCAACCCCTAATTTACCTCCGGCTAAAAACGCAACCAACAGGTACCCTATGTGCGCAATGGAAGAATAGGCGAGTACGCGCTTGACATTACTTTGACGTAGGGCCAAAAAATTGCCAATAAACATCGAGGCAATGGCAATGACCGTAAAGACTAAAATCAATGCGTGATATTGATAGCCATTGATCTGTGTGAAAAAGCGAACCAACAATGCCATCATGCCCCCCTTTGAGACGGTTGCAATAAAAGCAGTTACAGGTGCCGGTGCACCTTCATATACATCGGCTGCCCACATGTGAAAGGGGACGACACCTAATTTAAATCCAATCCCTACAGTCATCAATCCAAAACCAGCAAACACGATGAGAGGCATCTGCGATGAAGATGATAGGTACCGGGCTATTCCGGAAAATTCCATAGAGCCTACCTCGGCATAAACCAGTGCCATACCGAAGAGAAGAAATGCCGATGAAAATGCTGCTAATATTAAATATTTGATTCCTGCCTCATCGGAACGCTCACGCTTACGGAGGTATGCGATCATGGAGTAAAGAGATACACTCAGAATTTCCAACCCAAGAAAGAGTGAAATAAAATGCTTGCTGATCACCAGTACCACAGCACCGAGCGTAGCAAGGATAAGTAAAATATAATATTCTTCTTTCCTTTCTTCACGTTGTTCAAAATAAGCATAGGAGATCATGGTCACGGCCAGTGCGGTTAATAATATCAGCCCCGTGTTGAATGTACCAAAGCCATCAAAAATAAATAGCGGTTCGATCGCCCAGGTTGCCGTGGCCTTGTATATCGCCAGGTAAGCAAAGTCAGCAGCCAGCGATACCGTTGTTATCACATAGATCACTTTATGATTTCGTTTTACAGCAATGGAAAACAAAATGAGAATGGCTGCGCTCGTGAGTATAAAAAGAGGAATGATGCTAAGAAAATCAGTCTTATTCATCGGTACCTCCTTCTCGCGTTTTTTCGGCTGACGGTTGATTCTCTAGACTAAGGGTTGTAGACTGCTCCCTTTTCATCGAATCAATTGATGCCTTGACCGTGTTCAGCACGGGCTGCGGAAATAATCCCAGCCAAATGATCACTATTGTTAGGGGTACCAGAATCAGTTTTTCCCGTAAAGAAAGATCATTCAGCACGCGGAGATTTTCTTCTTTGCCGTAAAATACTTTTTGGATAATCCGCAAGGAATAGATAGTTCCTGCAACTAATCCTATGGTGGCTAAAATCGTAAGCTTATGACTTGTTTGCCACGCGCCGATCAAGGTTAAAAATTCAGCGACAAAATTTCCCAACCCCGGTAGACCGAGTGAAGCCATTGCAAAGACAAGTCCAATCGTTCCCATGAAAGGCATCTTTTTCCAGAAACCGCCCATCTGTTCAATATCACGGGTATGAATCCGCTCATAGATAGATCCTGCTAAAATGAAAAGCGCTCCTGTACTAATACCGTGTGTTATCATTTGCATGACTACCCCTTGCATAGCCCATTCGTTGAAAGCAAAAACACCTAACATGACAAACCCCATATGACTCACACTCGTATAAGCTACGAGCCGTTTTAAATCGGTTTGAGAAAAAGCGAGCACGGCACCGTAAAGAATTCCAATTACTCCAAGTAACATGGCCCACGGTGCGATCTCATGGGCGGCGCCCGGAAATAATGGAACAACAAATCGCAATAAACCATAAGCACCTGTTTTGAGCAGCAAGCCAGCTAAGATCACACTACCCGCTGTGGGGGCTTCGGAATGTGCATCCGGTAACCAGGAATGAAAAGGCACTACCGGTAATTTGACGGTGAATGCTGCCAGAAAACCTAACATTAACCAGCGGCCAGCTTCTGGCGAAAATGTTGTCCCTAGCAATTGAAAATAATCGAAGGTGTAAGTGCCCGTTAGATCTCCATGAACAAAGTATAAACCAAGAATGGCCAGGAACATAAGAAGCCCGCTAGCCTGTGTGAAGATGAAAAATTTATATGCCGCATATCTTCGGTTTTCATGTCCCCAAATGGCAATGAGAAAATACATGGGGATAAGCATAACTTCCCAGAAAAAATAGAATAGAAACAAATCCATAGTTAAAAAGACGCCGGTGATGCCAGCCAATGCCCACAATAAATTGAAATGAAAGAAGCCGATCCTGTATTGTATTTCATGCCAGGACGTAAGCACAGCAAGAATGCCGAGAAAGAAGGTCAGTAAAATCATTAACAGGCTCAATCCGTCAAGTGCTAAACTGAAACTAATGCCAAAAGCCGGTATCCAGGGCAAAGTGTATTTAGCAAGCCACGATGACTGAGAGAGTTCAATCAATTCAGGTTGCTGAGTCCATAGAAATAGGGCGGTGATAAAATTGAAGAGCAATGCGATTACGGATATCCATCGCGAAAGCATGGGGCTCCATCGTTCTGCGAACCAGGCAAACAGCCCACCGGTCATGAGTATGATGATAAATCCGGGTAGTATCATAACAATAGCCCTAAGGTTAAAATTAAAATAGCCCCTATGACAATACTCATGACGTACCACCGAAGAATACCTCCTTGTGTTCTTGCAAATACATCGTGCAGAAAATCTGCCGATGAAACTAGTAGCGCATAAAACTTATCGACTACATCACGCTTGTTGACAGTGGCCAAAAAAACAAAAGGACGGACAAGCAAAGTGTTATATAAAGCATCAAAACCCCAGCCTGTAAACCAGATATAGTGAAAACCTTCAACTGATCTTTTTAGCTGATGTGGAAGCTCCGGCTTCTTTACATAGAAATAGTAAGCGAGATACACTCCACTAAGAGAAAGGAGGGCGGTGACCACCTGAATTATCCACTCTGTATTTGTTGATGCGCCGTCGCGTAGCGTAATGGCCGGTAATACTGGCTTCAGGAAATCAGAGAACAATTCAAGATGTCCGAGGGTATGGGGAAGTTCAATAAAACCACCTACCAATGAAAGAACCGCCAGTATAACCAACGGGATGGTTATTGATTTTCCTATAGGATGGCCTATGTTTGTTTTAGCTTCTCCAAAGAAGGTAATAAAAACCATCCTGAAGGTGTAGACTGAAGTGATGAATGCACCAATCAACGCTGCCACGAAAAACCAGATGTTTCCTTTTTCTCCTGCAAATGCAAGCCATAAAATAGCGTCTTTACTATAGAAGCCTGCTGTTATAAATGGTAATGCTGCCAGCGAGGCCGAACCGATCAAGAAAGTCCAATAGATAACGGGAAGTTTGTTTTTTAGTCCGCCCATTTTAAACATATCGTGTTCATGATGCAGCACCATGATCACTGCTCCAGCACCAAGGAATAACAATGCCTTAAAAAAAGCGTGGATCATAAAATGGAAAATGGCCGCTGACCACGCCCCAACCCCCAATGCGAGAAACATGTAGCCGATCTGACTGATTGTTGAATAAGCAAGCACGCGTTTCAAATCAAATTGCGTGAGGGCGCTGAATCCCGCCAGCAACAAAGTGGACGCACCAACAATCCCTACGCATTGTTGCGCCACCGGTGCTAGCTCGAAGATAACATGCGTGCGTGCGATCAGATATACACCAGCGGTAACCATGGTGGCTGCATGAATTAGTGCACTCACGGGAGAAGGTCCAGCCATAGCATCGGGCAACCAGGTTTGCAAGGGAAGTTGTGCTGATTTGCCAACGGCGCCGCCCAATAACAACAGAGCAATAGCCATGGCAGTTTGTGATCCAACGGGCCAAACATCGGGAGCTCGTGTTAAGATATCCTGGATAGTTAAAGTGCCGAAAATATCAAATAGCATAAACAATCCGATAGCCATAGCAGTATCACCGACACGGGTCACAATAAAAGCTTTGCGAGCTGCATCACCATTTTTTTTCTCCTCATACCAGAAGCCAATCAGTAAATAGCTGCATAGTCCAACTCCTTCCCAGCCCAGGTACATGAGTACGAGGTTATCGGCCAGGACTAAGATCAGCATAGCGCAAACAAATAAATTCAGGTAAGCAAAGAACCTGGAGAATCCTTCATCTTCCGCCATAAATTCGGTCGAATAGAGATGAATAAGAAAGCCTACGAAAGTTATGACGAAAATAAATACCAGCGAAAGAGCATCCAGGTAAAGGGTAAAGGAAGGTTTAAACCCTGCGACATCAATCCAATTCCACAAGACCTGATGGAAGGAATTTGCAGATGAAGAAATAAAATCGACACCAATTAAAATGACAATAAGTGCTGATAGACCTACACTCCCTGCTCCGATAATGGATACCATCGGGCGAGAGATTCTCGTCCCAATAACGATCAGAATAAAGGCCCCAAGGAAGGGTAAAGTCGGCACAAGCCACACTAGCTCGATCATAAGGTTTTTTTCATATTTTTTTATCCTTTAATCAGATAAATTAAATCTTAAACGCACACATGTCACTCGTTGATCAATCCTATTAATCAAGAAATCCTTTAATCATGGTCACCCTTTCATCTTATTTGCGGCATCGCTGTCTAATGTTTTAAGTTGATGATAGATCTGGAGAATCAACGCCAGGCCTACCGAAACTTCAGCTGCAGCCATGGTCAGGATAAAGATGAACATTACTTGTCCGTCTGCCTGGGCCCATTTCGCGCCAGCAACAATGAAAGCCAGCCCAGCTGCATTTAACATGATCTCAACGGAGATGAGCATAAAGATAATGTTGCGTCTGATCAGCACACTGATGAGACCTAGCATGAAAAGTATGCCTGCCAGTATCAATCCAGATTCTATCGGTATTTTATTCATTGTTATCTGTTAGTCCTTATGTTAATGTATTCTTCTCTGCGTCTTAGCGGTAAAAAATTTTAAACCGCAAAGACGCAGAGAAATTCTCATAATTAGTTATCTGTTACGCATCACGCTAACGATTAACTACTCATCAATCTTTTCCAAAAACCGGTGAACAATTTTCTTCTTTTGTCTTCCCAGGTGATATGCACCCACAATTCCGGCCATCAACAATATTCCACTCAATTCGACACCGATAACATAAGGTCCGTACAAGGACATGCCCACGGCTTTGGCATCAACATCCTGATAATTCGAAACAGATGTTTCTCCGGCTGTGATAATGTAAAGTAACTCGGCAAGCAAAATGATGGAGAGAATTGCCGGTCCAATAAGGATGCCGCGGCTTAACCATTGCCGTTCCTGTTCCACCGCTTCCGCTTTGAGGTTAAGCATCATGATTACAAAAATGATCAGAACCACAATGGCACCAGCATAAATGATCACTTCCAGGGCGGCGACAAAAGGTGCTCCTAGAATATAAAACACCACGGCTATTGCCAGGAAAGAAACCACCAGATACAGCAACGCGTGAATAAGATTATGATTAATGATCACCATGATTGTAGCGATTACAGCAATTGCAGAAGCAGTATAAAATGTTAATTGCATGCAGTTATCCGTTAATAGTTAATCGTTATCCGTTCATTGCTTATTGCTTATTACTTATTACTTATTACTTATTACTTATTACTCATTGCTTATTGCTCATTGCTTATTACTTATTACTTATTGCTTATTGCTCATTGCTCATTGCTCATTGCTTATTGCTCATTGCCCATTACTTCCCGTTTCACGGCAATAAACTTCGAACATCCACAGGAGGATCTTCATTCTGGCCTTCGCCTTTACCTTTTTCTCCGATGGCCAATCCCGCAACTTTATAATAATTGTATCCGGGATATTTTCCTTGTCCGTCGATAAGTAAATCTTTTTTTTCATATACCAGATTTTGTCGATTGTATTCAGCCATTTCAAAATCGGGTATCAATTGAATAGCATAGGTGGGACATGCTTCTTCACAATAGCCACAGAAAATGCACCGTGAAAAATTGATGCGGAAAAACTCCGGATACCTTCGTCCGTGTTCATCTTCGGTTGCTTGCAATGAAATGCAATCTACCGGACAGGCTGCTGCACATAGGTAACAGCCAACACACCGCTCACCCATATCTGGATCGCGTGTCAGAACAATTCTTCCTCGCCATCGGGTTGAGAGTTTATTTTTTTGTTCAGGATACTGAACTGTTTCTCGTTTATGAAACATATGCATAAACGTGATCCACATACTACGAATGATACTGAACATAATATTTACAATTTTTTAATCTTCCAATTTTTCAATCTTCCAATCTTCCAACTCTAACCCTCCCTTATCAACACAATCGCCGCCGTCACCATCAGGTTAATCAATGTCAACGGCAGCAATATCTTCCATCCGAATTCCATTAGCTGATCGTATCGAGGTCGGGGCAACGATGCACGCAGTAAAATGAATAGACCGATAAAGGCAAATGTTTTCAAAACAAACCATACCAGCGGCGGCAGAAAATCCGGACCGAGCCATCCGCCAAAAAATAAACAGACGGTCAGGGCGGAGATCAACGTAATGCCCAGGTATTCGCCAACGAAAAACATCCCGAATTTCATTCCTGAATATTCCGAATGAAATCCGGCAACAAGTTCACTTTCTGCTTCCGGGATATCGAAGGGCAGCCGATGTGTTTCTGCGATACCTGCTATAAAAAAAATAATAAACCCAATGAACTGCGGAATCACATACCACATTCCTCTTTGTGCTTCAACAATATCAACCAAACTAAAAGAACCAGCTAACAATACTGTACCCATTAATGCAAGGCCCATGAAAACTTCATACGATATCATTTGCGCTGCACCACGCATGGCCCCGAGTAATGCATATTTATTATTGGATGCCCATCCGCCCAGTATAATACTGTAAGCCCCCATGGAGGACATCGCCAAAAAGAAAAGAATGCCAATGTTCAGATTTGCTACAATGATACCCGGTGCAAAGGGAATGATTACAAAACTTAAGAAGACTGTAATCATAACGATGGCCGGTGCCATGACAAAAACGACCTTATCCGCGAACGGGGGAATCCAGTCTTCCTTAAAGAAAAGTTTTATTGTATCTGCCAGCACGATAAAGACTCCAAACGGGCCAGCACGATTCGGACCATATCGATCTTGCCACAAGGCCAATAGCCTTCTCTCTAACCAGATAAGTCCGGGAGCAACTATGAGCAGTCCGCCAAGGACACCGCCAACGATAAGCAAATGATTTAGTGTTGCTTCATCCATCTTATTCTTTTTTTAGAATTCCCCACGCTGGTAATTCAACAAAAGGTAGATTCTGTAGACCATAGGGTAATCCAGCCACACCTTTTGGCATCGCTGCGCTCAATTTTATAGGCAATCGATAAGATTGACTATCAACCTCAAATGACAACAGCTGATTTTCCTGAACTTGTAGTTCAAGCGCATCTTCTGTATTGACCATGACATAAGCATTCGGAGAACGCTCTTTAATAGAAGGGGAGCGAGCGCTTAATTCCTCAGAACCGAAAATATGATGAAGCGGAACCATCAAAAGATGGCCCTTCCATGGAATAAAAATTTCGGGTTCAGAGATGAGATAATTAATCTTTTCGCTTTGAATGGGTTCAAAACACCTGACACCCGGATCACCCCCTCGCAACGATCCGCCTACTTCTTGTTGGTATTTATTAATGGATTGGACGGAGTTCCACCCTGGTGACCAGAAAAAAGGTATCATTGAAGAGGGTGGTAATTCTCGGAGACCTTCCATTGTAAATGATAAGGGTGAATCCGGATCTATCGGAGGTTTCGGTTCGCTTACATTGACGTTAGCTTGCATTGCTGTTCGGCCGCTGAAACGATGTGGCTCGCGGGGAATACGCTGTCCATTGATGCGATAGTTTGCAGGAGGGCTTACCTGATTTATACCTTTCAATAAAAGCTCATCGTCTGCAATTGCCTGTGTGATGTCTTCAAAATTTTTCCAATGCATCATCCCGTCATTTCCTGATGACATCCCAATGTTTAATAGCCAACGCCAACTTTCCTGGATCCTCTCCTCAGATTCATACACTTGAAAAAATCGCTGCATCCGTCCTTCGTTATTTACGAGTACGCCGTCCGATTCCGCAAAAGTTCCAGCAGGGATTAAGAAGTTTGCTTTTTGCGTCGTTGCGTTATGCGAGTGGTCAAGGACAATCACATTTTTACATGTTTTCAAAAATTCATCAACGACCGATGTCTTGGCATGTCGATAAAGATCGTTCTCCATGATTATCACCGTATCTGCATGGCCACTCAGCACAGCATTAAATGCTGATTCAAGCCGGAAGCCGCCCATCATCGCCAAACCTAATGAGTTACACTCGGGAAGTGTGAGCACAATTCCAGCATCTTTATTTTTTCTGCTCAAGGCCCAGGCAATGTTAGCAGATGCCTCGATTACATGATCCGTTTCACAGGATGCCCCCGAAATAATAACGGGTCGCTTAGCAGCTGATAAGACACTGGCAATTTTCTGCGCCAGATTTCTTACTTCCTCCGTAAGATTCTCTACTTCCGGACTATCATTGTCGAGGACATGTGCCACCGCAAATCCAAGACGTGCAATTTCATCGGGAGGAGCTTTGAAAGTCTGTGTAGCAATATCATCAAGTTTAGTCGCGTGAACACTTGCAATAAAAAGTGGACCTTTTTTATCCTGGATAAGTTCACGTGCAGCCGCATCATTCCATATTGGAATATTAGCTTTTGTTGCTTCTTGCAAAGGTTGCTGCCGTACACTTTGCCGCACCGCGAGCGCCAACATGGGAGCGGTATTAGTCAAATCTTCGCCCATAATGAAAACTGCATCAGCCTGTTCTACTTCTTTCATTGTCAAGGTTCGTGCAGGTCCCTCGCTCAATACTTTGATCACCAGATTAGCAAGGTCATGTTCATTTTCCGACACGCCATGATAAAAATTATCCTGGCCTACTAACGTTTTTAATGCAAAGTTGGATTGGAGAGATGCACGTGGAGAACCTATGCCAATCACCTTTGAATTCAAGAGTAATGCAGTTATTTCCTGAATCACTTTTACTTTATCCACTTCTTCTTTATTAAGAAGAGGTTTGCGTATTCGGGTAGGTGCATTTACGAATTCGTAGCCAAAACGTCCTCGATCACAAATGAAATAACCATTGACTTCTCCATTATATCTGCTCGTGATCGAACGCAGTTCACCATACCGTTCACCGGCTATGATGTTGCAGCCCAAACTACAATGCTGACAGATGGAGGGAGCGGTTGTGAGATCCCATTTCCGGGTATAATGCTGCTTCAGTGTTTTATCCGTAAACACTCCCGTCGGGCAGACTTCTGTGAGGTTTCCGCTGAACTCACTTTCTAATACTCCATCCTCATGCCTTCCAAAGTACACGTTACTCTTTGAAGCAAAAACATCGAGGTCATTGCCTCCTGCATAATCTTTATAGAAGCGGACGCAACGGTAGCATTGGATGCATCGGTTCATTTCATGGTTAATGAACGGACCGAGATATTGATTTTTATGGGTTCTCTTTTTGTAGATAAACCTCCTGTAAGCATGACCGGTCATTACCGTCATATCCTGGAGATGGCAGGAGCCCCCTTCATCGCATACTGCACAATCGTGTGGATGGTTAGTCATCAGCCATTCGATTATGTGCTCGCGAAATTCGTGCGCTTCCGGATCTTGAATTGAAATACGTTGATTATTTGCAACGGGTTCCATGCACGACATTATCAGCCTTCCTTTTTTATCATTTTCGTCTTTAAATACTTTTACAGCACATTGACGGCACGCACCTACAGAACCCAGCGCCGGATGCCAGCAGAAGTAAGGCAGATCAAACCCCAGCGTAAGACAAGTCTCCAGCAGGTTCTTGCCGGGCTTTACTTCGTAAGGTTTGTTATCGATGTAGAGCGTCATGGTTATCTGAAATTCGTAATCTTTTATTCCTACTGTCATGTTTTACCCTGCCCTTAAATTGGACGTAATATTTTCTTTGCGTCTCAGCGCCTTTGCGGTAAAATTTAACCGCGAAGACGCAATGGCGCAAAGAAAGACCCGTGCTATAATTAATGTGTAACGGACAATGCTTCATACGTACACACCTTGTAGAGCGTCATTGTTATCTGAAATTCGTAATCTTTTATTCTTACTGTCATGTTTTACCCTGCCCTTAATTGGACGTAATATTTTCTTTGCGTCTCAGCGCCTTTGCGGTAAAAATTTAACCGCGAAGACGGAATGGCGCAAAGAAAGACCCGTGCTATGATTAATGTGTTACGGATAACGCTTCGTACGTACACACCTTTTCATAAATATGCCTCTCAAAATCCTCTCGGAAATATTTCAATGCGCTTTGCAATGGTTCCATTGCTCCAGGTGCAAAGGCGCAGAATGTATTTCCGGGTCCTAGGTATTTTGTATGAAAGTCCAGCAACTTCAAATCTTCAGTGCGCCCTTCTCCATGTTCAATTGCTGTCAGTATTTTTTCTACCCACGGAAGTCCTTCACGGCAGGGTGTACAAAACCCGCATGACTCTTGTGCAAAAAAGTGCTCCAGGTTTTTTACAAAACCGACCGGACAAGTTTTGTCATCGAGAATGATCAGTGTACCCGTGCCCAACCGGCTTCCTGCAGCAGCAACGGAGGTATAGTCCATCTTTACGTCCAGATGTTGTTCCACTAAGAAATCAGTAGAAGCTCCACCCGGTAATGCGCCTCGGAATTTTAATCCATCCTGCATTCCACCAGCATGTTCTTCAATCAATTCGCGCATCGTTACTCCCATAGGCAACTCCCAGGCTCCTGGTCTTTTTACTTTACCACTTACACCAAATATTTTCGTGCCAGCGTCAGCCGTAAGACTTAGTTGCTTGAACCAATCCGCACCATTATTAATAATGTGAGGTAAGCAACATAATGTTTCTACATTATTCACGATTGTGGGCTTGCCAAACAGACCACTGACTTGTGGAAATGGTGGCTTTGCCCTTGGCGTAGCGCGCTTACCTTCCAATGAATTTAAAAGTGCTGTTTCTTCTCCGCACATGTATCGGCCTACTCCTGTATGAAGATGCATCTCCAGACTGAATCCTGAACCGAGAATATTTTTTCCGAGATACCCGGCTTGTTGAGCTTCTTCTATAGCATTTGTAATGACATGTGCGGCTGTTTTATAAGCCCATCGCAAATAGATATAAGAGATGTCGGCCTGAATAGCAAAGGCTGCCAGTATCATTCCCTCAATCAGTTGATGTGGCGTACTTTCTAATAGTATCCGGTCTTTAAATGTTCCCGGTTCCATTTCATCGGCATTGGCGATAAGGTATTTTGGTTTTGGTGCATCGAGTGGAACAAAACTCCATTTCATACCCGTGCCAAAGCCTGCTCCACCTCTTCCTCTCAGGTTTGATTCTTTAACCAATTCTGTCACTGCTTTTGGAGTCATCTCTTTCAACACTTTGCGCACGGCCTGATAACCTCCAACCTTCTCATACTCTTGTAAAGTGAGTGGTCGATGGTCTGCGCGGATGTGTTGGGTTAGAGGTTTTTCCATTTGTTGAAAATGTTAAGTTTTGGTTGATAGTCCATAGTCGATGGACCATTTACTATTCATATTTGTCCAAAATTTCATCCAGTTGGTCCGTTGTCAGATTTCTATATAGGTCATCATCAATCATTAATGCAGGGGCGCAATCACACGTACCTAAACAACAATTCGGAAGCAGTGTGTAGCGGCCATCCGTCGTTGTTTCTCCATATT